>DASYAX010000229.1:0-10440 GCA_036501045.1 Bryobacteraceae bacterium
AACGCGGAATCGTGCGGCCGGGGCAGAATCCAGGTTTCGTAGGGCGTGCGCGAAGCATAGGGACACAAGGCGACGAAGTCGCCGCGGGCTTCGACCAGGCGCTGGCCTTCGGTCATTTCCTGGGTGACGATGTCGCAGAAAACGCAGCGTTCTTTTTGTTTGTAGAAATCGTAGGCGGCCCGCAACTCATAAAGCACGCGGCGGGGAATGAAGGTGGTGGCAGTGAGCTGCGCGTTGGGGTGCTCGAACTCCTGGCCGGCGGGCGCGCCATAATTTTTGAACACGCTGACATAGCGGAAGCGGGCGTCGCCCTTGAGATCCTGAATGCGCTGCGCGATCAGCAGCAGAAACTGCTGAATCTCGTCTTCGTCCGCGTTCCACAGATGCCGGTCGTGGCGCGGGTTCTCGAGCAGGATTTCGTGCGCGCCCAGCGTGGACATATGGTCATACATTCCCTGCCCCCGGCGCTCGGCTTCGCCCTCAATGTGATACACCGCGGTCGGATGAACCACGGCACGCGCGGACCAGGGGAATCCGCGCAGCCCTGATCGGCTGGAGATCTGTTGCGTCTTCTCGGTGGAACCGGGACAGAAGCGGCACGGAGCCGAGGCCTTGGGCGCAGTTTCCGGGACATCGTCGCCGACCAGCACCCAGGAGCGGGTGATGGGGTCTTTGCGCAGTTCCATAAGAGAAGGATTATCGCATGGGGGCGGTGCCTAGTAAGCAGTGGTCAGTAGTCAGTAGCTAGTTGCCAGTGGTTAGTGATGAGTGAAAGCAATTGATTCACGTCGTCTCGGCGTTCTCGGCGTGCAATGCCTTTCTAGCACCAAGGGCGTAAAGGACGCGTTTTCCACCCCGTCCACAGGCGGGGCCGGAGCTATAGTGACGAAGTGTTGCCAGTGGCCAGTGGTCAGTCGCCTGTTGCCAGTAACGTCAAAAGCTTACCGCCGAGGACGCCGAGCGAGCCGAGAAAATCAGGTTCGAGCTTTTCTCTGTGTGGTTTGACGTCTTTGCGCACTCTGCGATCTTTGCGGTTAAAAGCTTTTGACGTTACTGGCCACTGAACACTGGCAACTAGCAACTGATTTCCGGCAATCGCATGTCCGAGCCCTCGACGCCGCTGATGCGGCAATATTCCGCGATCAAACAAGAGCACCCGGCGGCGCTCTTGTTTTTCCGCCTGGGCGACTTTTACGAGATGTTCTTTGAAGACGCGGTGCTGGCTTCGAAAGAGCTGCAGATCACACTCACCTCGCGCAACAAGGAAAAGGGCGTCGCCATTCCCATGTGCGGGGTGCCCCATCACGCCGCCGAGGGCTACATCGCGAAGCTGATCCGCCGGGGATACAAGGTGGCGATCTGCGAACAGGTCGAAGACCCCCAAGTCCGCAGCCCATCCGGCGAAAACCGTGCCGCATGGGGACCCCGGCAAAAACTCGTCCGCCGGGAAGTGACGCGGGTGGTCACGCCGGGGACAGCGGCCGACTCCTCGCTGAACGCCGAAGAGAATAATTTTCTGGCGGCGGTAGTGTCGATCGAGAGCCAGCCTGCAACCGGCGGCAATGGCAAGCACCGGGTTGAAGGCAAGAAAATCCGCGCCGGATTCGCCGCGCTTGATCTTTCAACCGGCGAGTTCCGGGCGACGGAATTTTGGGGGGCAGACGCGGAGCAAAGAATTCAGGATGAGCTCGATCAGCTGCGCCCGAAGGAACTTCTCTATTCGAGTTCTGCGCCGCTGTTTGACAAGAGACAAGCTGGAAGCTTGGGCGTCCCCGCCGCTCTGAACGCGGCAACCTGCCCCTGGGCCCTGACCCCGCTCGATGACTGGATATTCGCTCCCGACCATGCCGTCCCGCTGGTTGAAAATCAGTTCGGAGTGCTGTCGCTCGAGGGCTTTGGCCTGGCCGGCAAACCGGCGGCCGCGGCTGCGGCCGGCGCAATCCTGCACTACGTCCGCTCCACCCAGCGCGGAAGGCTCGACCACATTGACCGCATCGGGTACTACGAGCGGCAAACCTGCCTCTTGCTGGACGCGGTGACCACTAGAAATCTCGAACTGATCGAACCTTCGTTTGCCGGCAGCGACGCCGGCGTGACCCTGTTTCGTTCGCTCGATGCCACCATTACTCCGATGGGCAAGCGCCTGCTGCGGGCCTGGATGCTGCGGCCGGCCTTAGACGAACTCGAAATCAACCAGCGCCTCGACGCAGTGGAGGAGTTCAAGACCCAGACCATTGCCCGCGAGGAGTTGCGTAAAGCGCTCGGGGGAGTTTTTGATCTCGAGCGGCTGCTGAGCCGGGTAACGCTTGAAACCGCCAACCCGCGTGATCTCACTTCGCTGGCCGCCTCGCTCGGAAGCATTCCCCGGGTGAAGTCGGCGCTCGGGACACGCAAGTCTGCCCGGCTGCAAGCCCTGCATGCGGCCATCGACGAACTCGCAGACGTCCGCGAGCGCATCGAACAAACCATTGTTGCCGAGCCCCCGATCTCGCTCTCCGAAGGCGGAGTCATCGCCCGCGGCGCGGACGCGGAGCTTGACCATCTGCATGAACTCAGCCGCAACGGCAAACAGTTTCTGGCCGCGATGGAGCAGCGGGAGCGCCAGCGCAGCGGAATTTCTTCGCTGAAAGTGCGCTTCAATTCCGTCTTCGGTTACTACCTCGAAATCTCGAAGGCCAACCTGCAACTGGTGCCTGCCGATTACGAGCGGCGGCAGACGCTGGTCAACGCCGAGCGCTTTACTACCCCCGAACTCAAGCAGTACGAGGCCCAGATACTCGACGCCCAGGAGAAGCTGGTCGGAATCGAGCGCCGGATTTTTGCCGCGCTGCGGTCGGCGATTGCCGCCGAAGCGCGGCGCATCCGCCAGACCGCTCTGGCCCTCGCCGAAGTGGACGTGCTGGCGGCCTTCGCCCAGCTGGCGGCGGCGCGGAACTACTGCCGTCCTCAATTCGACGATAGCGGAGACATCGAAATCATCGCCGGCCGCCATCCCGTGATCGAACTGCAGGAATCTGCCGGCGGGGCGGAGCGCAGCCGCTACGTGCCCAACGATCTCTACCTGAATTCGACTACGCAAAATACTCTGGTCCTGACCGGGCCGAACATGGGCGGCAAGTCCACTTACCTGCGGCAGACGGCGCTGGCGGTGATCATGGCGCAGATGGGATCGTTTGTTCCGGCAACCCGGGCGCGGCTCGGCATCGTCGACCGGGTGTTCACCCGCATTGGGGCCAGCGACAATCTGGCGCGCGGACGCTCGACTTTCATGGTGGAGATGACTGAGACCGCCGCGATCTTAAACACCGCGACCCCAAACTCACTCATCCTGCTCGACGAAGTCGGGCGTGGCACCTCGACCTACGACGGCCTAGCCATCGCCTGGGCGGCGATCGAATACCTGCACGCCCGCACCCGGGCGAAAACGCTGTTTGCCACGCATTATTTCGAGTTGACCGAACTGGCCGAGCAACTATCCGGGGTAAAGAACTATCACGTGGCGGTGAAGGAAACCGGCGGCGGCATCGTGTTCCTGCGCAAGGTAGAGGCGGGCGCGGCCGATCGCAGTTACGGTATTGAAGTGGCCAAGCTCGCCGGGCTTCCCGATGAAGTGGTGCGGCGGGCGCGCGAGGTGCTGGCCGAACACGAGAACGCAGAATCCCGGCTGAGCGCGCAGCTTGCGTCGGGCGATGCGCCTGTTCCGCGGGCGGCGCAGCTGACCATCTTCACTCCTCTATCACAACCGGTGCTCGAGCAGCTGCGCGAAGTCGATCTGAATAACCTGACCCCGCTTGCCGGACTGAATCTGCTGGCGGAGTTGAAGAAGCAGGTACAGTGAGCATCTTGCCTTAATTCTGTCCGGCGAATCTTGATATGCTGCTACTGATTCATCTTCTGATTCATTCGCATGGGCTTACCAAAAAAGACAGCAGGCAAAACCAGCTTTCGGGGTTTCGACGGCGTCGGCCAGCTTCTCGTCATCGGCTTTGACGGCACCGCCATGTCGCCGCAGCTGGCCGAGATGCTCACCTGGGTTCAACCTGCGGGCGTAATCCTGTTTGCCCGCAACATCGTGAACGCGCAGCAGACCCACCGGCTGCTCAGAGATTGCCAGGCGTGCGTGCACGAGCCTCTGTTCACCATGGTGGACCTTGAAGGCGGACGCGTGGACCGCTTCCGCAACGTGACCGGCCCCGCGCCTTCGGCGGCGGACGTTTTTGCCACCGGCAATCGCAAACTCTATCACCGGCACGGCCAGGTGTTCGGCAAGGCCTGCTGCGCCATGGGCTTCAACACCGACCTCGCGCCGGTGCTCGATCTGGCCTTCGAAGCTTCGCGCGCGGTGATGAGTTCGCGGGCCTTTTCCATTCAGCCGAAAGACGTCATTGTTTATGCGCGCGAATTTCTCGCCGGATTGCGCTCGGCGGGCGTAACTGGATCAGGCAAGCATTTCCCCGGCCTCGGAGAAGGCAATCTGGATTCGCACCACGACCTGCCGGTCATCAGGAAGGGTTTCAACGCTCTGTGGGACGAGGATCTGGTTCCCTACCGGGTGATGAAGCGCGAACTTCCCATGGTGCTGGTCAATCATGCCAACTATCCGGCGGTCACGCGCGACCGCCTGCCGGCCTCGCTTTCGCAATACTGGATCCGCGAGGTGCTGCGAAAAAAGATCGGCTACCGCGGCCTGATCGTCTCGGACGATCTTGAAATGGGCGGAGTGCTGAAGGCGGCCCCGGTCGAAGAGGCAGCGATGGAATTTGTGCGCGCCGGCGGAGACTTGTGCCTGATCTGCCGCGAACCAGGCGGCATTGAGCGAGCGTTTGCAAAGATGACAAAAGAATGCGAGCGCGACGCGCGGTTCCGCCGCCGGGTGACGGAATCAGTCAAACGCGTGCAGCTGTTCAAGCGCAAACATGCTCGTTTTTTGCGCATTGGCTCGGCCCCTTCGGAAGAAAAGATCGCGCGGCTCTCCCGCCAGTTGTGGGAGTTCAGCGAGCAGGTCCGCTACAGCGCCATGCCGGGAGCGACGGCGGCGGGAGCCGGAAGATGATCGTGGCCGGGGTGATGAGCGGGACCTCGGCCGACGGCATCGACGTGGCGCTGGTGGATATTCTCGGCAGCGGGCCGCGGCTGAAGCTGAAGCTGCTCGGACACTCAGCTTTCGCATATCCTGCCGCGGTGCGGAGGGCGGTGCTGGGCGCAATGAATTCGAAAAGCGCGAGCGTGGCGGATCTAGCGCGTTTGAATTTTCTGCTGGGAGAGCTTTACGGCGAGGCAGTCGTCGCCGCAGAGAAGAAGCTGCGAGTGAAAGCGGAACTCGTCGGCTGCCACGGGCAGACGATTTATCACCAGGGCGTGGCATCGAACTTTCTCGGAAGAAAGCTGGCGGTCACCTGGCAAACCGGCGAAGCTGCGCGCATCGCGGCGCTGGTGGGCGTGCCGGTGGTTTCAGATTTTCGCCCGGCCGACATGGCCGCCAGTGGCCAGGGCGCGCCGCTGGTTCCCTTCCTTGATTACCGCCTCTATCGCGACAATCGCATCGGCCGAATCGCTCTCAATATCGGCGGCATTGCGAATGTAACCGCGATTCCCGCGGCTGCGGCTCTTAACGACGTCGCTGCCTTTGACACCGGGCCGGGCAACATGGTGATCGATGCGCTCGCGGGAGAACTCTTCGGCCAGCCGTTTGACCGTCAGGGAAAGCTCGCGGCCGGCGGCCGAGTTCTGCCGCACGTAGTCGAGAAATTCCTGCATCGCGGTTTTTTCCGCTTGCCGCCGCCGAAGACCGCGGGACGCGAGGAATTCGGGCGCGTGTTCGTGCAGCAGTTTCGGGAGGCGCTTCGCCGCTCCCGCGCTTTGAAAAACGCGAAGGCTGGGGCAGGCTCTCACAAAAACGACCTGGTCGCCACCGCCACGGCTTTGACCGCTGCTTCGATAGCCGATGCCGTGAAGCGCTACCTGCTGCCGCACGCAGAATTCTCTGAAGTCATTGCTTCAGGCGGAGGCACGCGCAACCCCACGCTGATGTCAATGCTGGCGGGTGAACTCCGCGCCATCGGGCTGCAGCTGCGCACCTCCGACGCATTCGGAATTCCAGAGGAAGCCAAGGAAGCGGTGGCGTTCGCGGCGCTGGCATTTGAAAGCTGGCACCGGCGCCCGTCGAACGTGCCCTCAGCCACCGGCGCCCATCGCGCAGCCGTGCTGGGTAAGATTTCGCATCCCTGACTACCGCTCCGCGACCGGCGCTTCCGCAATGCAAACTGTGAAAATCTTTGCACGAGAGTAGCTCGTTGACTTGGCGATTCGCCATTCGCCCCCCACCTTCCCTTGTTAATTTTGCATAGATTCTTGTAGAAAACTAGATGGAGGTCCCGAAGATGAGCAGCAGCTTAGCTCTTTTGCAATCGCTCAAGGAAAGCATTCTCAGCCAGGCCAATGTTAAGGCGGTCTATGGTGAACCCATCGCGGCCCAAGGGAAGACGGTCGTGCCCGTTGCAAGGATAATTTATGGCTATGGGGCGGGCGCAGGTACGGGCGGTGTCGGCGAGTCTCGAGCTCGAGGCGAAGGCGGTGGGGGCGGAGGAGGAGCACGAGCAATTCCAGTCGGGGTCATCGAAATAACTGACCATCAAACCCGCTTCGTTCCCATTTCCGACCGGAAGAAGCTGACTGGAGCAGTGTTCGCGGGTATCGGACTCGGCTTGTGGCTCGGCTGGCGCCGCCGGCGCTAAATATGTCGCGAATGACTTTCCGAGAGTACCCTTGGCGCAGCGCAAGCTGAATTCGTCTAAGCTTCTTTAATGGAACCGATCATCAAAGGCGCTATCCCCGTTCTGCCTGCCGCGGACGCCGCCGAATCGCTACGCTGGTGGACAGAAGTCTGCGGCTTCAAAGAGACCTTTCGCGACAACACTCCACCAACCTACGCAGGAATCAACCGCGGCGAAGCATACCTGCACATATCCGGCATGGACGACAAGACTCTTGCAAGGAAAGTCGGCGACCAAACCATAGTGCGACTCGCAGTAACGGGCATCGAGGCTTTGTATTCCGAATTCCAGAAACGCGGCGGCAAAGTGCATCCCAATGGTCCTTTGCAAACCAAGCCTTGGGGAACAAAAGAGTTCGGCGCGATTGACCCCAACGGGGTGTGTGTGACCTTCCAAGAATGAGACGCGTTCGGCGACCAGCGCGTACCTTCCGTGTACTGTTGGATACTTGATACCAGGCGCCGGATTCGCCTACAATCCTCAGCCCATGACCGAAGAATTGGTTATCGACCGATCGGGAGAGTTTCCTTCACACGAGGTGCTTTCGCTGCAGGGGCCGCTCACGGCCAACAATGGTCCGATTTTCCAGAATGCCATTCGCCGTGAAGAGCCGGCCCCGACCCTGATCCTTGATTTGTCCGATGTCCCTTATGTTGATTCCGCCGGATTGGGTTTGCTGGTGAGCGCGTTTGTGTCGCGCCAAAAGGCAGGGCGCAAAATGATATTGAGCGGCATCAATCCTCGGGTGCAGAAGCTTTTTGAAATTACCCGCGTGCAGGATTTATTTCTGATCTTCGCCAGTCCGGAAGAAGCGATAGCGGCGCTGCAAGGCGCAGCGGAAGCGTGAGTGGCAGGCTTTGGAGCTTTGGCGATTCGAGGGTTAATAAATCAACTAGGGCCAAAACATTGACCACGAAGGACACTAAGCGGCACGAAGGAAGGCTTAGAAACCTGGCGCCAAACGCTGATGCCGAACGCGGAAATCTATGCTTCTACTTCTGCTCCTCGTTGTTTCTTCAATTCAAGCTGAAACGATTCCGGATCAATGTCGGCCTTGGCGGCAAAAAGTGAAAGCAAAGGGTCGGTGCTGTCAGGCGGAATTTCCCACTCGGTAGTTGCGCTGTTATCAATGGAGTCGGGTCGCACTTGCAGATCAGGAACAGCGCCTTCACTATTCACCAGCGTTTGGATGAATTCTTCTACCTTTATTTTTTGCATACCGGTGTGCTGCGTGAATTCGACTCCCATGCCCGCCCCGGGATGCATTACGCGAACAATTCCCTCGATCTGCAGAGTCAACTCGCCGACCTTCATCATCAGGCGCAAACGCGTGCGTACCGGAAACGGCGATTCGGTTTGCAGATAGCATGCGCTCAGGCTCAGATCAGTAAGCTTGCAGCTTACGGTGACCTCTTCGGCTTCGGCTCCGAGCAGCTGGCGCTCAATCCACTGCTTGAGCTGGTCGCTTGACTCAGCGGCGATTTCAGAAAATCGAATGCCCGCGAGCTGGTTCCCTTGCCAGGCGACTTCTCCAGTACAACTGATGATCCGGGAACTACCCGGCAAAGTGAACTTCAAAGGAAAACTGGCTGGCAGCTTCATGTTCTGAATTTTCAATGCCATGCCGTTTTCGCCGAGGTCGGACGTGCTTGCCCGCCAGTTGCCTTTGCCCTCAATGCCGACTTCCACCGTGAGTTCGATGGGAATACGCGCATGGCGGCGCCGTTCCCGCTTCATCAGGGCGCGCACGGCACGAAAACTTGAGCGGGTACGCTCCAGGGCAAGCGGCTTGAAAAGTACGAAGTGGGCGCCGACAGAAAATACCTGTTTGCCGGCGGCATGGCCCCCGCTTGCATTGTCAGCTTCAACTACCGCGACCGCGATCGCCCGCCGGTTGGCCGGGGCTGAGCGGACACCTTTTAGTACGCTGATTGCTGAGGCATGAGAGGTGCAGTCAACGATTACTGCCTCAAATCGCTGCCGGGTAAGCTTCTGCATGGCAGCGTCGGCGTCGGAACAAAGCTCAATCCCGATGTCCATTTCGCTCAGGACGCGGCGCAGCACCCTGACGACTTTGTCGTCGGTGCACAACAATAAGGATTGCAGACCGGTATCCACGGCTCAGGCTTCAATCGGCACTCTACCAGTAACTCTTTGATAATTTAAGACTTGCAAAGACCAAGTGGTTACACTGGTAACCACTCGCCGCGATCGGCGCGTGGTGACTACTTTGAATCCAAAACGGGAAGGTATCTCAAGCAAATCCATCATTTGAGGGCAGTTAACCAATACCGGCGAAACTGATCATTGACTTTCGGCCGGAGTGACGTAAAATCGTCGAGTTCCGGCTGACTTTTGACCGTCCCAAGCAGTTTTCCTGCATTTTCATTCTGTTTATCTGTTTATCTGTGGAATGCGCCGCCGGGATTTTGGAATCCTCCGGCAAGTCGCCGGAATCTAACTGTGTAGCGCATCAAACATTTGACACCAGGTACGAGGCATAATTCATGGCGAAAAGACGCGGTAATCCGAACTGGGGAAAACCCGAACCGATTGGACCGGTCATCCCCACGGTCACCGAATTCGAGCAGGTCGTAAAGGAGTACAAGCTGACTCCTGACCAGTATCTCCGTTCCACCCGGCTGCGGGAATGGGCGCGCCGCAACAAGAATTCCAAGTACATCCCTGAGCCTTTGCTCGAGGCGTGGGGATTCGAGATCGAATCTACCCTGTAAGTTGAGACTTTCGTGAGTCGAAGCCGCCCGTCCGGGCGGCTTTTGCTTTTGCGGCTCAGACTTCCTGAGTCACGCGATCAGCACGGTTCCCCTGTGCCGTTTCGTGCCTTCTTCGTCAGGCGGATTTAGCGTCGGCGAGGGAGTCCCTTTGCCGAGGCCTCGGATCCAGGTGGTTCACGGAATGGTTCCACAGAAATGCGCTGGTAACCCACTTCCAGCACGGTCAGATATTCTGTGCCGCCCGGCAATTGAAGGACTACGCTGTCACCCGCTGCCGACTTCATCAGCGCGCGCCCCAGAGGTGAAACCCAACTGATGTGGTTGCGGTTGAGATCGACCTCGTCGGTGCCCACGATGCTCACCACTCGCGATACTCCCGCGGCATTGGCATAGCGCACGGTCGCTCCGAAAAATGCCCTCGGCTTCGTCCCTGCCTGCCCCGGTCTTTCCTGTCCGGTTCTCGGAGCTTCCGGGTCAACCACTTCCGCGGCTTCGATTCGCTTGGTGAGAAAGCGAATCCGCCCATCGATCTGCCGCAGCCGCCGCTTGCCATACTGATAGTCGGCGTTTTCACTGCGATCGCCGTTGCCGGCAGCCCACGCCACCACCTCCGTCACCGCCGGGCGTTCCCTGGTGAGCAGAAACCGGTGCTCATCTTGGAGGCGCTGCAGCCCGCTCCGCGTGATGTAGTTCTTGACTGGCGTCGTGGGCTCGTCCGCTTGTGGTTTTCTCGTAAACCCTTTTCGCATCTCGATAGTCCTACTTTGGGTGATGAGTGAAATGTCGATTTAACGCCAATTGAACTCAATCAGCGACTCTGGCAGTACGTCGAACTTAGTCTCGCCCTCAACTGACTCTATGTGTGAAGGTCGTTCAGTATCGACACGGATCACTTCCCGTCCTGCTCCGTCGAGACCGCGCTGGAGGATCTC
>DASYAX010000230.1:0-8457 GCA_036501045.1 Bryobacteraceae bacterium
AGGCCAACCATGGCCGATCAGTTGATTGATGCCCTCGATGAAATGCAGATCCGCCTCGGCTTTCATATCGAGCGGGGTGGCGCGGAAGGATGGTGCGTGCAGCCACGTCCAGGTTTCCGTCGAGGTGACGTTTCGTCCGTAGAGATGATTCGCCGAAGAAGCCCAGCGCGCCGTGTTGAACGTTCGCCATTGCGGCCCCGCTTCGCCTTCGGGCAGATCGACGCGTACCGCGCTTGAAAGAACCACCGGCGGCGTACCATAGGTTTGCGAACGGAAGCGCGTGTGATGGCGATGCGCCCAATCGGCGATGGGCGTGAGATAACGCTCTTCGGCCAATTCAGTCAGCGTTTCACCCCAATCATGCCGGACCTTCGCGGAATCCTTTCCGGCGCCGCTTACCAGCTCAGGCAGATCAGGAATCAGGTCGTAGCCGCGGCGGCGGGCGAACTCCGCCGGCAGGTCGTCCGTCCAATCGGAGCCGTATACTTCCAGACTGTCGCTAAACACCGCGTACGGCGGCTTGTCGCCGAAGGCGCTCAGCAATCGGTCGCCTACGGCCGATATATGATGTTCAATCGCGGCCTTGTCGTAATGATCCAGCACAAAGCCCTCGGCGCCTATGCTCGCCCGCTTCACCTGCTGACCGGTTCGGCTGGAAACGAAGAACTGCACCATCTTCGTTCCGGACGGCGGAAACGCTCTTCCGTCGTGAATGTCGCGAATGCGTTCGTTGCCGGCGAATGCGGCAATCAGGCTCTCGCCATTCTCTAAGGCAGGCACGGCTAAGGATCGAGCGCCCTCGGACACGGGAACCGGCTCAATCCGCAAACGTCCGGCGGCTTCGGTAATCGGGGTTTGAGGGCCGCCGTAGGGCCAGCCGCTGCCAAGCGTTATATCGACCCGCAAACCCAGACTCCTGGCAGTGACCGCCGCAAAGCGAAGGGACTTCAGAAATTCGGGGGAGAGATACGGCTGATTGTGAAAGCCGGTGTGCGGATCGTCGAGCGCCAGCGGGTAGACCGTCTGAATTTCGACGCCTCCGATTCCCGCTGTCTTCATCACGCGCAGTTCGCGTGCGATCTCGGTTTCGCTTACCGCGGGGCCGAACCACCACCAGCGCATCATGATGCGGCAATCCGCCGGCGGATTGGCAAAGGCGCTGGCTAAAGCGCCCAACTCGGCGTGTGCCGATTGGCTCGCCAACGCGAAGAAGATCGCAGAAATAAAAACACCCGCACGGCGTCTTGGCCGCGCGGGTGTGAGTGGTGGCAAGTCTCTAGCTTAGAACGAATACCGCAGCGAGAGCTGCAGAGTGCGGACAAGGCCAGTTTTGCTGGTAACTTCTCCGAAAGTGCCGGAGGTCGGATTCAAGTTCGGAGTACTCCAGTTGGGATGGTTGATGAAGTCATACGCTTCCGCCCGGAATTCAAACGCATTCCGTTCGTTGATCGCAAACTTCTTGAACAGCATGGCATTCCAATCCTGGAAACCGGGCTGATAGACAGAGTCGCGAACACCGCCTTCGAGGTTGAAGGTGCCTGCCGTTGGTTGCGTCACGTTTGCCGTGAAGTACTTCGGCGAACTTGCGTTTGCGCCTAAGCCAGGGGCGAAGTTACCCGTGACCTGCGGAAATCCATTCAGCACCCAGAACTGCCCCTGAGAGCCGCAGCCGAAGCTGCCGAGGTCGTTGGAGCTGACACCGGCAAAATCGTTGTTGGTTCCGATCCCGCAGGGCGAACCCGTTTGGAACTGGATCGTACCGCTGAGCTCCCACCCGCCGAGCAGCTTGCCAGTGAGCTTCGCTTGGTCCTTGAAGAAGGGGAGATCGTACTGGTACGTGATGACCGCCATGTGCCGGGCATCGTATTCCGAGGGGGCCCAGAGATTGCTGGTGTTGTAGGTGTCGGGGACGATGTCGCGATAATTCGAGCTGTTATCCATGCTCTTCGAAAACGTGTAACTGAATCCGAACATGGAGCCCGACTTAAAGCGCCGGTTCCAGGAAACCTGCAGCGAGTTATACATGGAATTCACGACGCTTTCTTCTTCCTGAATGGCCGCGAATCCCTTGTACGGACGTAGCACGTTAATGTTCACGCCGGGGTTTGCATTTAATGTTCCTGGCTGGACTTGATTAATGTCATAAACGTCCCAGCCATGGTATCCGCGATGCGCCACATAAGCGACAGACAATGTCGAATTCCAGAACAGCTCACGCTGTACGGCGAAGTTCCAGTTCCATGCCACCGGCTGCTTCAGTTTGGGATTCAGAGACGTCATCGTGATGGCAGCGGCGGTACCCGTTACTACAGATGCGACCGGATTATCCACTCTCACATTGTTCACGGTTACGAACGGCTGGAACGGCGAGTTACCGCCCGGGAAGATATTGTCAATCAATGGCATGCGGGTGACGAACTCGCCGGCGCCGGCGCGAATCACAGTTTTGTCGTCGATCTGATACGCCAGACCCACGCGCGGCTGAACCGGGCTGAAATTGTTTATGTACGACTTCGAGAGACTCGGCGCAAAGAGCGTGTTGCAGGAAGCGCCGTCGCAGATCGGCGAACTTGCCGCCAGAACGCGCCCCTGGGCGGAGCTGGGGAAACTGCTGAAGCCCGGAATGACCACTCCATTGTACGGATTCCCGCTGCCGAGAACTACGTTTCCGGCTGAGTTGACCGTTACCGCCTGAGCGGGGTTATATAGAGTCCCGTTGAAGTAGTCGGCATTGGCCCAGAGCGGGTGGTAGCCGGTGATGGTACTGACACGAACGCCGTAATCGATATGGAGTTTAGGCGTTACTTTCCATGAATCCTGCGCGAACTCTTCAAACATGATCCCGCGCCAAATCGTGTAAGCGCGCGGGCCGATTTCTGTATAGCTGTCTGCATATCCCATAGCGAGATTGGCGATGCTTACGCCGGAAGTTGCCCCAGTGCCGCCATCGGTAAACACGAAATTGCCGTTCTGGTTGTTGGCGCCGCCGGGAACCGTGCTCACGTTAATTTGGTCACCGTCGTTCTCGCCGTCGTAATCAAAGAGAACACCAAACTTCACGGTGTGATTGCCCCAGACTTTGGTCAAGCTGTCCGAAGCCGTATAGATCGGCCCAGACGAGTGCGAAGGATACGGGCCGCCATTCAAACTATAGAAATTGTCGTTCAGCGTGGCGTTGGGGATTTTGTGGGCAATATCCTTTCCACCGAACAAATAGGGGAAGTTGATGCCAAATGCTGTGTCAGCGTTGAAGCCCGGCGCCGCCGTGTTCACCGGGATGTAAACATCGTCCAGGCTGACTGTGGCCCGAGCCTCGTTAACCAGTGTCGGGTTGATGGTGTAGATCCATGCCAGTGTGTTGGATTGATTCGGGCGGTTGAAATACTTAGGCGTTAATCCCGATCCGCCATCGAACGGCTGATATTCGTTGTAGGCGAGATCGCTCTTGCGGAACTCGATGTGATTCTTGTCATTCGGCAGAATGTCGAAATTGAGCGATTCCTTGCGCTGGTTATAAGGATGAGAAGCCTGGGCTACCCAGTTCTGCGTGCCGTTGGCATATCCCGGCGTTGACGTAGGATAGGCATCGAGAATGGCAAGGCCAGTCGGACTCAGCAAGCTTGTAGGAATGATGTTTCCTGAAATTGGAATGCAACCCGCCGCGCCGACCTTCGAACAAGTACCGGGGTTATAGAGTTGATGAGATCCGCTGTACCACGGATTTGAGCCGAGCAGTTCACTGAAGTTGCCCTGCCGCATCAAATTTGTCGGCACGGCCTGAGTCTGCGTGTCGACCGAACGCTGTCTGAGCCAGTCTTCGGCTACGAAAAAGAAAAATTTGTCCCTAAACTTGTTAAACTTGCCCGGAATCGCCGCCGGGCCGCCAACAGCAAATCCGAAATCGTTATAACGGTAAGGCGAGACAAAGTTCGTGGTAGGACTCAGATTCCGGCTCCAGGTATTGGCATTCATGTCGGAATTCTGGAAGTATTCGTACGCGCTGCCGTGAAAGTCCGTTGAGCCGCTTTTTGAGACGATGCGGATCTGCCCGCCGGCGGCGCGGCCGTATTCAGCCTGATAATCCGCTGTGAGAACTTGAATTTCCTGCGTGGAATCCACATTGCCGACGCCAATTACGGCGCCATTGGCACGCGTCCGTAAGGCCGGCGCACCGTCAACGGAAACCATGGTGTCCCACGAACGAGCGCCGTTGATGGAAAAGGGCTGACCCGCGGGCCCTAAGCCCTGCTTATCGCCAAGAGTGGCGCTGCTGCGGATGCCAGGAAGGAATTGCGCCGAATAGATCGGGCTGCGGCCATTCAGCTCCTGATTTTGAATTTGCTGGCCGGTTACTTCGTTCTGAACCGATCCTGACTCGGTCTGCAGGACCTCGGCCGTGGCGCTGACCTCGACCGTTTCTGTGGCCTGGCCAACCGACAGGGTCGCATCGATCGCGACGGTGGAATTCGGTTCCAGCTTGTCATGCGTGCTGGTGAATTTCTTGAAGCCGGTGACTTCCGCCGACATCGTGTAGAGTCCCGGAAGAAGACTTGGAACCGTGTAGTGCCCGCCGGAATCAGTGGTTACAGTGTGCTCTTCATTGGTGGCTTCGCTTTTGATGGTGACCTTGGCATTCGGCACTACCGCGCCGGTCGGGTCTCTGACAAACCCGGTAATTGTGCCGACGTCCGACTGCGCGAACGCAACTGTGGAAAGCACGATAAAAACTGCCAATGCCGTGAATGGGCATACGGCTCTTCGGAGAACGTTTTTCCTCATAGAAACTCCTCTACTTAGAGATCATTACTGTGCTGTTAAAAGATACCCGCGGCAGGCATGACCCTTTGCCTCAGACCGCAAATGCAACTATAAGACTACCGCGAAGTATATCGCCGATTAGACCCCAAATGCAACCGGCGGATTCCCATGTTAGCGCACGCCGAACCGGCCTTCGCGCCGTTACCCTAGATGTCTTTACCAGCGCTGATGCACGAGCGGCGCGATCTTTTCCCCGTAGATGGCTTCTACGGCCTGCATTGTCTTAGGCGAAAGCGGCGGCAAATCCGAGGCGGCGCAGTTATCCGCCACCTGCGCCGGGTTCTTGCCGCCGGGAATGGCGCAGCTAACGGCGTCGAACATCAATATCCATCGCAAAGCGAACTGCGCCATGCTTACTCCCGGCGGCGCTAAGGGACGGATTTCCCCTACCGCCCCCAGCGCGGTTTCGTAGTCCACCCCCGAAAATGTCTCTCCCATATCGAATGCTTCGCCGTAGCGATTGAAGTGGCGGTGATCCTGTTCGGCGAATTGTGAAGTTTCGGTGAATTTTCCGGTCAGTAAGCCGCTCGCCAGCGGCACACGCGCCAGGATGCCAACTTGCTTCTTTCGGGCCTCTTCGAACAGCAACGCCGCGGGCCGCAGCCGGAAGCAATTGAAGATAATCTGGACCGTTTTCACGTGCGGATATTCGATGGCCTTTAGCGCCTCTTCCACTCGCTCGACACTCACGCCATAGTGGTGGATTTTCCCGCTTTTACGAGATCGTCCAGATAGCCGAAAACTTCCGGCTGGTAATAAAGCGCCATGGGCGGGCAATGCAGTTGCAGAAGATCGAGGCAATCGGTAGACAAGTTGTGCAAGCTGTCTTCTACCCACCCAGTTAGGTTTTCGCGGCTATATCCTTCGACGCTCTGCGATGGCAGCCGGCGCCCCGCTTTGGTCGCCACGATCATTTCTGATGGGCGCTCGCGCTTCAGTTGGGCAATCAGGCGCTCACTCCGGCCCATCCCGTAAACGTCGGCGGCATCGATGAAGTTCACGCCGCAGTCGAGCGCTTTGTGCAACGCCCGCAGCGACTCGCGATCGTCAACTTCGCCCCATGAGCCGCCGATCGCCCAGGCGCCAAAGCTGATATCGGAGACATTCCAACCGGTAAGGCCCAACGCGCGGTATCGCATACCTTCGTCCTTACTTCAGGAAGCCGCTCGCGCCCGAACCGCCGGCGCTGAGCTCATCGTTGAGCGGATCATCAAGCGCCAATAGCCGGCGCAACTCGGGGCTGAGCCGGGCCTGCGTCTCGGGCCGCAGCAAACGCTTTTGATATTGCTGCTGCGGCTTATCGAAGCGGCAATAGAAGGCGTGCAGCGCACGGCGGTGCCCGGCCGTGCGATTCGCGGTTCCACCGTGCCAGGCGTGGGTGTTCATCACCACTACGCTGCCGGCGGGTGCGAGCAGCAATTCTTCCTGTGGATGCGCAGCCAGCGCATCGGGCATTACGTGTTGCGGCAGTTGGCGCCAATTCTGCGAACCCGGAATTACGCGGGTGGCTCCGTTCTCCGCAGTGAATTCATCCAGCAGCCAAATTGTGTTGCATACCCAAAAGCCCTGTTCATCCGGCAGCGCGCCGGCGTCGCAGTGCAGCGGTTGCGGCTCGTTTGAATGGGGATTCGCCGATCGCGCGTTAAAGCTGCTTAGCTTGAAACGTTCGCCGATCACATACGCCACCAGCTCTAAAATCCGCGGTGTCGCAATCAATTTTTCGAAGATCGGACCCTTATCCACCAGGTTGGCCAAGCGGCGCGACCCGGCTTCTTTGCGGAATTCCGCGCCCGCGTTTTCGCCTTCTTCGGCGTACAATTCCTCCACCCGCTCGCGCACTTCGGCAAGTAGGCTGGGCGTCAGTACATTCTCAACCACCACATAGCCGGCCGTATCCAGGCTTTTCCGCTCCGCTTCGGTCATAAGGTGAAACTATCAAATCCACGGCGCCCGCTGAAACGGTCGGCCAAGGCAGTTCACTAGCCTTCCAAGGAAGGAATTCTCTCTCATGTCAACAACTACCGTTGCTGCCGTCCCATGCTGCCCGCAACTCGAACCCTGTAATTGTTGCGAGCATCTCGATTTTCGCTACCGATTGCCGTTCCGTCCTTCGGTTACGGTCAATCAACGCACCCAAACGATCCCCGTCGAAGTCACTTTGGTTTTCAGTTATGAGCGCTGCCCGGGCCCGATGGCTCTGGGAGACGTCTTGTACAGCACGAGCCTGTTGCCCGGCGAAAAAGTAAACCTCTTTACCAGCGACCGCCACAGCCGCTTTTATTACGACAGCGAAACGCAGCTCTCGTCCCGCCAGGAAACGACCTCCGAAGAATCGTACTTCAGTTCCGCCTTTGCCAACTCGCTGAGCCAGCTCAGCGTGCTCGACCAGGGAAGCCAGAACTCTTCTTATCACTCGTCGTCGGTGGGCGGCGGCGGCGGCGCGGGACTCGATCTGGGCTTCTTCAGCATTGGCGGCTCGGTTTCGGCCAGTTCCTACGACGCCAATGCCGCCAGTTCGTTTGCGCACTCGCTATCGCAGTTCGCGGCCTCCTCCTCAAGCCAAGTGGAAGCTGGAACGCATGCCATGGCTTCTACATCAATCGGCGAGGTTTCGACGCGCAGCCATAGCGCCGGCGAATCGGAAGATCAATATGAGTCTTCCTCGCGCACCTTCTCGAACCCGAATCATTGTCATGCCATCACATTTTTCTTCTATCGACTGAACAAGTGCCAGAAGATTACGTTCACGCTCACCGCGATCGAGCGCCGGGCAGTCGATCCCGCCGCTCCCACCGGCGCCGTACTCAACCCGCCATCACCTGCCACCGGAGTTTCCGTCATTCCGTACGCCGTCACCGGAACGAACTCAAAGCGTCTGGATGCCGAGCAGCGGGGCAGAACCAGCGTCGTCGATGCCAACAACTTCAGCTCCGCTTCGGGCGCCAATTTGACTACGCTGCAACTGCAGACCACCGCTTTCGCGGTTAACTCCGAAGCCCTTTCCGTGGCCGCGCGTAAAGCTGCGCTGGCCGCGGTGGATGCCGATCTGGTGAGCGAAGGACTGCTCGACAAAAACGGCAACCCCAGCACCGATGCAATCAAGCGGCTCTCCTGGAAGAAGGACCTTTGCCTGCCGACGCCGGGCGTCATCGTCAAAGGATGCCTTGATACCTGCAGCATCTGCGAGCCGGAGGTGGAACAGAAGATCCAGCTCGAGCTTACCCGCATGGACCTCGAAAACAAGCTACTTCAGAAGAGGATCGACCTGCTCGATAAATCGCAGGAGTATCGTTGCTGCCCGCGTGGGGAAACGGCGGCTACCAGCTAGGGCTTGCTTCCGAACACCGCATCGAGCGCGGCCTGTCCGATGGCTTCATCCACTTCAGAGGCCGCGCCGCTCACTCCGATGCCGCCAATCGTCTGTCCGTCGACCTTAATCGGCAGTCCGCCCTGATTTGGAAATGCGTTCGGCATTGCCAGCAGCGCCAGATTTCCATTCTTGAGCTGATCTGCCGCATTCTTCGACGGGCTTTTGAAGAAGGCCGAGTGCCGGGCCTTTTTCTGAGCAAACAGGATGGTGTTGAGCCCCGCGCCGTCCTGTTTCTCCAAAAAGAGCAGATTACCGCTCTCATCCACAAC
>DASYAX010000231.1:0-2688 GCA_036501045.1 Bryobacteraceae bacterium
TGGAAAGCGGCCTGCTTTGCTTTGACCGTCGCCGGGGCTCCTTAGTGGCCGCTACCGCCGCCGCCGGACGACTCGCCGCCGGCAGCGCCACCGCCACCGGTTTCGCCCGAAGCTCCTGCCGCGCCGGCAGCACCGGCCGCGCCACTTCCATTCGTTCCGGAAGAATCACCGGTGGAGGTCCGCGGCGTGGCGCGAGTCGGGTTTTCGGTGCGCAACTTTTTCTTGTGTTTCGTGTCAAGGGTGGATTGCGCGACCAGCGTCCCGTGGGCGGTGACAACGCCCTGAGCCCGGGCGTTCGACGGAACCGTCGACGCGCTCGCACTGAATGCTGCGGTTGCTAACAATGAAGCCGCAAAGACTGACAAGATTGCTTTCTGCATAACATGGTCCTTTCCCGATTGTGTCATCGCCATAACGGCGAATGAGCGGTTTCTCAACAACGCTCCCATCCACGCTCGGTTCCTACCGGTCGAACTGCTGCGCTAAACCACTTTCGGGAACTTGCGTCACTTCACCGTGAGAACTTTTTGTACTTCACTCGATGTGGCATGATGGAGTCCTGCCCCAAGCGGCGCATCTTGTCTTGCTCGTAGTCCTGGAAGTTGCCCTTGAACCACTCGACGTGGCTGTCGCCCTCGAAGGCGAGGATGTGCGTCGCGATGCGGTCGAGAAACCAGCGGTCGTGGCTAATGATGGCGGCGCAGCCGGCAAAATCCAGCGCCGCCTCAAGCGCGCGTAGGATGCCGACGTCGAGATCATTGGTCGACTCGTCGAGTAGCAACAAATTCGCGCCGGTGCGCAGCATCGGCCGCACACCAGTTTTCGCGTTTATGACCGGCACTAAGAATGCGGCGCGCCGGCACGATGAGCATGGCAACCCCGTATACATTTTTGCTCACAGGTTCTGCGCCGCCCGCCGGGAAGCCGGATGATCGCGCCTCCTTGCTGCGACGATAATGGTCTGATTCGAAATGAGGGGCGGCCTGATTTGAAAATGAACATTTTTTCACGTTGGCCATTTGCTCTGAATGAGCGAAAGAACAACGATGGTATTATTCGGATGGTCGCTGGGGGCATTATTTATTACGATCCTAGTTCTAAACGCCCTGACGTACTGAATCTTGAAATTCCCCTGAAACAATTGACGCCCGTTTTGCGTTTGGATCTCAATCGGGAGGCAAAACGGAGATGGAACATGCGAACCGTAGCCAAAACACTGTTGGCTGGCGCTCTGGGCGCTGGCGCCTTGGCGTTTATGTCAGCTGGAGCGTCAGCGGCAGTTGCGTGCAGCGGAAACGTCTGCTGGCACACCCATGGCACTTACAACTACCCGACGCGAGCCCACGTTGTTGTTCACCCGGAAGATTGGCGCTGGGGGCCCCATGTGACTATCCGCGAACATGAGGGTCGTGGTTATTGGCGCGGGGACCGTTGGGTTGGCTGGTAGAGAGTTTGGCAAATAGCAACGGAGGCCGCCTCGGTTGGCGGCCTCTTCATTTCAAACTCAGCGTGCGATGTTCTCTTCTGGCGCTTAGTAACCATTCGCGCTCGCAGCCCGAATGATCGCTGTCAGGCTAACAGTGGACATTGGGCGGCGCTGGCATTGAATTGGTCAGTCGCAAATGGCCCGAAGCGGACATTGGGCCTGATCTGCATCTGAGGCCAAAGCTAGCCCAAGCCCGCGCGGCGGAAGGCTTCCAAATAGTGCTTGCGGTCGGACTCCATTTCGATCGGCATCTGGCTAGCAATCCAGGCCAACGAAATATTGGGCTGCGCGCGCCGCAACTCCTGCAACGCAGCTTTGGCGACATCGGCCTGACCGGCAATTCCGGCAGCTGCCGTAAGTACGCGGTGGGCGCCGACGAAATCGCTGCGTTGACGGATTGCCTCGCGCGCCAGCCGCATCGCCTCTTCGTAATTGCGTCCGATGAATTGCGCATAGGCGGCGATGCCATAATAAACCGCAGAGAACGGGTCGCGCGGGCTTAAGCGGATCGCGCGCTGTGCGGCTTCGTTCCCTTCCTGCCAACGCCCGCAATAGGACAGCGCGAGACCGTAGTAACCTTGCGCCAATGAGAAATTGGGATTGAGGCGCAACGCCAATTCGAACTCAGCCAAAGAATCGGTGAAACGCTGCGTGAACAAATAAACGCAGCCCAAAGCATAGTGCGCCCAAGGGTCTTCACTGTCGGACCGAATGGCGGTCTGGGCGGCGCGTTCGGCGATCGGCGCGGACACCGCCGTGTCTTCCCAGCCCATATGGGCGCTAAACGTATGGCTGGCAGCAAGTACACCCAGTGCCTGGCCGTAATTAGGATCGATGCTGATCGCCTTCTCCAGCAGCGCCTGTGCCACGACGTTGTCCTGCCGCGTCACTCGCCAGTAATGCGACAGCGCCCGCATTACTAGATCCCAGGCGTCGCCGGCCCTGATCCTCGATCGGTCCAAGTTGCTGAAGAACCTGGCGCGAATGGCTCGGAGGGCCTCTGATCTCGGCGTGAAGCTGCGGCCGCACCTGAAGACGGCCAAGTCTGTCGAGATTGCGCGACTTGCGACCAAAGATACCTTCGGAGGAATTGCGGTATCAACGCTTAGCGAGGCTCGGTATTTCGGCGCGGTCGGGTTCACGGACATTCTTTATGGTGTTGGCGTGGTGCCAAGTAAGGCAGAGCAGCTTCTCGAACTCCA
>DASYAX010000232.1:0-30306 GCA_036501045.1 Bryobacteraceae bacterium
ACTGGCTGCTGGAAGCGGCCTATGTGGGATCGCACGGCCGGCGCCTTTCCAAGCGCTACAACGCCTATTCAAACGTGACGCCCGGCGTATTGTATTCGGTGACGCCGGGGGTGGCCACGCGCTATCCGCAGTTGAATCAGATGCTGTATTCATCGCAGGCCGGATGGTCTGATTTCAACGCGTTGAATCTCAAATTGGAGCGCCATTTTCTTAGCGGATTTTCGCTGTTGATGGCGGAAACATGGGCGAAGTCTCTGGATGATGATTCTGCGGGAAGCTACGGGTCTCCCAATTTGAACCCGGCCAATTTTCAACTCGACAAAGGGCCATCGGATTTCGACATACGGCATCGCTTTGTGACAAGCGCCGTATATGAATTGCCTTTCGGGCGCGGGAAGAAATATTTGAGCGGCATCGGCCGCGCGGCAAATTTAGCCGTCGGTGGATGGCAACTCAATACGATTGTTTCCTGGCAGACCGGTGTCCAGCGCAGCGTATCCTCTACAAATCTGACGGGTATTTCGTATGTAACCCAAAGGGCCGACGCTACCGGGATCGCGCCCGGAACGCCCTTCAATGGCATTACTCCCGGCCAGGATTTCAGCGGAGCGAATACCTCGCGCTATTGGTTCAATCCCGCCGCGTTTTCGGCAACCCTGCCGTTAAAATTTGGCACTTCCGGCCGTGACATCATCACCGCGCCCTCCTGGTGGAACACTGACCTTTCCGCGTTCAAGAATTTCAATATTCGCGAGAGCGTGATCCTGCAATTTCGCGCCGAGGCCTTCAACGCCTTGAACAACGTGAAGTTTTTCCCACCGGATATGAGCGTGGTGAGCCCGACCTACGCGACATTGCAGAGCGCGGACCGGCCGCGTGTCATGCAGTTGGCGCTGCGCTTGAACTTTTAACAACCCGGCGCAGCACAGTTACAATTCGCTCATGAGAAGCGATGGAAGACAACCTGGCCAACTTCGTCCCACGACGATCACGACCGGCTATCTGGTAACGGCCGAAGGTTCGGTTCTTATCGAGGCCGGAAACACCCGTGTTCTCTGCGCAGCGTCAGTCGAAAGCTCCGTTCCGTCCTTCTTGCGCGGTTCGGGAAAGGGCTGGGTGACTGCCGAGTATTCGATGCTGCCCCGCGCCACCGTCACGCGCACGCCGCGCGAAATCGCCAAGGGACGCCCATCCGGCAGAACCCATGAGATTCAACGCTTGATCGGCCGTTCGCTGCGCTCGGCCGTCGACCTCGCCGCTCTCGGTGAGCGCAGCATCATTGTGGATTGCGACGTGCTGCAGGCCGATGGCGGCACCCGCACGGCAGCCATCACCGGGGCGTACGTGGCGCTCGCCATTGCTCTCCACACGCTGGTGAAGTTTAAGGCCGTCCCGAAGTCGCCGCTGGTCGATTCCGTCGCCGCCACGAGCGTGGGACTCATCGGAAACGTCCCCATGCTCGATCTTGCTTACGAGGAAGATTCGCGTGCCGGCGTCGATATGAATGTGGTGATGACCGGTTCAGGCAAATTCGTCGAAGTGCAAGCCACCGCCGAACAAACGCCGTTTGAAGACGGCCAACTGACGGAACTGTTGGCCCTCGCCCGCGCCGGCATCGCTCAGTTGCGCGCAATTCAGGAGAGCGCCCTAGCCGCGGGAATAGCTTGAAGAGCTTGCCTACGACCCTGCTGTATGCTTGCTCGAGCAACGCGGGTAAACTGGCCGAGTTCGCGCAGGCCGCGGGCGAATCAACATCCGCGACGTTCCGTATCCTTCCGCTTCCCGGAATCAAGCAGCTCACACCACCAGAGGAGTCCGGCTCCACCTTCGCCGAGAACGCAGCGCTCAAAGCCCTCTACTACTCACGCTTCACGAACGAACTGGTGTTCGGCGATGACTCCGGATTGGAAGTTGATGGCCTTGGTGGCGCTCCGGGTGTTCTCTCGGCGCGGTTTGCTGCGCCCGACGCGACTGATGAGCAAAATAATGAGTTGCTGCTTGCGAAAATTGCCGGCGTCTCGCAGCGAAGCGCCCGTTTCGTGACCGTCATCGCGCTCGCTAGGGGCGAGCAATTGCTGACCAGTTGCTCAGCCAATGTGGCGGGTGAAATTTTGCCCGCGCTCCGCGGCGTCAACGGTTTTGGCTACGATCCGTTGTTTTTCTACCCGCCTTTGAACCGCTCCTTCGCCGAGCTAACGAACCCGGAAAAGTTCGCGGTAAGCGCGCGCGGCAAAGCGTTCCGCGGCGTTCTTCAGTGGCTTTCGGAAGCGAATCTGTGATTATAATCTGACGCATGCATTTGCCTTCGGTTCCGATAAGATACAAGAGTGCACCGCTTCCTTCTCCATAACGGCGCCCTCCGGGAGAACAAGGAAGCTCTTCTTTCTCCGGGCCAGGTAGGTTTCCTGAACGGCTGGGGCGTTTTTAGCACTCTGCGCGTATCCGAAGGCGTGCTGTTCGCGTTCGATCGCCATTATGCCCGCTTAAGACGCGATGCCGCGCTCCTGCACGTGCCTTTTACGCTTTCTGCTGCCGAATTGGAGAAATCTCTACTCACTTTGGTCGATGCTAACCATGTTGCCGACGCCACGCTGCGGGTAGCCATTGTACGGAACAAGGGCGGCCTCTTCGAAAGTCCCGCTCTAACCCGCGATGCCGACCTGATCGCCTTTACTGCCGACCTTTCCGCCTGGGGGGCGGGAGTAAACCTGAGCTATGTGGCGAACGGTAGGTTCGCCGCCAGCCCGTTTTCGGGTGTTAAGTACACCTCGTGGGCGGAGAATCTGACCTGGTATGAACAGGCGCACCAGAACGGCTTTGATGAGGTCATTCTGCTCAACGAGAGAGGTCAGGTCAGCGAATGCACGTCCGCCAATATCTTTGCCATTAAGGACGGCCGTGTGTTGACTCCGCCGCTCGCATCGGGCTGTCTGCCGGGAGTTACGCGCGCCATTCTTCTCGAGGAAATTCGCCTCGCGGGACTCGCTATCTTCGAACGTGAGCTAACCCCCGCCGATTTAGATGAAAGCGATCAGGTATTCGTCACCTCCACCACCCGTGACTTGCTCCCCGTGTTTAGCGTGGATCGGCGGCCGCTCCGCCAGGATCGCCAAAGGCTCGCTTCCCTGCAACGCGCTTTCTTGGACTTTCGCGCCGCTTACACCGCCGATCGCAAGGTGGCGCTGACGCGATGAGCAACCCCGTCTTGCGGTGCCCGGATTGCGAAAGCGCGAACGTACGTCGGTCTAAGCGGCAGACCTCTCTTGAATTGGCGAAGATGGCCGTCGGCGTTTACCCTTTCCGCTGTCTCGCCTGCACGCAACGCTTCTGGGCAAGCATTTGGCTTTGGTCGGCATGGAAGTATGCCAAGTGCCCGAAGTGTTTAGGGCTGCAACTGATCTATTGGCCGCGCCGCTCCTACCACCTGACGTTCTGGAGTAAGCTACTGCTCACGATGGGAGCCCACCCTTACCGTTGCGCGCAATGCCGCTGCAACTTTGTCAGCTTCCGGCCGTTAGTAAGCGGTCCCGTTCCCCGCGAGCCCGAGGCCGATCTGGACGGAACCGATCATTTGGAAAATGCGGGCTAGCGCGATCTCCCGTCCTACACCGCACTCGATGAGGTTATCCGGCTTTCCTGCCGCGACAATACCAACAAGCACCCGACTTGCTCGCCCAGGGTACTCAACATCTCCATATCGCCGCCGGAATGCGTGTGGGGCTCGCGGTGCTGCACATTGATTACGCCGACGACTTTATTTTGGGAAATAATCGGCACTGAAAGAAACGCTTCGAAGGTATCTTGCGGGAGATCTTTGAAATATTTAAAGCGCGGATCGCTATACGCTTCGCGCGATATCGCTAATAGACGCCGTTCCCGCGCCACCCAGCCCGTCAGGCCCTCGTTTAAGCGCAGGCGCACCCTTCCGATGTTCTGCCGGTTTTGATCGCTCGAAGCAAAGAGCACCAGTTCCTGTTCCTCCACCAAATAGATGAGGCACGAATCGCAGTTCAGGAAGTCGCGCACCAGGCTGACGGTCTCCTGCAACACGCCGTCGAGCTGCATGTCGCGCGTCATCAGCCTGCTGACGCGCTGAAAAAGGCGCACTTGTTGCTCGGCGCGCTCCAGACGAGCTTCCAGATCTCGTGTCTTCGACACTTCCCCTGTATTATCCCAGAGAAGCGGCTTCTTTGCCTCCCTGTTTGCGAGGAGTAGTACGATGAATGGAGCATTCTCTAGGAGACCTTTGCATGTGGAGCAAAAGAAAAGAAGACGAACTGCCACAGCGGCCGGAAAAACCCGCTATCGTGCCGGCAACACCCGCGGTGGAACCACAGAGGAGAGAAATTAATACCATGTCATCGCCAACCAGAACCTTCGACCCCGAACCGCTAGCGTCGGCTCCCCGCCCCGGTGGTTCCGCCGCTTTGGGCAAGAACGTGACCGTAAAGGGTCAAATCTTCGCTCGCGAAGACCTGACTATCGATGGGGAAGTGGAGGGCACCGTCGAGTGCCACGAACACCGCCTCACTATCGGTCCGAATGCGCGGGTCCAAGCGGGATTGAAAGCCCGCGAGATTATCATCCAGGGATCGATTCAAGGAAACGTCGACGCCACCGACAAAATCGATATCAAGAAAGAAGCGAAGTTGGTCGGAGATATCAAGACCAGCCGCATCGTCATCGAAGATGGCGCTTACTTTAAGGGCAGCATCGATATTTCGAAACCCTCAGCTCGCGCGCAGCCCGGCGCACCCGGCCAGCCGGCTTCGGCGCAACCGCCTCTCTCTTCGTCTCAACCGGCTTCCACTCCTCTGACGAGCCCCGCCGGTACGGCCAGCCGCTAAATTCGACGCGCGACGGAGAGGCCAGAAGGTGATTTTCCCAAAGCGCCGGTCTCTCCCGTTCTTGGCCCTCAGGCGCTTCATGCAGTCTTCCCCATAATCGTTATGAATTTCGACGTTGTAAAGGGAGCGTTCGGCAAGTCCTCACCCAAGGATTCCGCTCCCGCGGTTACCCGGCATAGCAGCGGCTTCGACCAGTTCTATGCGCTATTGCAGGCATCGGGAAACCTGTCCGTGCTCGACATGTCGGGCGCGAGCCAGGCCAATATCAGCTTCATCACCGACGCCGGTCATCGTATCTCTTCCGACGATATCCTCGGGACCATGCAACAGTGTTTTGGCGACGACTTCTTCGAAGGGCAGCAGGCCGCTAGCAAATCCCAGCGTTTCCTGGAACAGGCTCTCACGTTCCCCGACGCCACCTTCGATGGTGCGCTCGTCTGGGATGCTTTGCAGTTTCTCGTATCGCCTTTGATCGAGCAGGCGGTCGCTCAACTGCTGCGGGTGATGCGGCCGGGCGGCTTGATTCTGGCCTTCTTCAACTCCAACGAAAAGATCGGCCAGCTTCCGCTCTACAACTATCGAATCCAGGATTCCAAAACGATTGCGCAGATCCCGCGCGGCGCTTCCCAGCGGTGCCAGCATTTTAACAATCGGTCGCTCGAGAAGCTTTTCGAATCCGCTACTTCGCTCAAGTTCTTTCTCACGCGCGACAATCTGCGTGAAGTCATCATTCGCCGCTGAACGTAAAGTTCGAGGAGCTTCGCTAATTGTCTTTAGAAGATGAGTTGTTGCGCCAGCGCCATGCGCGCTTGCCGCAAATCCGTGAGCTCGGTTTTGAGCCGTACGGCCAGGCGTTCGATGGGACGCATACGATTCCGCAAATCCTGGCTGAATATGGCCGCAAGACCACCGAAGAACTGGCCGAGCCGGTTCGCGTGCGCGTCGCCGGGCGTATTCAAACGCGGCGCCCCATGGGGAAGGCCGGGTTTCTGCATCTGCTGCAGGACGGGCAGAAGCTGCAGGTGTACATCAAGAAAGACGCGGTAAGTGAGCGCAGCTACGGGCTTTTTGAGCTGCTCGATATCGGCGACATCATCGGCGTCGCCGGCTATCTTTTTCGCACCCGAACCGGCGAGCTGAGCGTTCACGCCGAGGAGCTGTTCTTTCTCTCCAAAATCATGCTGGCTCTGCCTGAAAAATGGCACGGCCTCGAAGACATCGAGACCCGCTACCGGCAGCGCTACCTGGATCTGATTGCCAATCCCCAAGTCCGGAGTATCTTCGTCACCCGCGCGAAGATTGTTCGCTCTCTGCGCCGGCAGTTAGACGCGCGTGGCTTCCTCGAAGTGGAGACGCCCATGATGCAGCCGCTCTATGGGGGCGCCGCCGCGCGTCCGTTTGTCACCCATCACAACACCCTCGATATCGACCTATATCTGCGGATTGCACCCGAACTTTATCTGAAGCGCCTGGTGGTCGGCGGCATGGAGCGCGTTTACGAAATCAACCGCAATTTCCGGAACGAAGGCATCTCCACGCAACACAATCCCGAGTTCACGATGCTCGAGTTCTATCAAGCCTACACGGATTATCGCGGGATGATCCAGCTCTCAAAAGACCTGCTGCGCGAGGTCGCCATCGACGCCGCCGGTTCCGCGCAATTTACCTATGATGGGCGTACGCTCGATTTTGGCGGCATCCGCGAGTTCTCCATGCGTGAAGCGTTGATCGAATTCTGGGTTGGCCCGGACAAGCCTTCACCCGCCAATGTGAAAGATCCCGAATGGCTGCTCAGCCATTCGAAAGAACGCTCCCCTGGAGTCGCGCTGGTCGATCTGTTCGAACGCCATGTCGAAGACCAGCTCTTTGAACCCACCATCATTTACGATTTCCCGATGGAAGTCTCGCCCCTCTCGAAAACCAAGCCCGGCGAGCCGGATTTCGTGGAGCGCTTCGAGCTCTACGCAGCAGGCATGGAAATCGCTAACGCGTTCACCGAATTGAACGACCCGCAGGAGCAGCGACGCCGCTTCGAGCAGCAACTGGCCCGCAAGGAAGTCGGCGACGAAGAAGCGCACACGATGGACGAAGACTATATCCGCGCCTTGTGCTACGCCATGCCCCCGGCAGGCGGCGAAGGCATTGGGATCGACCGGCTGACTATGCTGCTGACGGATTCTAAATCCATTCGCGACGTCATCCTTTTTCCACTGCTACGTCCCGAGGGCGAGATCGGAATTGTGGACCGTTTGCGGGAGTTGGAGCCATAGCCCGGCGGGCGCTTCGGCCCCATCACTTGAACTCAAACCCCGGTTTCAGATCGCAGCGGAACTGCTTGCTTTCATCCGTGGCGGGAGTTGCCGTGCACACTGCCCAGGATAGGTGCAGCGCCGGACCGAGCGGAAAAACAATGTCGTTGCCCTCCAACTCCACTTCAATGCTTGGCCCCTCGGCGCCGGCTGGCAGCGTAAAATTCATCGCCGGACCGAAGATCACCGGATAGAGTTGCCGGACGATGTTGCTCGACATCGTGTGGATGACTTCAGACTCTAACAGGAACGTGGCCGTATCGGACCAATTCAGCACCGAAACCCTGATTTTCTGAGACGGATTGCTTAGATCGCCGCTCTCCATGCGGGTGAACGGGCACGGCCCCGCGATGCACGAGAGGCGCGCATTGCTGAACTCGTTGCCCTCTCCCGCATCGAAAATCTGGGAGTTCAAAGTCGCTTTCCACCTGCCATCCGGCGAGCAGGGTGGGTGCGCATTGCACGGCACTCCTCCCGTGTTCGTCGCTTCGAAGGCCTTGGCCTCGCTTCCAAGATTCACCGCATTTGTGCTCTTCACCGTATAACGCACGCGCACTTCTTTGATCGCCACCGCCGGCCGCCGGAGCACCGCTGGTTCTAAGTGCCCACTGGGCGTCAGGCGCGCGACGCAAATCTGGCTTGCCGCGCTCTGGGTCATCTCCAGCGGTTCATAATTGTCATGCCGAAAGCTCAGCGTCAGGTTCTGCGGTGGTTTCCAGGCGGACGGAAACGTCAATTGGAAATAACCCGCCGAATCGCTCTTACCACTAGCCACGAACTCACCGGCGCTTGCCGTGACTTGCGCGCCTGGCACGGGCACTTGCTTACGCGGATCCGTGTCCGCCCGAAGCACCACGCCTTGAATCTCGACGGGCCGCCGGGCGCGCCAGCGCGCCCAAAACGCGCCCGCAGCAACGCTGAGCACGCCCAGCGCCACGAACACCACGATCCAGGCCACTACCTTGCGCTGTCTCGTCATCTTGCTATGATCTTCTCAACTTTGACTAATCTCCCATATTCGCGTCGTTTAGAGTTTTAGTTGGACCTGTCACGGCGAAAACTCCTGCGGCAAATCACGCGATCCGCCCTTGTTGTCCCTGCGTTGCCTGGGTTCGCGCAAACTACGCCGCAGGAAGTCGCTCAGGACTCACCCGAATTCGCGGCATTTCACCTTTCGCCGCAGGATGACCAGTTTCTGGAAGACCTGGAAAAGGCGAATTTTCAGTTCTTCTGGGAACAAGCCGGTCCCGACACCGGCTTGATCAAAGATCGCTGCAATATTCGCACCGCCGACAACAGTACCGTCGCCAGCATTGCCGCTACCGGCTTCGGCCTTACTGCGCTCTGCATCGGTCAGCAGCGCGGCTACGTATCGCTCTCCGATGCGCGTGAGCGCGTCATCAAGACGCTGCGAACCCTTTGGAACGTCATGCCGAACCATCGCGGCTTCTTCTATCACTTCGCCAACATCAAAACCGGGGAACGAATTTGGGATTCCGAAATTTCCTCCATCGATACCTCCATTCTGCTCTGCGGTATCCTCATGTGCCGCCGCCATTTCCGCTCCTCCCAACTGACCCGCCTCGCTTACGATATCTTCAATCGTGTTGAATGGAACTGGCTTTCCGAAGACACGAACCTGGTGTCACATGGCTGGTCGCCCGAAGGCGGTTTTCTGCCTTACCGCTGGGGCGATTACAGCGAGCTGATGATGATGTACCTTCTGGGCCTCGGCTCGGCCTCTCATCCGCTTCCCGCTGCGGCGTGGCATGCCTGGAAGCGCACCATTTTCGAATATGATGGCCTACGCTACGTGGGTTCGTTCGCGCCGCTCTTTGTGCACCAGTATTCGGAAGCCTGGTTCGATTTCCGCGGTAAGCGCGACAGTTATATCGATTATTTCAAGAATTCCGCCACCGCCACTGCCGCGCACCGGCTCTTTTGTCTTGAGCTATCCAAACGCTTTCCTGATTACAGCGACGATTTATGGGGCATCACCGCTTCGGATTCCCAGTTTGGCTACGTAGCCTGGGGCGGTCCACCGGAAATGGGACCCATTGATGGCACCGTGGTGCCGAGCGCGCCGGCCGGTTCTCTCGCCTTCTTGCCGCAGCCAACGCTTCGCGTCCTCAAACACATGAAGGATCGCTACGGACAGCACGCCTGGAGCCGCTACGGCTTCATCAATGCCTTTAATCCCCTAACCAATTGGTACGACACCGACGTAATCGGTATTGATACCGGCATCACCATGCTGATGGCCGAAAACCTCCGCACCGGCTTCGTATGGAACACTTTTATGAAGAACCCGGAAGCCGGGCGCGGCCTGGAAAGGGCCGGCTTCTACAGCTTTTAACGCATGTCCCGCTTTGAATGGATGGTCGCGCTCCGTTATCTTCGCTCCAAGCGAAAGCAGACCGCCATATCTGTCATCACCGTCATCTCCATCTTTGGAGTCGCCGCCGGCGTGGCCGCCCTCATCATTGTTCTCGCCGTCAACAACGGCTTTAAGAGCACGCTTGAAGCCAGCCTGCTCAGCGCCACCGCCCATGTGAACGTCCTCGAGCGCAATCCGGAGTTCGGCATCTCGGATTGGCAGCAGTTGCTTCCCGAGCTGCGCCGCATCCCGCACGTCGTCAGCGCCGCGCCCGGCCTATATGGACAGGTCGCCCTAAAGGGACCCATCCTCGGCGGTAACGCGGTGCTCAAAGGAGTGCTGCTCGGCAAGGGCGCGCCCGTTCCTGAAATGCTGCGTCATCTGAAAGCCGGCTCACTAGCCGGCTTTGATGCGCGCGATGGAATCATCCTCGGCTCAGGTCTTGCGGAGCAAACTGGCGTTATGCTCCACAGTCCTGTCACCGTGATCAGTTATCAAGGCCAACTAACGCCTCTCGGCGTCATTCCCAGCCTCTTCCATTTTCGTGTGGCGGGCATTTTCCAATCGGGTCTGTATGATCTCGATTCCCAATGGGCCTTCACTTCCTTAACCGCCGCCCAGCGCGTACTTGATTTGAACGATGTGGTCAACACCATCGAGCTGCGTCTCGACGACATCTTCGAAGCGCCTTCAGTGGCGCGCGCTGCCGAACCGATCATTGGTCCGAAATTGAAGGCCGAAACCTGGATGGATCAGAATCGCTCGCTGCTCAACGCGCTGAAACTTGAAAAAATAGTCAGCCTGATCACCGTCAGTCTTATCGAGCTGGTAGCGGCGTTGAACATTCTCGCGGTCCTGGTGATGCTTGTCATGGAAAAGCATCGCGACGTCGCCATTTTGATGTCCATGGGAACACGCCGCCAGCAGGTTCAGCGCATCTTCGTACTGCAAGGCTTGATCATTGGCGGAATCGGCTGCCTCATCGGACTCAGTGCCGGCTACACCATAACCACCTTGTTCAACCATTACCACTGGCTGAAGCTCGACGAGCAGATTTATGCGATCAGCTACGTGCCATTTCAAAGCCGCTGGACTGACGGCCTCTGGGTGGCTGCCCTGGCGCTAGTAACTAGCTTGCTCGCCACGCTGGCTCCTTCGCGCAACGCCTCGCGGATCGCTCCCGCCGAAGCGTTGCGGTATGAGTAACAGCCCTAAAACATCAGCTTAAGCGCAAGTTGCACGCTCCGCGGCGCGCCCGCCCCGATTCCCGGCGCTCCGAGCGCGTTATCGAGCGTTTGGCTGATCTGTCCTAAACCGGCGCCCAGAGTCGTATTGGGGCCTCCCAAATCGCGCGAATTGAAAATGTTGAAGATTTCCATCCGCAACTGCGTATTAAAGCGCTCGGTGATCTTGGTATTCTTAAACACCGAGAAATCCACTTGGTGTGTCGGCGGTCCGTAGAAAGAGTTGCGCGGTTGATTCGCATAGGTGCCGGCTGCCGGCGCCGCAAATGCGTTTGGATTGAACCAGGACGCGTAATTGGGTTGGTTGTCGGCCGGTACATTTGCGAACGGATTGCCGATTACTTCCGCGCGGTCGTTGTTCTCACCAGTCCCGCTGGTATCGCTCCCCGAGAATACACTGAAGGGAGAGCCGGTATAGAACGTGAGAAGCGAATTGAACTGCCAGCCGCCCAGCAGCAGCTTCATCCGAGCCGGTGTGGGCGCCGCATAGCTGAAGAATCCGACAAACGAATGCCGTATGTCGAAATCGGAGTTTCCATAATCACCCCTCAAGTCATAGCTGTTCTGCGGCGTAATTCCGCGGGTGCCCGATAGATCGTCTCGCGAATGCCCGTAAGTGTAATTCAGCTTCATGCTCAATCCGTGATAATTCGAGGTCCGTAAAGAGACGATCATCCCGTTGTAGTAACCGTTACCGACCGACTGAATCTCATTGATCGTCGCCAGGTTGGGGAACTGGCTGTAATAGGGACGCGAGCTGTTGACTTCGGGAGATCCAACGGGGATCTGATTGATATCGAGAGTAACCGGTAAATGACGGCTGAGCGTTCCCGTGTAGCCAACTTCCAATACCGAGTTGCCGCTGATTTGGTATTGAATGTTCATGTTCGTGTTCTGGCTGTAGCCGCTCTCAAAGTGTTCGCTCACGGAAAATGCGCCGAACGGTCCTGTCGGAGTGCTCGAACTGCCAAACACAGGCGCGCCGGGAAGAATTTGCAGTGGGCTTTGATTTGTCAGTGTGTAGACCGGTGAAGACCCGTAAGGGTTCGAAAGGATACCGGTTGCGCCGTTATTGGGCGGCACGTTATCGCCAAAATAGTTCACATTCGGCTCTTGAAAAAAGACGCCGTAGCCGCCGCGAACAACCAGCTTACTGCTCGCGTGCGGTTGATAAGCAAATCCAAAGCGGGGCCCGAAATCATGCCAGTCGCGAGGCCATAACGTTCCGGTCTGGTTCAGGTAGGCAATCCCGCTGCCGCCTAACTCCGGCCGGAAGGTGGAGATCCGGTCCGTCGGATCGGAGATGGGGCTCTGATAGGTCCAGTTGACGCCGTAATTGAGAGTCAGATTCGGCCGCACTTTCCACGTGTCTTGGCCGAAGAAGCTGGTGCCGTTCAGATAATAATTCCGCTGCCTGTCTCCAATGCTGATGGCGGCTTGATTCGTTGCCAATTGCATGGCAAGAAAATCGGCTAGCGGATCACCCGTTTGCGTGCCGTTGAAGCTAAACTTCCCTGGTACATTGCGCTCGTAGAAGACATCCAGGCGGGCTCGCCGAACTTCGCCGCCAAAGCGAAATTGATGTGCTCCAACTGTGTAAGTCAACGCCTCATTCAAGTGTCCGGTGGTATCGATGCGGCCAAGTGGCGGCGTCAATCCCAGTGCGTCGAAACCGGTGATCTTAATACTTGGGGATCCGAAGAGGCTGGGATTCGTTACGCCGGTGTTCAGCCCCAGTGCCGGAATGTCAAATCCGTGGTTGGCGTCGCCGAATACCTGCTTGAAGTAATTCACGCCTACCACTGTCTGGCTCACAAAACGCGGCGAGATCACGAAGTTATAAACCAACGAAAAGTTATGCATCCGGCTGGGCGCCACTTGATAGTAGTAGGGGATAGCCGAACCCACCGCCTCTGTCTGTGAACCGGTGCCGCCAAAATACCGTACCGCGATATTATTTCTCTCGTTGAAGATGTGGTCTAACTTCACAATGCCGTTGTAGCTATTCGAGGTGTTGTTCGCAGCGTTCAGGTAATTGCCTTGCACCGCCGGCTCACTGCGGATGTTTGCCGGCCATAGCGTACTGAGCAAATTCAGCGCCACCGGACTCACTGGGATTCCCTTGGCTGCCAAAATCGCCTCCGACTTGGCTACGAACGCATCCGACGGAACCGTTCCCTGCGCGGTGTCGCCGGCTGTAAAAATTTGCTGCTCATAGGTCACAAAGAAAAACGTCTTGTTTTTCCAGATGGGACCGCCGAGCGAGCCGCCTTCCTGATTGTTCCTCAGCTCTTGGGTTGCCGCCGTTGCCGGAACAAACCAGTTGCGCGCCGCTAGAAATTCGTTGCGGTTGAAGTAATAAAGCGAACCGTGGAAATTGTTCGTGCCCGATTTGATCACCAGGTTTAGCGTTCCGCCGGCGTTGCGTCCCTGCTCCGCATTGCCATTGGTCTGCAGCGAAAATTCGTCGATGGCGTCGATGGGCAGCAGCGTCCCGGCAATTCCAGACACGCCGCCCTGGTTCACGGCCGCTGAATTGTGCCACTCGTCGTTGTTGTCCGCGCCGTCGATTTGCCAATTGATCGAGTTCGTCCGCGTTCCGTTCACCGATCCATTGGCGTTGACGCCCGGATTCAGCTTCAGAAGCTGCGTAAAATCGCGTCCATTGAGCGGAATGTCAAGAATCGCTTTGGTCGGGATCACGCTCGTGAGCGCAGTGGAAGTTGTCTCGATCGCCACCGCATTCGCCGCCACTTCCACCGTCGTCGCCTGGCTCGCGACACCGAGTACTGGACGCAAATTGAAAACCTTGCCCGCTTCTACGTTGATGTCGTTGACTTGCTGAGTTTGAAAGCCCGCCTGCTTCACTGTCAGCGAATACTTGCCGAGCGGAAGATCTTGAAAGACGAACTCCCCGGCGCTGGTTGATTGTTCCGTGCGCGTCAGCCCCGTATCGGTGCCCAGCACCTTGACCTCGGCGCCGGCAATAATCGCCCCGCTTTGGTCCACCACCGTTCCCGAAATGCCGCCGCGAAATGTCTGTGCGAAAACAACTGGCTGTAGCGCCAGGAGTACCGCTATAGCTCTAAGATTGCGTCCTAACATCTAAAGACCTCCCTGAAACATTCAAGCCCTTAAGGTTCTCTACATGGCGGACCGGTTAGGGATATTAACGGCAGTTTAACAAATGAGTTTCTTACTTGCCGTTGGGCCGATAGGCAAAATCCCAAATCAGCAATTCGATGTCGGTGGCGTCTTCGCTGTCGGCAAATTCCACCAGCGCGTATTCGCCCGGCGTCAGGGGCTTTTCAGGCCATACTTTAAACAAACCGTTACCCAGGTCCTGGTCGAACGCTGCCATCTGTTTGCGTTCTTCGGAGGCTTCCTTCGCGACCGGGATGATGGAAATGTTCTCCACCACCCGCGTGCCTTTCTTCGGCGTAACGCTGAGAATTCCGAACCGCTCCTCTTTCGCTAACCGGAAGTAAAAGTTCGGCCGGTCTTCGGTGATCACAAAATTCGAGTGTTCTCCTTTGATGACGACGCTCGCCTTTCCCGGTACGAGCGGCACCGGTGACAACACTTGCAGCACCTTGCGTTTTTTATCGGTGATCACCTGGTAATCGGCGGAAGGTAGCGCTTCGATCTTTTCGTCCCGCTGGTAATAACCTCCGGGATTCATCGGAACCGCCGCGATCTCGCGCCGTAGAGCGCGCTCGGCCTTGCTTTCCTCATCCTGCTCGCGAGCTTCTTTGACCTGCTCCTCGACCACAGCTTTTCGTTCCCGTTCCGTCTTATTCAGGTCTATCAGCGCTTTCGGAATGTCTTCCCACTCGCTGCGCTCGGTGCTGTAGAAATGGATTCGATCTCCCTGTATCTGATACTCCCGAACCAGGTGATAAGTGCCGTCTTTAAGATAGAGCTTGAAAGTTTCGCCGCAAAGCGCCATGACGGCGAGGAGAAGCAATGAGATTACTCTCACGACCGCCCATTCTATCGATTGGAAATGCAGCCGGGCTTAGCTCATGCTGAAAGTCAGGGCGCTAAGGCTCGCCTCGTACCGATTTCGAAACCCTATTCATACCCTACCCTCCAAATCTCTCTAAACCAATTCGACTCCTTTTACGATAAGGGACTGAGAGGAGTGCAAGCTTATGGGTCCCGTCGGAGGCACAAGTCTTTCGGTGGGTAGCGTGCCGGCTAGCGTTTCCAGTTCATATGGAAATGCTGTAACGTCGTCTTCTATCCGCGGAAATTCCGTGTCGCGCGGGTCTGCGTCGACCGACTCCATCACCCTATCCCGGATTGCAACGCTCTTAGGTCAGATTCAACAACAACTCGAGACGGCGAAGCCTGAAGAACTGACTCAGGTTCTGAGCAGCAGTGCGGACTACATTCAAGCAGCGGCACAACAAGCCTCGAATTCCACTGAAGGAAACTTTCTTGAAAATCTTGCCACCCGTCTGCAGGTTGCTGCAAATTTCCCTGGAATCTCGGCACTCCCGCCTGTCACTTTGAGCTCACTGTTCGCCGACTAGAGATCATGGCCAGTACCTGTGAGCGCAAAGGGGCCCCGTGGGCGGCCCTTCGCATGTGATCGCTGAGCGCGCAGTGTTGCTGTGGCGCGCGCCCGTGTGATTGATATCGCGTTCTTCGGACTCGAAGAAGATTTCCCTGTTGGAGCGCGTCCTTTCCGGCGCGTGGCGTTGTGGCTCGAACCTGGATTCATTACCATAGAGCGCATGACGATCCAACGGATGGAGCACGTTGGCATCGGTTGACGACCTCGCGGCCGCAACCGAGTTCTTCGTCGAACTTGGACTCGAGCTGCAGGGAGAGGGGCCGGTCGAGGGCCGCTGGGTGGACCGCGTCGTGGGGCTCGACGGCGTCCGGGCAGAGATCGCGTTCCTGCAGACCCCGGACGGCCACGGACGACTCGAGCTGACGAAATTCCACACGCCGTCGACCCAGGGCGGCAACCGGCACGCGCCGGCGAACACACCGGGCATCCGCCATGTCGCATTCGCCGTCGAAGACATCGAGGCGGTCGTCGCCGGCCTGCGAGCCCGCGGCGCTGAGCTCGTCGGCGAGCTGGAGCGCTACGAGGACAGCTACCGGCTCTGCTACGTCCGTGGCCCCGAGGGGATCATCGTTGAGCTGGCGGAGCACATCGGCTGACGGGTCCGGGTCCGCCGCGGACCCCCGGCCAACCGAGCGACCCGACTAGCCAAGTTGCGAGCCTAGTCGGGTCGGATTGTCCGGCGCAGTGCTGCGCTAACCTGAAGAATAGTGGCGAACATAGGTGAAGTAATCGGCTCCGCGGCGGCAATCGCCAAGGGTATGGGCATCACCTTCAAGGAGATGCTTCAGCCAACCATCACCGAGGCGTACCCGGACGGTCCGGCGCGCCTCGAAGAGCGTTTTCGCGGCGCTCATGTGCTCCAGCGCGATGAAAACGGATTGGAGAAATGCGTTGCCTGCTTTCTGTGCGCGGCGGCGTGTCCGGCCGATTGCATCTACATCGAAGCCGCCGAGAATAACGAACAGCAGCGGTTCAGCGGCGGCGAGCGCTACGCCAAGGTCTACAACATCGATTACAATCGCTGCATCTTCTGCGGCTTTTGCGTCGAGGCGTGCCCCACCGATGCCATTACCCACGGCCACGGCTTTGAGCTTGCCAGCTACAACACGTCGACGCTGATCTATCGTAAAGAGCAGATGCTGGTGAAACTCCCCGAGGGCGGCGCTTCACCTACGCAGCATAATCCAGCGCCCGCTGGGTCTTAATAGTAGGCATTAAACCCCGGGTTTAACCCACCGACACAACCAGAATATGTGTCGTAAGTCGGGGCGCTTGTTCCCTGGCGCGGTTCAAGACTCACCACGATGCCCGCTCCCTCCGCCGGAATCGACCATGGCTCGAACAGCTTGGCCGGAGCGCATAACGTTGAGTCGATCTAACGCCGGAAACTCTGAATCTGAATTGTCGACGGAAGCCCGAGCCGGATCGCTCGTAGGCGTAGTGCGGCGGCCCGATCGCGACTGAGCGCCCCACCTGTAACCACCATGTAGGGACCGCCGCTTGCCGGAATAAACAGGTGCGATGGCACGCCGGGATGATTGCGATTCAGCAGCTCAATTCTCCGGTCAGCGTCTTGCTGATGTTCATAGGAATAAAGCACTACCCGCCACTCAGTGTGCGCCGGCGCGCCAGCGGTAGGCAGCGATCGAGCATCCGGCAACGTCTCATCGGAAGCCGGCAGCGTTCGCGTCGGCCACGCTTTTCCCTTGGGCGGAAGCGGAACGTTTTGTGACGCTTCTTTCACATCCGCCGGCGCCAACGGTGATTCGAATCGCGGTACGATCACCAGCCAGATCAAGGCGAACAGCATCAGGACTCCCAGCGCCCCGGCGATGGCGCCACGCCATGCCCCAGGTTTGGTCTTCAGCCGGACGCGGCGTCTTTCGAGCTGCGCTGGCATTAACTTCATCAGCGCGAGCGTTTCTTCGGTTCTCGCACCCAGCAGCTTTACTTTGGCCTCCACCGGCTGGCGCTTGCTGCGGATCGGATCGAGCCTCGCTTCCACCGGCACCGCTGCCCCCAAGCTGGAGGCGCCGTCCATTTTCGCGGCGCGCGCCTCACCCTCCGGCTCAATGTCCGGCTCAACCACGTGGGCTGCGGGATGGCCATTTAAGTTTGCAGTGTCTACGAACGGCGGCGTTGCCGCAGTCTCGTCCGCAACAGGCGTTGCCGGCCCATGCAGCGCAATCGCTCGCGCCTCGGGCAGTTGGCACCGGTTGAGCGGATGCTTCTCGAGACACCTTCGCAAAAGCCCTGTGAGCGGAACCGCCTCCAGTTTGGGGTGGTTCTCCACAATGTAAGCTTTCTGCGAAAGCACTTCGAACAGCGTGGCCCCAAGGCACCAAACATCGGCGGCCACCGTATTATTGACGCCCTCGCTCTCAGGAGCCAGATAGGCGGCTCTCGTGACTTCAAAGGGAGGCCGCGCATTTAGCCAGCGGACGCATTCGCCCGCAAGCTGGATCGAGTCGCCGTTTGCTAAAACGGTCTCCGGCGACACGCACCCGTGTGTCAGGCCGTTCGCATGCAAATGCTCGAGCGCTCTCGCCGCGCATTGCAGCACTTCGACCGATTCTTCCTCGCTAAGCGCCCGCTCGGCCAACACGCCCGACAGCTTTTCATCGGGAATACCGAGCACCACATACGCCGCTTCCACGCCGCCAATCGACTTACGTCCAGCCGCCAGCGGTCTGGCCAGGTTGGGATGCGGCAACTCCTTCACCGCCTCCCAAAGCAGGAGCTGCTCGTCTAATGACGCTGGTTCGGCGCTATAAAATCGCGCAATGGCCTCGAGGCCGCCCGCCCCCAGCACGTGCACCTTGAATACCGCTTCCGCATCGTTCAGCTCAATCGCATTTTTCAGTTCATATCCGCCGTCGAGGATGATGCCCTGAAGCAGCCGCCACTCTGAAGCGGCGATTGCGATTGCATGTGAACTCATAGAGACGAAGGAAACAGGTTATACCAAGGGGGGGCCGATGTGTGTCTCATGCCGGCTTGCGCAAGAATTCGCCCCACTTGGCCATTAGAACATCTGTTGGCTAGGGTGTAAAATACCGCCAGTTCTATAGGGCCCAAGGGATACCATAGACCCCATGAATCGACGGAGTTTCTTGGCCTCTGGACTCGTTCTGCTGGCGCCCCGTTCTTCGTTTGCCTCATCCGCCAGGATTGACATCCTGCCCGATGAACCGATCGGCACGATCTCTCCGAATCTCTTCGGTCACTTCACCGAAAACATTGGCGGCTGCATTTACGACGGCATCTGGGTAGGAGAGAAATCGAAGGTTCCGAACATTGGTGGCATTCGTAAGGCGCTGGTAGACAGCCTGAAGCTGCTCAAACCACCCGTAATCCGCTGGCCGGGCGGCTGTTTCGCCGACAGCTACGATTGGCACGACGGTGTGGGCCCGCGCGACAAACGGCCGCGCCGCACTAATTTTTGGGCCGATACTCCCTATCTGAAAAAAGCGCCGGACGGCCCTCAAAAATACGATCCGAATCAGTTCGGCACCAACGAGTTCGCGCGCTTCTGCAAGCTCGTCGGAGCCCAGCCTTACTTCGCCGCCAATTTACGAAGTCTTACGCCGCACGATTTCTATGAATGGATCGAGTACTGTAACTCCCCTGCCGGCACTACCTCCTTGGCCGAGTTACGTGCACAGGGCGGAGACCGGGAACCTTTCAACGTGCGCTTCTGGGGCGTAGGGAACGAAAGCTGGGGTTGCGGCGGGAACTTTACCGGGGACGAATACGCGGTCGAATTTCGGCGATTTGTGGAATGGGTTCCCCGCTTCAACGTCGAGTTGTCCTTCATTGCATCGGGCCCCAATTCAGCCGATTACGATTGGACCCGCGCTTTCTTTCAGAAGCTGACCGAGAAAAACAAGCGGGCGCTACGGAACGTCTATGGATGCGCCCTTCACTACTATTGCGGCACCAGCGGCAAGGGACAAGCCGTCGATTTCACCGACGAAGACTGGTACAGCCTGCTGTTGAAAGCCGGCCGCATGGAGGAGCTCATCCGCAATCACTGGGAGATCATGGGCGAAATCGATACCAAGCACGCGGTAAAACTGGTCGTCGATGAATGGGGAGCTTGGCACCAGACCGATCCCGCTATCGATCCAAGCTACTTATTCGCCTACTTTCCAACTTTGCGCGACGCGCTCGTGTCGGGTATCACGCTCGATATCTTCAACCGGAATGCCGATAAAATCGCCATGGCCAACGCAGCGCAATTGATCAACAACATCCATACGTCGTTTCTGGCGGTCGGGGACCGCTTCACGGTCACACCCATTTATCACGTGTTTCGCATGTACGCGGCGCATCAGGGCGGCACATCGCTGCGGACCGTGTTCAACGCCTCTTCCGCGCACGGATTGGCCGGACTGTCTGGATCGTGCTCCATCCAGGGAAAGCATGCCGTTCTGACCGTCGTAAATCCGGATATACGGAACGCGCAGGAGACCGAGATCGCCGTGCGCGGCTCGCGATTCTCGGAACTACGCGCCACGGTCCTGACTTCGAACGATATCCACGCGCACAATACCTTCGAGCAGCCGCATGCCATCGAACCCACCGAAAAGACGCTTTCCATGTCTTCTCCCGCGACTTACACTTTCGCTCCGGCTTCAGTTACTTGCTTAGAATTTGAGTTGGCCTGAATAGGCGGATGCATCGATCGTCATCCCGGCGCCCGCGTGCCGGGCGGCCTCCCTAAGAATCTCCCGCGCGCGCGCCGCGAGCTTCCGGGCCTCGGGCTTGTGCCCGTTTTTCTTCAAAAAAACGGAGTAGTTCTGTAGGATTTCGCCGTAGGTGGGATGCTCGGTGCCCAGCGTCTTTTCTCCCAGTGCAAGAGCTTGCCGGAACGCTGCTTCGGCATCGCCCGGCCGGTTGTCCTCTGTGTAAACCACGCCTAAATTGCCCAGTATCTGAACCAGCACCGGATGATTCGGGCCCATTTCGGCAGTGAATGCTGCGAGCGCTTGGCGATACATCTCGATCGCCTCGTCATATCGGCCTTCCACTCGCCGCAGCACGCCCAGGTTGTTCATCACGGTGCCCATGCTGCCGCGCGATGCACCCGGGTGTTCTTGAAACGCATCTCGCGCCTCGTCTAACAAAAGCTCCGCGTCTCCGTAATTCTTCTTCCCGAGTAAAACTTGCGCCAAACAGGTGCGCGCAACCGCCAGGCGCACATCATCGGAGGGCAATATCCGGCTATAGATACTCGTTGATTCGCGCAGCATCCCTTCCGCTTCGTCCATTCTTTGCTCTTGCGTATAGATCGCGCTGAGATTGCTGAGCAGTACCGCATAATCGATGCTGCCCGTATTGCCTGTCTCCTTCACGACCGAGATAGCGCGGCGGTATGCCTGTTCGGCGTTCGCGAATTGACCCAAATCGGCATAGCCCCCCGCCAGTAGATTTAGCGTAAACACCCGCCGGTGATCCGTGGGCCCGAATCCATCGGCAAGCTGCAGCGCCGTCTCGTATGACTTTACAGCTTCGGCATACTTGCCTGCGCGCTCGAGCGAAGTTCCGCTCTGCATCGACTTACACCACGGGCAATCCTGCGCCGCCATCGCCTGCGCGGCAGTTATCATTGCGCAGAATAGGATTCCAAGTCGCACACACCCCTCCAAAAATGAAAAAGGCCGCTGCCCAGGGCGTATGCCCTTCGACAGCGGCCTCCAAGTGCTTCGGTCAGCCGTTCAGACTATGCAAAACGCAAATTCGACTTCAGCGGTTCCGCGTAAATTTCACCTTCTTCTTCGTGATTTCGGCCAGCACGGGAAGTCCGTCCTGAATGCTCAAATGTTCAATCTCTCCGTGCCGCAGCTCCTGGCAAAAACGAATGAATTCACGCCACGCGGCGGGCATCCCGGCGTCCCCGTTAACCGGGGCCGGAACTGGCAATAGGGGTTGTGGGCCGCCTTCGTGATTCATGAGTGTCACTGCGCCGTTGGACGAACTAAAGACGGGCCGGTTAGCCCGTCGTTACAAGCACGCGGAACAATCCGCGGAAACTAACACGGCCTAACGAATCGCAATTCAGGGACCATACGTTTCCGCGTGGCCATTGATAACACTGGTACGACATTGGCCCATCCGTTGTTCCATTTGCGGGATAGCCGTGTCCACTTTTCGCACATGCCGGGTGACAAAACTCATTCGAATTATTTCTCGTCCCGTCTCAGCGACTTACCGCAAAAAGCCGCCGTTAGAAGACGCAACCATGCGATGCTCGCGGGTGAAATAAAGAGAATCCGGAGCGAACTCGTGGGTCTGGTCGTCGCCTTTCAGCGGCCTGCCAAGAACCTTTCGTTTCGTAAAAAACGCCGTTTCTTCGCCCAAAAACAAATTTTGAGCGGGTCAGCCGGCCGCGCGGACCCGGCGGCCCAGGGAGGATTCGCTGCGCGCGCCCTTCCGCGGCGCCTCGTCGAGGCGCTTCACCTGATCGCTCACGCAGACCAGAAACATCGGCTGACGGGCGTTTTTCAGAAGATCGATGATGCGGTCCTGTTGATCCTCGAGATAAATGGATTTGCCGTCGGTCAACAAATGTAGGCGGGAGTCGGAAGAGAAAACATCCGCCAGGCGGCGGCCCATCTCGCGCTGTAGAAAACGAAGCACGCGCCGGATCTTCTGCAGAGAAAATCCTTTCCGGCGGAGCTCCGCGATGACCGTGATCTCCACCACTTCTTCGGCCAGATAAATCCGCTTGTGGCCTTCGTGGCGCGGCGAAACGACTTTGCGCTCATCCCACCACTGAAGCTGGCGAAGACTGACTTGCGCGATCTTCGCGACATCCGTGCTGGTGAAGGAGCGTTGCGCGGAGCCTTCGTGGGGTAAATCAGGACGGACTTTACGTGTTTTGAACATGACGCCCGCTTTGCGTTTTGAAATCTTCCGACCCCCAGATTGTACTAGCCTCCGCCCACAAACTCAACTATTTCTACCTGCGCGCCGTTCGCGACAGTGGTCGTGTCCCAGTCGCGCTTTCTCACAATGGATTTGTTCAATTCGATGGCAACGCGCTCGGAAACGACTTCGAGCCAGTCGAGCAGCGCCGCCACCGATTGGCCGCTGGGTACCTGGCGCGTCTCCCCGTTGATGTGGACGCTAATCGATTCAGGTTGCAATTTCGCTCTGGGCCCTTCGCTGATTATATGAAGTTCTTGGTTGGTACTCTAATATTTGCATCATGCCCGGTAGCTATCCGGAAACCTGGTTTCCCGTACTCATTCAAATCATAATCGCGCTCGCGGTTGCAACCGCGATGATTGGCCTGTCGGCCATTTTGGGGCGCCGCTTGCGCGATGCGGTCAAGTCCATGCCCTACGAATCCGGCATGAACCCGGTCGGCAACGCGCGCGAGCGTTTTTCGGTGAAGTTCTATCTGGTGGCTATGGTTTTCATTCTTTTTGATATAGAAGCGATATTTCTTTATCCGTGGGCGGTTGTTTATCGCCACCTCAAACTGTTCGGATTCTTCGAAATGCTGTTGTTCATTGCGCTGGTCATGTGCGGATTTTTTTATATCTGGAAAAAAGGCGTCCTGAACTGGTCAGCCGACCTGCGCCAGAAGCCCCTACCGACGGAGACCAGGCGTGCTGCCTGAAATAGCAGCCGAAAATCCGACCGCACTGGCGATTCACCAGCAGATGCCGGAGGCGATTACCGGCGCCAAAATCGAAGTAGATGGGCTGGTGTTGGAAATTGCGCAGTCCTACATCGTGCCGGTCTGCCGATACCTGAAAGAATTGGCCGGATTTGAGCGATTGAGCGCCGTAACGGCGGTCGATTGGTGGCCGCGCGAACCGCGCTTCGAAGTGGTGTACTTTCTTCATTCACTGAAGCACAATGTGCGTTTGCGGTTGATCGCTCGCCTCAGAGGAGGTGACGCGTTGGATTCCGTCTCGAACGTTTGGCGGGGCGCCAACTGGTATGAGCGTGAAGTGTTCGACTTGTTCGGCATCGAATTCCGGGGACATCCGAATCTCGAACGCATCCTGATGCCGGCCGATTGGGAAGGGCATCCGCTGCGCCGGGATTACCCGATTCACGGCCACAAGTATTCGTACCAGGAAGAGTAATACCAAATGATGGAAAGCAAAACCCATGTCGAATCGCTGGACGCGCGGCACGAACTGCAGGTAGCCGATCCGTCGGGCTTCGAAGTCCCGGTGGAAAAAACCAGCACCGCACGGCGCATGACGCTGAACATGGGCCCGCAACATCCCTCGACGCACGGCGTGCTGCGCGTGGTGCTCGAACTGGATGGCGAGACCATCCTGAGTGCGCGGCCGGAGATCGGCTATCTGCACACCGGCATTGAAAAACAGTTCGAGGTCAAGAAATACCAGCAAGGGATCCCCCTCACCGACCGCGTCGATTATCTTGCCAACCTGAGCAACAACCTTTGCTATGCGCTAGCCGTCGAGCGCTTGTTGCACATAGAAATCCCGCCCATGGCGCAATGGATGCGCGTGATGCTCTGCGAGTTGACCCGTATTGCGAGCCACCTGATCTGGCTGGGTACGCACGCGCTCGACATCGGCGCCATGACGGTGTATTTCTATTGCTTCCGCGAGCGCGAGGAAATCCTCAAGATTTTCGAAATGTTTTCCGGGCAGCGCATGATGACCAGCTACATTCGCATCGGCGGCCTGGCGCTCGAGCCGCCGCGGGGTTGGGAAAAAGTGGTCGGCCGCGTGATTCCGCAATTGGCCAAGGGCATCGACGAATACCACAATCTGCTGACGTCGAATCCGATCTGGATGAACCGCACCAAAGGCGTAGGAGGTTTGCCGGTGGATTTGATGCTCGAAATTGGCGTTACCGGTCCGATGATCCGGGCGGCGGGCGTGAAGATGGATGCGCGCAAAGACTGCCCGCACACCAGCTACGAAAAGTTCGATTTTGAAGTGCCCACCCAGACCGCCAACGACGTGTACGCGCGCTTTGAAGTGCGCATGGAAGAAATGCGGCAGAGCGTGCGGATTGTGCGGCAAGCGCTCGAAGGAATGCCCACCGGCCCTTGGCAGGCCGACGCTCCGAATGTGATTTTGCCAGATCGCGAAAAGATGAAAACGCAGATGGAATCGCTGATTTATCATTTCAAGATCGTCACCGAAGGGTTTCGCGTTCCGGAAGGATCCGTTTACCAGGTAGTAGAATCGCCGCGCGGCGAGTTGGCCTACTACGTGGTCAGCGATGGAACGGCGCATCCGCATCGCGTCTTTATGCGTACGCCGAGCTTCGGCAATCTGCAATCGCTCGGAGCCATGCTCGAAGGCGTCCCGATCGCGGATTCCATCGCCGTAATGGGAAGCATGGATTTCGTGCTGGGGGACGTCGACCGCTAAGCTCATGACTTTTTCACCGGCGCTGGAAGCGCGATTCGAAAAGCTCTTGAAGAGCTACCCGCCTGGGCGCGAACGCTCAGCGGTCGTTCCGATGCTTCTTTACGCGCAGGATGAGATCGGCGCAGTGTCGCCGGAGCTGATTGAAGAAGTGGCCAGTCGCTGTGGAGTGACACGGCTTCAGGTCGATGAAGTCATCGGTTATTATTCGATGCTGCACCGTAAGCCGCTCGGCCGGTTTCACGTTCAAGTGTGCACCAATATTGCCTGCCAGGCGGTCGGCGGCGAGGAACTTTACCGGCACGCCAGCCGGACCCTGAAATTGGGCAACAAAGAAGTCTCCCCCGATGGCGCAATCTCTTTGGAGGAGGTGGAATGCATGGGCGCGTGCTCCTGGGCGCCGGCGATCCAGATCAATTACGACTTTCATCACTTCGTTACACCGGCGCGCTTCGATGAACTAATGCAGGCCGTGCGCGACGGCCGGTACGGAAAGAAGGCCTCTTAGCAAACATGCGTTACAACGAGCCCAGCCCGCTGGAAGTTCGAGTCGTCTCCGCGCGCTTCGATCTGCCGAATTCGACGTCGATCGATACGTATCTCGGAACGGACGGGTATCAGGCAGTCAAAAAGGCGCTTGAGATGACGCCCGAGGCGATTATTGACGTGCTGAAAGCGTCATCGCTGCGTGGACGCGGCGGCGCCGGATTTCCATGCGGCATGAAGTGGAGTTTCGTGCCGCGCAATACCGGCAAGCCAACCTACGTCATCTGCAACTCCGACGAAAGCGAGCCGGGAACGTGCAAAGACCGGCTGCTGATGGAAAACGATCCGCACCAGATGATCGAAGGCATGATCATCGCCGGATGGACCATCAAGTCGAACAAGGGCTACATATTTATACGCGGCGAGTATCGCTATCTGATCGACATCGTGGACAAGGCGATCGCCGAGGCCTACGAACGTGGTTATCTGGGCAAGAACATTCTCGGATCCGGCTGGGATTTCGACGTGTACACGCACACCGGCGCGGGAGCTTATGAGTGTGGAGAAGAATCGGCCCTGCTTGAATCGCTCGAAGGCAAGCGTGGCATTCCGCGATTGAAGCCGCCCTTTCCCGCGGTGGTGGGCGCGTTCCAGTCCCCTACCATTTTGAACAATTGCGAGACGTTTTCCGCCGTGCCGGCGATTTTCCGCAAAGGCGCGGAGTGGTATGCCTCGCTCGGTACGCCGAAGAATGGCGGCACGCGGCTCATGTGCGTATCCGGACACGTGAACAAACCCGGCGTCTATGAGCTTCCGATGGGTTTTCCCCTCATGCGGCTGATCAACGAAGTGTGCGGCGGCGTGCGGAACGGGAAAAAGCTGAAGGCGGTCATCCCGGGCGGTTCTTCTTCGCCCGTGCTGAAGGCCGACGAATGCGACATTTTGCTCGATTTCGATTCGCTGGCGAAGGCTAAGACGATGGCTGGATCGGGTGGACTCGTGATACTCGACGAGGACACCGACATCGTGGCGGTGGCGCTGCGCACCATCAAGTTTTATGCCCACGAAAGCTGCGGCTGGTGCATTCCCTGCCGGGAAGGTACTACCTGGATTAAAAAGATCCTCACACGCTTTCAGGGCGGCGGCGGGTTGGAGCGCGACATCGATTTAATCGCGGAGCTTTCGGCTAATATGCTGGGACGCACGTTTTGCGCGTTAGGCGATGCGGCTGCCATGCCGACTGCGGCGTTCGTCGCGAAATTCAGGGACGAGTTCGAAGCAAAGCTGAAGCAGACGCGGAATACGCCAAAGACACCGGAGTTGGCAATTGTTTAGGACGGACTCACACTAGAACTTATGGCTGACCTTGTCAATCTAACCATCGACGGCCACCAGCTCCAGGCGTCCAAAGACACGTTGCTGATTAACGCGGCAAAGCAGGCGGGCATCGCGATTCCGGCCTTTTGCTATTACGACGGGCTATCGCTGCAAGCAGCTTGCCGCATGTGCCTGGTGGAAGTGGAAAAGACCCCGAAGCTGCAGGTAGCTTGCACGCTGCCCGTCGCCGAAGGAATGGTGGTGCACACCGATTCGGCGCAAGTGCGCCAGGCGCGCAAGGGAACGCTCGAGTTCTTGCTCACCAATCATCCGCTCGATTGCCCGGTGTGCGATAAGGGTGGCGAGTGCGAACTTCAGGACATGGTCTTCCGCTACGGAGCGGGCGAAAGCCGGTTTCGCGAAGCGAAAATCCACGTAGATGAAAAGCAATGGTCGCCGGTCGTTTATTACGATGCGCCGCGCTGCATCCTGTGTTATCGCTGCGTAAGAATTTGCGGCGAAGGGTTGGGCGTAAGCGCTCTTGGCATCGGAAACCGCGGCTCAGCGTCGGAAATTGTCCCAAATCGCGGCGATCATCTGGAGTGCGACGAGTGTGGCGCTTGCATCGACATCTGTCCCGTAGGCGCGCTTACTTCCGGACCTTATCGCTACAAGACACGGCCCTGGGAGATGGAGCATGTGGGCACGATTTGCACGCATTGCTCGAACGGCTGTAAGACCACGCTGGGTATTCGCAACGGCGAGATCATTCGCGCCAATAATCGCGACCGGTCGGGTGTGAACGGTGAGTTTTTGTGCGTGAAGGGCCGCTATGCCTTCGATTTCAATCAGCACCCCGATCGTTTAACCGCGCCGCTCCTCAAAACTCCAGGCGGTGCTTTGCGACCGGTATCGTGGGCAGTGGCGCTGGCTACCGTGGCCAAGCGTTTCAGCGAGGCGCTGGCCAAGCGCGGCAAGTTCGGCATCATCGGCTCGAATCACACGACTAACGAAGAAAACTATTTGCTGCAAAAGTTTGGGCGGCAGGTGTTGCGCACCTCGAACATAGATCATCACCGGACCGGTGACGTGGTCACGCTGCTCGATGCCCTGCACGAACGGGCAAACTGCCTGGCGTCCACCGCCGATCTTCTCACGGTTCGCGCCGCGCTGGTTATCGATAGCGATCTGGCGCAAGAGCAGCCGTTCCTCGCCTATCAACTGCGTTCCAATTCCCGGCTGAACAAAGCTCACGTGTATGCAGTAACGCCAGGCCCGGTGCGTGAAGACAATTACGGCATAACAAAGCGCGCGGAGACCGGCAAAGAATTCGAGGCGCTCGAGGAGTTGCGGGACAAGCTCAAAGCGGAGCCGGAATTAGCGATTCTCTTCGGGGGCGCAATCAAAGGCGAGGCGATTCGCAAGCTGGTCGCTTTTGGGGACTCGCTCGGGATTCCGGTGAAGTATGTCTGCCTGTTGGATTATTCCAACTCGCGCGGCGCCTCGGATATGGGACTGTTGCCGGACTTGCTGCCTGGCTATCACAGCGTAGCCGATGGCGGTTTCGAAGTAGGTCTGAATTACGACGAGATTCTGGCCGCGCCCGACCTGGATGTCCTGTGGGTGGTGGGAGCAAATCCGCTGGAGCATCACGAACTGGCGGCAAAAAATGCCTTTGTAGTGGTGCAGGATCTCTTTCCTACCGAAACAGCAAAGCGCGCGAACGTAGTGTTGCCGGCTGCTTCCGCGTACGAAAAGAGCGGAACCGTTACTAATGTTTGCGGCGACGTACAAATGTTGAACCGCGGCGCCAAAACCATGGGCGCCAAGCCGGACCTCGAGATTATCGGACTGCTGGCCAGAGAGATGCGCGCCGAATGGGGCTCTCTAAAGCCGGCAGCCGTTTTTCAAGAGATTCGCCGGGTGGTGCGCGGCTACAACCTGCCTCTCGCGCTGATAGAAACCGGCGGTGCGGCGGCGAGCGTGCCCGCAAGCGGGCAGCTTGACTTCGAGCAACGGCCCGAACTGGTGCGGCCGGCGCGCAATACGTTGTTCACGTCGGGCACACTCGGACGCTTCTCGCACATGCTGAGCGCCGTCATCGAAGCTCCCGGCGAGCTTTATCACGATCCAAGAAAGAAACCGGCGGTGCGCGAAGGAAGCGTGCAGTTAGAAACGGCGAGCGACAAGAAATGAATTTCTTCGTCGTCAGTTTGATCAAAATTCTTCTCGTTTTCGGTGTCTTCATGACGACGCTCGCCTACCTGCAATGGGTCGAGCGTAAAGTGCTGGCTCACATCCAATCGCGGACGGGGCCGCTGCGAGTCGGACCACATGGATTATTGCAGCCGATGGCCGACGTTCTCAAACTGCTGACTAAAGAAGATCTGCTGCCACCCTACGTTAATAAATTCGTCTATCTACTGGCGCCTTTTCTCGCCGTGTCCCTGGCGTTGATTTCGATATCCATCATTCCTTTCGGCCCGGCGGTAAATTTTTTCGGGACTCGCACCTACATGCAGATCACCGACGTGAACGTCGGTATTTTGTTCGTGCTAGCCATTTCGGCGGTAAGCGTCTATGGCGTGGCGCTGGCGGGTTGGTCTTCGAACAACAAGTATTCATTAATTGGCGGGTTGCGCAGCAGCGCGCAGATGATCAGCTATGAGCTGCCGTTGACGCTGGCGATTGTATCCCCGCTGCTTCTGGCCAACACGTTGAGCTTTCGCGGCATTGCCGACGCACAAGCAGGCTACTATCTCGGCTTTATTCCGCGCTGGAATATTTTCCAGATGCCCTTCCCGCAGATCTTCGGCTTCCTGTTGTTCATGATCGCCGGATTTGCGGAAACAAATCGGCTGCCCTTCGATTTGCCAGAAGCCGAAAACGAACTGGTGGCCGGCTTCCACACCGAGTACAGCAGCATGAAATTTGCCTGCTTTTTCATGTCGGAGTACGCCAACATGGTTACCATCACCTGCGTGGCGACGCTGCTCTTTTTAGGCGGCTGGCATCCGCCGCTGCCGGCTCCCTTTTCCAACTGGCTGCCGATGTTGGTGTTTCTGTTGGCGGCGGCAGCGTGCTTTTTTCAAGCCTCCGCGCCGGTGCGAAAAGGCGACCTCAACAGTTTCCGCATTTTTGGCGGAGCAGCCGTTGTACTCGCCGTGTTGTGGGCGATTCCGTTCTTACAGACCTACCTGGTGCCCATTTTTTGGTTCGCCAGTAAAGCCGGGTTCCTGCTTTTCACTTATATCTGGGTTCGCGGCACACTTCCGCGCTTCCGCTATGACCAACTGATGCATTTCGCATGGACGTTTTTATTTCCCTGCGCGCTTCTCAATCTGTTGCTCACCGCCTTCTGCGTGGCGGTCTTCTAACGAAGCATCATGGACACGATTCTATTCATCATCTTCGCGATTGTCGCGGTGGCCTCCGCTTTCAATCTCGTGCTGCAAAAGCATCCGATTTCGAGCGCATTGTCACTGATTGGTGTCCTGGGCTCGCTCGCGGTGCTCTATCTCCTGCTCGGAGCCGAGTTCATTGCCATGGCGCAGATGATCGTTTACGGCGGCGCAGTGATGGTGTTATTTATTTTCGTCATCATGCTGTTGAATGCAGGCTCGGAAAAGAGCAGCGGCAAATCCTGGTTTGCCCAAATCGCCGGCTTTCCGTTGCTGTCGGCCTTCGTTGCTTTGTTGGCATTCCTGATCCGCGCAGCATTGCCTCCCACCCGGGCCGTCATTTTCGGCAGGTGGGTGGGGGGAACGGCG
>DASYAX010000233.1:0-42859 GCA_036501045.1 Bryobacteraceae bacterium
AGGATGGCTCGCTCACCAAAGGCGGCATTCCGATGGGCGATCATACGGTAAAAATCTTCGATGGGAAGAGCCAGGTTTTTGCCTTCGCCTTCCATGCCGAGCCGAGCGCCATGCCTACTCTGGCCGGCCCGCTCGGCGCCAGTCGCGCGCCCGGCTTTGTGGTGGCTTCGCTCGCCGGGTCGGCTAAGGTTTACGCCACGCCGGGAATGCGCGGCGGGGTTGCCGATCAAGCCCCAAACCCGATTCCGCCTGCCGGCCTGGACATCGCCGCCGCCGGTGCAAGCGAGACTCATCTGGTCATCGACGACGGTAAGGGCAAGCCACGCGATCTGACGGTCGATTCCTCCGCTTTACCCGTGCTGACGGTGATTCTGAGCGGCGCCGCCGATAGGGTGCCCGTCACCGTCACCGCAAACGTGCCGGACGGCAGCGTGGTTGTCAACGGTTTCATCAAAGGTCATTTGGTCAATGGCTCGCGCGTGATTCAGCTCGAGGCCGGCAATTGGACTGTCAAAGTCACGCACGATGGCTATCAGGATGCGCCCGAACAGAAACTTCAGCTCAAAGCCGGCGATACCAGCCCGCAAAAGCTCAATTTCGACCTGGCGGCCGTGGTTAGTAATGCCACCCTGTCCATCTCTTCTGCTCCCGCGGACGCGGCCGTCTTTATCGATGACGTGCGTGCCGGAACGGTGAATGGCGCCGGCTCTTTCACCAAAGAAATCTCTCCCGGCTCCCACGCGATTTCGCTGCGTAAACCCGGCTTCGAGGAACTGAAAATAACGCGCGATTTCAAATCGGGCGAAAGTGCAAAACTCAGCGGCGCCATGAAAAGCATGAGTTCGCTGGCGCTCAAAATTCTGCCGGCGGCCGCTCACATTACCGTCCGCCGGGACGGTGACAGCGCGGACCTCGTCATTGCCAACAATCAGTCGTCGCCCGTGCATCCCGGCTCTTACAAGATCACGGCCGAGGCGCAGAACTTCGAACCTAAGACCGAGACCGTACAAGTCGATCCTGGAAAAACGGTATCGCTGGATTGGCAGTTGAAGCCAGCCAGTGGACCGGTCGTCGCCAAAAAGGGAGCCGACGCGTTCTTTGAAAATGGCCCTTCCTGGAAGGTGGAGAGTGGCTGGTGGATTCACGACGTCAAAGGCTACAGTTTCCTACGGAACAGCCCCGGGGTAATGGTGTTCGATCTTTTGAAAGACCAGCACGGCGGTCTGTTCAAGAAAGTCCGGAAAATTGTGTTTGTTGCCGATTACAGGAACGAAAAGAACAAGATCCTCTATACCTTGGACGGTCACAATTTGACTCGCCGCGTTTACACGGACGGCTCGGCCGGCGAAGACAAGAAGGTGCCGCATGGCATGGAGGCGAATTCCAGCTATCGCATCATGGTTGAGCTGAAACCGGACGCCATCACCATCAAGAACGGCGCCGGCAAGGTGCTCGACACGGCGCCGCGTAGTGGAGGCGGCGGAAAATTTGGCTTCGAAGACGAGGTCGGAGTCGCCCCGTTAGGACGCTAATTTACAGCCGGCAGATGAGCAGCTCGCGCTCGTAAATCATCTCCGGCGGCAGATGATCGTGCACCTCGATGAACAGCTCTTCGTGCCCGATCACTTCCGCCCGCCACGCAGCGCGGTCGAAAGCCTGTAGCTGGTCGAATTTCTCCTTAGGGAAGTCAAGCCCGTTCCATTCGATGTCTTCATAACGCGGCACCCAGCCGATGGGCGTCTCTTTGCCCGCCGCCCGGCTGTTGGCCCGGTCCACGATCCACTTGAGTACGCGCATGTTCTGGCTGAAGCCCGGCCATATAAATTCGCCGTCGGCATCTTTGCGAAACCAGTTCACGTGAAAAATCCGCGGCGTGAAGCTTAATGCTCGCTGCATGGTTAGCCAGTGCCGAAAATAATCGGCCATGTGATAACCGCAAAACGGCAGCATCGCCATGGGATCGCGACGCACTTTGCCCACCGCTCCCGCCGCCGCCGCCGTTGTTTCCGAGCCCATGGTGGCGCCGACGTACACCCCCGCGCTCCAGTTGAAGGCTTGATACACCAGCGGAATGCTGTGCGCCCGCCGTCCTCCGAAAACAAACGCGCTGATCGGCACCCCGTTCGGATCTTCCCACTGCGGATCGATCGAAGGGCATTGTGAAGCGGGCGAGGTGAACCGCGCATTCGGATGCGCCGCCTTCTTACCGGTCTGCTTCCCGATCTTCGGAGTCCAGCGCTGGCCCTGCCAATCCAGGCACTCCGCCGGTGGATCCTCAGTCAGACCTTCCCACCAAACTCCCCCTTCCGGCGTGAGCGCCACGTTGGTAAAGATGGTGTTCTTTGAAAGCGTAGCAATGGCGTTGGGATTGGTCTTGGGCGAGGTGCCGGGAGCCACTCCAAAAAAACCGGCTTCGGGATTAATAGCCCGCAGCTCGCCGCGTTCGTCCGGCTTGATCCAAGCGATGTCGTCGCCTACCGTCCACACCTTCCAGTCTTCAAAACCCTTCGGTGGAATCAGCATCGCGAAGTTCGTCTTGCCGCACGCGCTCGGGAATGCCGCGGCAATATAAGTCTTTTCACCCTGCGGATTCTCCACGCCCAGAATCAACATGTGCTCGGCCATCCAGCCTTCGTCACGCGCGATGTTCGAAGCGATCCGCAGTGCGAAACACTTCTTCCCCAGCAGCGCGTTGCCGCCGTAGCCCGACCCGTACGACCAGATCTCGCGCGTCTCCGGAAAATGAACGATATATTTTTCCGAATTGCATGGCCACGGCACATCCGCTTCGCGCGGCTCGAGTGGCTTTCCCACGCTGTGCATACAGGGAACCACCCGCTTCACATCTTTATCTATTTCTTGAAAAACCGGCAGTCCGATGCGCGCCATGATGCGCATGTTGACCACTACATACGGCGAGTCCGTCAACTCCACGCCGATCCGCGACATCGGCGAATCGATCGGACCCATACTAAAAGGCAGCACGTACATCGTGCGCCCGCGCATGCAGCCGCGAAACAATGATTTCAACTTGCGCCGCATCTCAAACGGATTTACCCAGTTGTTGGTCGGCCCGGCGTTTTCTTTGGAAAGTGAGCAGATGAAGGTACGATCTTCCACCCGCGCCACATCGCTCGCGTCCGAGCGCGCATAGTAGCAGCCTGGCCACAGCTTCTGGTTCAGTTTGGTGAACGTACCGGCCTCGACCAGCCGGTCGCAAAGCGCCCGATACTCGCCTTCCGAGCCGTCTACCCAGTGGATCGCCGACGGCTTAGTCAGCTCGGCCATCTTGTCCACCCAGCGCACCAGGTGCTTGTTCGTGCTGAGCGGCTCAGCGGCGGCTCGGGCTTTCAAACCGGAGGCTCTCATATGATGTACTTTCCCATATGGCCGCCAAGCCAAACGAATCGAATCTCGAACAGGACGTAGCCTTTCAACTCGTTCACGTGGTCGAGCGCGCCGCTGTGGCAAGCGCCCGCACTATGGGACAAAGCGACCGCAAACGTTCCGACGATGCCGCCGTCCAGGCTATGCGCCAGGCTTTTGAAAACGTGCCGATCGCCGGTAACATCGTCATCGGCGAAGGCGAGCGCGACGAAGCACCAATGCTCTATATCGGCGAGCGCGTCGGTTCCACGCCTCTGCCAGGCATCGACTTTCCGGGCGTCGATATTGCGGTCGATCCGCTCGAGGGCACCAATCTTTGCGCCACCGGCGCAGCCAACGCCATCGCCGTCCTCGCAGCCTCCGAACCGGGCGGCCTGCTGCATGCGCCCGATTGCTATATGGAGAAGATCATGGCCGGGCCGGCCTGCCGCGGCGCGCTCGATCTCGATGCTCCGGTTTCGCAGAACCTGAAAGCCATTGCCCGCCGGCTGGATCGCGATGTCCAGGATCTGACCATCGTGGTCCTCGACCGACCCCGTCATGAGAAGCTCATCGACGACATCCGGCGCGAGGGCGCGCGCATCCGCTTGATCGGCGACGGTGATTTGTCAGCCGCGATCGCCGTCGCCGTGCGCGGCAACGGCGTGCATGCCGTGATGGGCATTGGCGGCGCGCCCGAAGGCGTGCTCTCCGCCGCCGCCATGCGCTGCCTGCATGGCGAAATGGTCGCGCGCCTGGTCATCGATACGCCCGAGCTCGAAGAACGCGCCGCCCGCATGGGCATTAAGAATCCTAAGCGGATTTACACCGCCGGCGACCTGGCTATGGGCACCCATATCGTTTTCGCGGCCTGCGGCGTCACTGATGGCGCCTTGCTGCGCGGCGTGCGCTTCTTCGGAGAAGGGCATCGCACCCACACCCTGCTGATGACTTCCGCCAACAATAGCGTCCGCTTTATCGACGCCGTGCATCTGCACAGCAAGCCCGGCCCGCGCGGTGTCCGGCTGTATTAGGGGAAAAATGAATTATGTTCGCTGATGTCCGCTATGCCCTGAGGCAGCTTAAAAGCTCTCCCGGATTTGCGGTCGCGGCCATATTCACGCTGGCCCTTGGCATCGGCGCCACTACCACGATTTTCAGCGTGGCCGACGCACTGCTGTTCAGGCCATTGCCGTATCCTCATTCCGATCGTCTCGTCATGGTATGGGATGAGCTTTCAAAAATAGGCGTGCATCGCATGCCGGTAAGCCTTGAAACTTTTGATGCCTACCGGACAGATGTTCATTGCTTCGACGCGACGGCGGCGTTTACGGAGGAGGAACGCACCCTGATTGTTTCCGGAACCGCTGAGCGCGTGTCCGTCCTATCCTCAAGCCCCGGCCTGTTTGAAATGTTGGGCGCACGTGTGGCCGTTGGACGAGGGTTTAGGAGTGGGGATTGGAATCCGCAACACAATGACGTGGCGGTCCTCAGCAATTCGTTATTTGCCCGCCGGTTCGGCGCGAATCCCGGCATAATAGGCCGGCCCATTCGTCTGGAGGGCCGCCTTTACACCGTAGCCGGCGTCTTGACGCCCGATTTTGAATTCAGTCTGCACGGCGAAGGTAATGACGTGTGGGTTCCCCTTCCAACCATGAAAGATCCGCGAGTGTGGCAGTTTCGAATGCTGGCCCGCATGCGGCCTGGAATCCCGATCGAGACCGCGCAAGCTTCGATCAGAGCCGCTGCCAGGCATGTGGAAGAAACCGTCCGCCCGTATCGCGGTCCGAATGATGAAGATCCCGGGTATCGAGCGAATGTTATCTCATTTCGCGATCAACTGTTCGGCGATTTCCGAACCAGTACGTTACTCCTCTTGACCGCGGTTGCCTTGCTGCTTCTTGTCGCCTGTGTGAACGTCGTCAATCTACTGCTGGCCCGCGCAGTCTCGCGAGAAAAGGAAATAGCCATACGACGCGCGCTCGGTGCCTCCGGTCACAGGCTTCTGCGGCAATGGATCACGGAAGCCGCCGTGCTAGCCACAATCGGCGGCTCGGCCGGACTCCTGCTGACTCATTGGGGCATTCTTCTGCTAAAGGTCGTGAATCCGGCTGAGTTCCCGCACGGAACGCGAATCGGTACCGATTTTCGAGTGCTTCTCTTCGCCATCATAATCTCAACTCTCGTCTGCTTATTACTGAGCCTTGCGCATGCCATTCCACTGCGCTCAAAGAACCTGAGTCTTCGCGGACCGCGCCGAACACATCGCCTGGCGAATATCCTTGTCGCCGCCGAGGTCGCGCTCGCCTTGATGCTGTTGATTACCTGTAGTCTGCTGATCGAGAGTTTTGCAAAATTGCGGCAGATCGATCCCGGCGTCCGCGTAGATCATCTGCTCACCATGCAAATACAACTTTCCGGTCAGCGCTATGGGGAAGCGCGTCAGCGGGCGGGCTTCTTCTCCGGGCTGCAGGATCGCTTAGCGCGGCTGCCGGGCATGGTTTCCGTGAGTACTGTGGACAGGTTGCCGGTCTTCACGGTGGGAGTGGACACCACGAGTGGGAATCCGTTCTCGATTGACGGTCACCTGTGGAATCCAGATGCCCCGAGCAAGCAGATCGCCCATAACATGACAGTAGGGCTCGATTATTTCCGGACGATGGGAATTCCGTTTCGCCGTGGCCGCGATTTCTCCCCTGCGGACGGCCCGGATGCGCCGCCCGTGGCAATCGTCAATGAGACGCTTGCCCGCAAGTTCTTTCCCGATGGCAACGCGGTCGGCCGTCACATTCTATTTGGTGCACCGGATCCGAAGAACCCGGATGCGCATTGGATGACGATCGTTGGCATCATCGGCGATGTGCGAACCGGAGCACTCGATCTTCCTCCCATGCCACAGTTCTATAGGCCTGAAATGCAGGACGGCAATGGCCGAATGTTCGTCGTTCTGCGAACCATGAGAGAACCCACTTCAATGGCTCGCGTAGTTTTGCGCATAGTGCATCAACTCGATCCGCAACAGCCGGTTTTTCACGTGAGCACAATGGAGAATCACGTGGCTCAAACGCTCGGCCAACCCCGCTTCCGTACGACGCTGCTGTCGTTTTTCGCCTCCGTCGCGTTATTCCTGGCGGCATTGGGTGTCTATGGCGTAGTGGCTCATGCCGCGGTCCAGCGAACAAAGGAAATCGGCATCCGGATTGCCCTGGGTGCGGATGCGGCGCGCGTGATCACCGCAATCCTTAGAGAGAGCCTTCGACCGATTGCCGCGGGAATCGTCTTGGGCATTGCCGGAACTGCCATGCTCACCCGATTTCTATCGAGCGTTCTTTATCACGTGAAGCCGGATGATCCAGGCGCGGTCGCCTGGTCCGTGGCACTCATGGCCATCGTGGGCGCGGCAGCATGCGGCTTACCGGCGATACGCGCCTCGCGGGTCGATCCCGTTATTGCTCTTCGGCAAGAATAGGCGTGTCTGCGGCCGCGCGTTTTACCGGCCAACGAGGTGCTTTACCGGAGAGTACCTCTTCGTCGCGTGATAATATGGCGGACCAATGGGGTCGCTAAATAGCACTCAAAGTACGAGTGTCGGCGTGGCGTCCAGTTGGTCCGACCTGCCCAGGAGAGAAGTCTTAGCCGAGCTCGAAAGAGTTCTCGGCAGCCCTCAGTTTCGTACCAGTAGGAAGTGTTCCCGTTTTCTCCGGCATATCGTCGAGGCAGCCGTTGAGGGCCGCTTTGATTGTCTGAAGGAACGTACTCTCGGCGTCGATGTCTTCGATCGCGAATCTCACTACGACACCAATCAGGATCCCATCGTTCGCGGCACTGCCGGAGAGGTCCGAAAACGGCTGGCCCAATATTATGTCGAAGCGGAGCATGATGGCGAACTTCGCTTCAGTTTGCCGCCGGGATCCTATGTACCGGAGGCTCATTATATTGTCTCCGAGCCGCCGATCCAAACTCTCCCTCTGGTGGATTCATCGGCTCATACTCCCAAGCCTCATAATTCGAGGGCAATCGCCGGGTCTGGCCTTGCCCTGTGCGCCCTGCTGACAATTTCTTCATGGCTGCTCCTTCGCCCGACGTCTCTCGATCGCTTTTGGACGCCGGTACTGGCCGGCAAATCTGTGCTGGTGTGCCTGGGCCAACCTCAGCTATACGCTTTTCATACCAATACTGCGCGTCTCCTCAACTCCTGGTTTGTAAATGCAACCGGCGCCCCCGGTGCCCCACCTCCAATTGCTTCCGTGCCGCTCAACGAAATCGTACCGATGTGGGATAGCTCCGTAGCCCTCGCCGACACACAGGCTTTCTCGCGGCTGGCCAACCTCTTTGCGCGAAAGGCCAAGCAGGTCGATGTACGCGGCGAGATGTCGGTTTCTCTTGCCGATTTGCGTGGGAAGCCCGCCGTCTTCGTCGGTGCATTCGACAATCAATGGGCGATGACTCTTGCCGGCGAACTGCGTTTCTATTTCGACGCCGACGAGCAAAAGCACGCCCAATTTATTCGAGACCGGCAGCGGCCCGGCGCAACCGATTGGAAACTCGTCGACGCGTGGCCGCCTGGAAGAGATATCAATAAGGATTACGCGTTGGTAACCCGAGTTGTAAATCGTACCACGGAGCAAACTGTCGTAATCCTGGGCGGTATCGCGCAATATGGAACCCAAGCTGCGGCCGAATTCGTTACCGATCCCGCTTACTTCGAAACAGCGTTGGCGCACGCTCCGCGTGATTGGTCCGGAAAGAACATCCAAATCGTCCTCTCGACCCGTGTACTCTCCGGCGTGAGCGGGCCGCCAACGGTAGTCGCAGTTTACTTCTGGTAAATGCGATTCAGACGAAATCCCGTACCGTAAAGTCCCGTAAAGTACCTGGGAGTTTGTTCATTTCACGGTGTACGTTTGGATCGACTACGCACGCCTGCCGGGAAATGAGGGGTAAAGAAGTGATTCGCAGCTTTGTCCGCAATTTTTTGACCATAGGAACGCTGAGCCTCTTTTTCATTCCCGCGGGTCTGGCACAAAATACAAACTCCGGGGACATCCGCGGTACCGTCACGGATGCTTCAGGAGCCGTTATTCCCGGTGTGAACGTAAGGCTTCTGAACACCGACACCGGCGTGGTAAAGGAACTGGTCACCAACTCGGCCGGACTCTACGACGCTGTCTCAATCCTCCCGGGACAGTACACCATTACCTTCACCAAAGAGGGTTTTGAGCGCGTTGTGCGAAGCAACATTGCTCTTGAGGTGGGCGCAATCAGTGTCGACGCCCAACTCAGCGTCGGTGCGACACAACAACAGGTTGAAGTCACGGCCGAAGCTCCTCTACTGAAGACCGAAACTGCCGAACAATCGACCAATCTCCAGGCGAAAACCATGGAAGACTTGCCGAATGTTGGCCAGAGCTGGGAGAATTTCTTGAAACTGCTCCCCGGCTCGTCGGGTACGCCTATGTCTAACGCCGGATCGGTAAACCCGGGCGTCGGTCTTTCGATCAATGGAACCTTGCCTTACTACACCAACTTTCTCGCCGATGGCGCCTCCATCCGGCTGCCGCATAGCGCCAATATCGACGACGGCGCGCAGATTTCGGAAACCATAGCCGAGACTCAAATCAACACATCCACCTTCTCCGCCGAATATGGCGGCGGCGGGGCCATCTTTAACGTGATTAGCAAATCCGGCGCCAATCAATGGCATGGCTCCGGCTACGAATATTTCGAGAATGACGCCTTAAATGCACGCAGCTTCTTCGATGGCGCGAAGCCCGGAAGAGTTCGCTACGACAACTTTGGCGGCTCCGTCGGCGGCCCCATTCTGAAGAATAAATTCTTCTTCTATTTCGATATGGACAAGATCGCAAATCCCAGCTCTTCGACGCAGACCACGACCGTGCCGACCGATGCCATGAAGCAAGGTATCTTCGATCCCACTCTCTTCGGTATCATTCGTGACCCGGTGACTGGTATTGCCTATCCTGGCAATCAGATTCCAAAGTCCCAATGGGATTCTGTGGCTGTCGCTGTTCAGCAGTACTATCCCACGGCCAACCTGCCCGGAATCACCAATAATTATCGATATCTGCAAGTTGGCAGCAGCCCGGGAAAAAGAGAGTTTGGCCGCCTCGACTATAACATCGGCGCTAAAAACCGTCTCACTTTTTCCATCACCGAGCACAGCACCACCAGCGTCTCGGGTGGCACCAGTTGTCCTGTCAATTGCCAGAGCAGCACCGCTGATGCGTACGAATTTCAAGTGTCGGACGTACACACCTTCAGCGCCAGCATCGTGAATGAATTCCGCTATGGCTTTGCCCGGCAGGGCAATTGGTTCTTCCCGCAGAGCGAGGGTTTGGGTTACCCGCAAAAGATCGGCTTGCAATACGCCAAAGCGGATGTTTTCCCGAACATTAACATCACGGGGACGGCCGGCAACAACACTCTCAGTCCGCAAACCTCGGCCATCTATATTGAAAATTCTTTCGATCCCTCGGACGTTGTTACCGTGATCCGAGGCAAGCATATTCTGCATTTCGGCGGCGAGGTTCTGGCGTATCAGGACAATTCCACTCCTTGGGGAAACCTCAGTTCGGCGAGCCTTACGTTCAACGGTCAGTTCACGCAAAGCAACGTCGGCTATGCCGACTTTCTGCTCGGGCAAGCGCAAGCTTGGAGCGCGCTCAACCAGGGCGAGGCCGGCATGCGCTCCAAAAATCCGGCGCTGTTCGCTCAGGACGACATCAAGCTTCGTCCGAATCTGACCGTGAACGTCGGTCTGAGGTGGGAAGTTCATGGCGGCTTCAGCGAGGTCCACAATCAAGCGGGCAGCTTCGATCCGACGATCACCAACCCACTGACCAACACGCCGGGAGCCATTTGGTTTGCCGGCCATAATGGCCGAAATCAGGTCATGGCGACAGACTACAAAGTCTTCTTGCCGCGCATTGGCGTTGCCTGGTCCCCGGCTAGTGTCTGGTCGGTTCGAGCGGGCTTTGGCGAGTATGCCAGTTTGTGGAGCATGGATGTTGATGGCTCCCCCATCGGCTTCGGCACTGCCAACGGCGGCAGCACCTCGGCGAACCCGGGTCAACCTCCAGTAGCCATACTATCGGGCACGGGCGCAGGCCTGCCATTCGTCATGGCATCCAGGGATCCGGGCGCTTACAACGGACAAGGCAACGGAAATATTCCTTACATGCCTTACCACACGCCGGTGGGCCGAATCTACCAATGGTCCGTCAGCGTGCAACGGCAGTTTGGTCAAAGTTTCGTCACAGAGGCCGCCTACGTAGGCAGTCACGCCAATGGTTTGGAGTTTCAGGCGGACATAAACCAATTGCCCGCCGACAAGCTGGGAGGAGGACAGGCCGCGCGGCCGTATCCTCAATACGTCGGCATAGGCCCCAGTGTGCCCGGCGGCTTGACCGGATCCTTCAACAACGTCTCAAACTACGACTCGTTGCAGTGGTCGGCCCGAAAGCGCTTTGGCCACGGCATAAACGCCGAGGTCAACTACACCTGGGCCAAAATGCTGGACGATCAGGATACGTCCGGTTGGGGCAGCCATTACGGCAGCGCGCCCTATCAGGATGCGTTCACTCCCTCAAACAACTATGGGCTTTCTAATTTCAGTCTCCCGCAAGCGTTCAAGGGATTCGTCGTCTACGCCGTCCCTCTCGGCAGGGGACACACGTTCATGAGCCATGGCATTGGCGCTGCTCTTTTAGGCGGCTGGCAAGTATCATCGATATTCGTCGCCCAGTCTGGCGCTCCTTTTACCGTGACCATGGCTTCGAACACCGATTCCGGCGCGCTCGATGGCTCTTGGTACCCGAACATCGTCGGCAATCCCCGCGCGTCCAATCAAACCATCAACCAATGGTTCAATCAGCTTGCCTATGCGACCCCGCTAACCAATACATTCGGGAATGACGGAAGAAATACCTTACGTGGACCCGATCTGACCAGTATTGATCTTTCCTTAGCCAAAGCCTTCCGCATACCAAAGTTTGAACGAGGCGGATTGCAGCTTCGCATGGACGCTACCAACATAGTGAATCATCCAAGCTTCGGTCAGCCAAACGCAGCTTTGACTTCGGCAGCTCTCGCCTCTGGTATTCCCAACCCGAGCGTAGCGCAAATCACCACCACTACCGTCCCCGGTCGGTTTTTCCAACTCGGCGCTCGATTCTTTTTCTGACTTGCGATAGTTATGGCTTATGGCCGTCAAGGTAGTCATTTGCGCCATCGCGGGCACATTGCTTTGCGGGCTTCCTTTAGTCTCCCAGCCGGACGCCACCTCGCCGCAGATCGAGGAACATTCGCGCCAGGCGCAGGCGTTTCTGAGAAACAACCGCCCGGATTTAGCCATTGGTGAGTTCAAAGCGATCCTGGCGCTCGATCCCAGAGATGTCACGGCGCGCGGTAACCTCGGCACACTCCTCTATTTTCATGGCGATTACGAAAAAGCCGCCGTGGAGCTCCATGCAGTCCTGAAGAGTCGCCCAACGCTTTGGAAGATGCTGACGCTTCTCGGAATGTGCGAAAAGCGAACCGGCCAGGTGACAGCGGCGCGCGCCGATCTGGAGAAAGCGTTTCCGCAACTGACCGAACTCAAACTCCGCGTCGAAGCCGGCATGGAACTGATCGAGCTCTACTACGCATCACGTGATTTGGATAAGGCCGCGAACGTCGTAAACGTCCTACGCCGGCTCAAGCCGGACGATGCCGGTATCTTGTACACCGCCCATCGAATTTACTCCGAACAAGCCGACGAAGCCATGCTGAACATTGCCGTGCTCGCGCCCAAATCCCCGTGGATGCATGAGCTGATCGCCGAAGAGATGGCGAGGCAGGGAAACATTCAGGGAGCCATCACGCATTATCGCGAAGCTCTTAAGATCGACAGCCGCATTCCGGGCATCCGTTTCGAATTGGCCGAGGTGCTTAGCAATTCCGACTCATCCGTGGACAAGGAGCAGGCCGAGAAGGAATACCAGTCTGCGGTGGCGCAAGATCCCTTCGATGAAAAGTCCGAATGCCGTCTGGGCAAAATCGCCTTCAGCCGGGCCGACCTGAAGGGCGCCTTCGCTCACTATTCGCGGGCTTTGGAGCTGCAGCCCGATGACCCGGAAGCCAATCTGGGTCTGGGAACGATACTGCTCTCCATGGATCAGCCGAAAAAGGCGCAGCCGCTGCTGGAGACCGCCGTTCGCCTGGAACCGTCTGACCCGATCGCGCACTACCGCCTTCGTTCCCTCTATCAAAAGATCGGAAACCCCGAAGAAGCGCGTCGCGAACTGGCAAGATTTGAAGAGTTCAAGCAAATGAAAGAACGGTTGAAGAGCCTTTATCGGGAAATGCGCTTGGAGACCAAAGCCGTCGCCGGTCCTGCCTCTCCATAGCCTAACGTTGTATAGTTAAACTATGGAAGACAGCCCGGATATCCCGCCTGGCACGTTGTACATGCTGATCCTCAAAACCTGGCACGCTGCGGGCCAACGCACGGCTACGGTATCGCACAGCATATCCGGCGAGTTTCGGAACAGGTTCTGCGCGTAGAAGAAGGTTCGCTCTATCCCGCTCTTCAGCGCATGCTCATCAAGGGCTGGGTTGTCGCCGAGTGGAAGCAATCCGAAAACAATCGCCGGGCGCGGTTTTACAAGTTGACCCCTGAGGGACGCAAGCAGCTCGGCCGCGAACTTCGCGAGTTTGATCTCGTGATGGGGGCCATTGCGCGCGTCATTGAGGCCGTATGAAGGAGCTTTTGCGAAGACTCCGGCATCTGCTCGAGCGGTCTAGATTCGATCGCGAGCTGGAAGAAGAGATGTGTCATCATCTCGCGCTCAGCGCCGAGGAGCAGGGAACGGCGGAGGCCGCCAGGCGGCGCTTTGGAAACGTCACTTCCATTAAAGAGCGGAGCCGGGCGATGTGGACCTGGACCCTCTGCGAACAATTCGTGCAGGATATTCGGTACGGCCTGCGGTCGATGGCCGCCAATCCGCTTTTCACGATCGTGGCAGTATTTTTACTCGCGCTGGGCATAGGCGCGAACACCGCCATCTACAGCTTCATGGACGCCATCATGCTGCGCGCTTTGCCCGTTCAGCATTCCGAGCAACTGGTGATCCTTAACTGGCACACCAAGGCGTTTCCCGCCGTTTCGCACGGCTTCAGCGGTCGAGCCGATCAGGACCCTACAACCGGTTTCACCAGCGGAAACTTTCCTTTCGCCGCGTTTGAGCTTATACAGGCACGCCACGACGTCTTCTCCAAAGTATTCGCATTCGCCGGCATGGGGCGGCTGATTGCCGAGACCGCCATAAAAGGTACCCAGGGCCACGCCGAAATCGCAGATGGTGAGCTGATCTCGGGTGCCTTCTACGGCGATCTTGGCGTGCGGCCGGCCCTGGGACGGCTGATCGATGATCAGGATGATCGCGCACGCGCTAACGTGGCGGTCATCAGCTATGCCTGGTGGCAGCGGCGCTTCACGGCCAATCCGAACGTAATCGGTCAGTCGGTCGTGATTAATAACGCGCCGTTCACCATCATTGGGGTTTCCGCGCCCGGATTTTTTGGAGTCAATCCAAGCGGCGCGCCTGAGATTTTCATGCCCATTCATGCGGCTGCCTTATTGAGCACCACCGACACGCGTTTTCTTGACAAGAATTTCTATTGGGTAGAAATAATGGGCCGGTTGAAGCCCGGAATTGGTATTCACGAGGCCCAAGCGATGCTTGGGGCACAATTCCACCAATTTGAGACCGGCACGGCGTCGAACAACAAGGAGCGGTCTGATTTGCCCGAACTGCTCGTCGAAGAAGGCGGCTCCGGCATCGATTCGCTGCGGCGGCAATATTCGAAACCGCTCTTCGTGCTCATGACCATGGTGGCCCTAATTCTTACCGTCGCCTGTGCGAACACGGCCAATCTGCTGCTGGCTCGTGCAACCGCGCGGCGGCGTGAGATCGCGATGCGCCTAAGCCTGGGTGCCGGCAGAGCGCGCCTGATCCGGCAGTTATTGACTGAAAGCATTCTGTTAGCCGCCATGGGTGGACTCTTGGGAATAGGGATCGCGGCTCTTGGAATCCGCTTCATCACTTGGCTGCTGGCCAACGGACGCGATCACTTCACACTGCACGCGGACATCAGCGGACAAGTTTTGGGCTTTACGCTCTGTCTCGCGCTACTCGCAGGGATCTTGTTTGGGTTCGCCCCGGCCCTTCAGGCCACTAAGCTCGATCTGACACCGGCGCTGAGAGAAGCAAGGTCAGGCGCTTCACGAAAGGGCCGGCCAGGTTTGAGCCACGTTCTCATCGTTTGTCAGATTGCGGTTTCCCTGTTGCTGGTCATTGGCGCTGGTCTCTTCGTTCGGACCTTGTCGGCGCTCGAGTCGGTCGAGCTGGGCTTTAACCGTGAACACCTGCTGCTCTTTGCGGTGATGCCGAAGCAGGCTGGTTACAACAGTGAGCGCATGGTCCGCCTTTTCGAAGAACTGCGCAAGCGCTTTGCCGCGATTCCCGGCGTGCGCAGCGCGAGCCTGTCGGACGGCCCACTCATTAACGAAGGCATATCGAGAACCGGCCTCCGCATTCCCGGCATCGTTACTTCGATCGGTTTTGAGAACGGAACCGCGCTCATGAATGTCGGGCCTTCTTTCTTCACAACCATGCAGATTCCCATACTGCGCGGCCGCGAAATCGGGGAACGAGACACCACCGGATCTCAACCGGTGGCAGTTGTCAACGAGATCTTTGCGAAGAAATACTTCGGCGGTGAGAATCCGCTTGGCCGCCGCATCGGGCTCGGCGGAAATGCCGGGAAATTTGATGACTACGAGATTGTAGGTGTTGCCAAAACAGCGCGCTACAACTCTCTCAAAGGGGACGTTCCGCCGGTCGTCTACCTTCCATACGTGCAGAATCTCAAGGTTCTCAACTACATGGTTTTCGAATTGCGCACCGCTACCGATCCGCTCAGTTTCACGCCCTCAGTGCGCCGGATCGTTCGTGACGTTAGCCCGCGGGTTCCGGTTTTCAATGTCACCACGCAGTCGGCGCAAATCGATCAGACGATTGGCCAGGAGCGCACGTTCGCGGAACTGTGCACGTGTTTTGGCGTGCTTGCGCTGGCCATCGCTTCTATCGGTCTATACGGCACAATGGCCTATGCAGTGTCGCGGCGCACCAGCGAGATCGGCGTGCGCATGGCGCTTGGCGCCGAACGTAGGCGCATCATCCGAATGGTCTTCAAAGAAGTGTTCACCCTCACAGCCGCCGGTCTCGCCATCGGATTGGCCATCGCCTGGGCAACCTCCCGCTTCGTGGAATCGTTCTTGTTCGGTGTAAAGCGCGATGACCCGCTCTCGATATTGATCTCGCTGCTCGTTCTGATCACTGCCGTGTCCGCGGCCGGCTACGCTCCCGCCTGGAAGGCATCCCGCATCGACCCAATGGTTGCCCTGCGGCACGAATAAATAGCGCCTACCCCGCCTCCACCAACAAACCTAAGCGCCGCAGCACGCGCCGCACTTTTTTGGGCGACACTGCCAGCTTGTGCGCCACTCGCGACACCTTACGCCCCTCGTGCTCCCAGACCTTCCGGATCAGTAGCTCCTCGAACTCGCCCACCACCTCCTGCAAGCTCTTGTCCCCCACCGCGCCCTGCGACCACGCCCGCAGATTCGGATCCTCGACACCGGCGTGCAAAATACGCGCGCGCAAGATCTCCACTTCCTGCCAAAGCGCATCGTGCCGGTCGTTGTTCAAGTCGGCTTCGGCGCGGCTGCAGCATGTTCGGGCGCCTTCTGAGTTATTAAAGAACCCGTTCACCAGCGTCATGCCGAGACACAGATGCGTCTGCGCCCGCAATCGCCGGCTTTCGGTGCGCTCCCCGAGTCCCACCGCTTCACGTGCGCAATCGTGCGCCAGTTGCGCGAACCGGCTGGGGTCTTCGTCTTCCCCAATCTGCTCCTCGAAGCGCGCGTTGGCCACCATCGCCTGCACAATGCGCGCGCGGCACATCAGCAGGTAGTCGGCCTTGGTGGCGCCCAGTTCAAGAGCTTCGCCGGCCCGCTCCGCCGCCTGGTCCAGGTTGCCCAAATCCAGATAGATCTGGGCGATGTTCACGTCCACATTCCCCGCGCCGTGGTGATTGCCGCTCTTCCGGTAAATGGCGTCAGCTTGCGCCAGGTCGGCCTGCGCGTCTTTCAGCAGTTCCTGCATACGCTCCAGGCGCGCCGCCTTGTCCCGTTTGTCGGATGGCTTGTCCGCTGCAGCGGCCGTTTTCCGTCGTTCCCACCGCGCGTCGATATTGCGCCGCAACTGCAGCGCCAGAAAACGCTTCGCCTGCGCGATATTGGCGAGCGAACGCGCCAGGTAGCCTTCATGCGATGGCCTCTTTTCGAAAAACTCGATCGAGCCTTCGAAATATTGCAGGGCATGGTTGTAACGTCCTTCGCGCAAGGCGATCCTGCCATACGTGGATTGGATATTTCCCAGCGTGATGAAATCGTCGGTGTCGCGCAAAACCGCTTCCGCTTCCTGCAGAATCCGCACCGCTTCCTTCGGCTCGCCCTTCTGAAACAGCATCCAGCTCTCGAGCGTCTGCAGCACCGCGGCGATGTGCGCTAAACCCAGCTTGCGCGCGATGTCCATGCCGCGCCGGGTCACTTCGAGCCCCTGATCGTACTCGCCGGCCTTTCGCAAGCAGCGCGCTTTCCATAGACTGGCGATCACCACCACCTTCGGATCTTCGATCTCCCCACTGAGCGCGAGCGCCGCATCTAAATGATGCAGCGCGTCGCTGAGCTCTTCCTTACGCATCGCCACCACCGCCTCGGCCAGCCGAAGCTGCACATAGCCGGCAAGGGGCAGCGGTTGCCGCGAGCTGGTGGGAAAACGTTCGAGCAGCGCCGCCAGCAGCCCGTCATCCTCATACCCGACGTCTACCCACTGCGCCAAACATCCCAGCGCCAGGCCCGCATGACAAACTCCCGGCCCCGTTTCGGCAAATTGGCCGCGATTCGCCTCGAGCAGCGCAATGCCCACGCCAATCTGCCTTTCCTGTAGCAGAGTCCGAAGCTTTTCGATTAGATCCCACACGGGAGTAATAACCACACTACTGTACGCCCACTCGGAACGTGCCACCTAACCCCAACCGGCAGAACCGCTTAAGCCGTAAAGGTCGCATTGCGGGTCTCGATAAGGCTCATAGCAAGGAAGAAGGTAACCAGTGATCAACTCCTCAATCGCAAGTAAGATCAAGACTCTCACCCCATTCCTATTGATCGCGGGAATGGCTTTCGGCCAGACGCCAAAGTTGTCGAGCGAACTTCAAACGCGCGAGTTTCAGGCCATGGATCCTGAGGCGAACCTTCGTGTGATTGTGCAATATAACCACGATCCCAGCGACGCCGATCATCAGCGTGTACGCAATCACGGAGGCACGTACCACCAGGCGCTACATTCCGTCAGGGCGGGATCGTACTCGGTTCCAGCCTCCACGCTCTCAGAACTGACCGCCGATCCCGGCGTCACCCACATTTCGATCGACCATGAGATCAGCTCCAAGCTCGATTACGTCACCGCCGCCGTCACCGCCACCGTCGCCGCCCAGCAGTATGGTGTGGATGGCACTGGCATCGGTGTGGCGCTGCTCGATAGCGGTGTAACGCCCGGGGCGGATTTCGCGGGCCGCATTGTCTATAGTCAGGACTTCACCGGCGGAAACGGTCAAGATCAATACGGCCACGGCGGCCACGTGGCCGGCATTATCGCCGGTGGCGGCGATAACTCGCATTGCTCCTCCTGCACCCGCAGCCTGCAAGGCATGGCGCCCAACGCCAATATCGTCAACCTCAGAGTGCTCGATCAATCCGGCGTCTCCAACGACAGCACGGTGATTGCCGCCATCGAAACCGCCATTCGCCTGAAAGCGAAATACAACATTCGCGTGATGAATCTTTCTCTCGGTCGCCCCGTTTTCGAAAGCTATACGCAGGATCCTCTTTGCCAAGCCGTCGAAGCGGCTTGGAAAGCCGGCATCGTAGTGGTAACGGCTGCAGGAAACGATGGCCGCGTGGATTTGCTTCCCGGCTCTAACGGGTACGGCACCATCAACGCGCCCGGCAACGACCCCTACGTCATCACTGTCGGAGCCATGAACACCCGCGAAACCTATAGCCGCAATGACGATGTGTTGGCCAGCTACAGCTCGAAGGGCCCTAGTCTGGTGGATGGAGTGGCTAAGCCCGATTTGGTCGCTCCCGGCAATATGGTGGTCTCGGTGTTGTCCAGCCGCAACGCAACCCTTCCTATGTTGTATCCGGGCAATCTGATTCACACCATCTACTACAACGCCCACGGAAATTCCACCAAGTCGTCCGTGTATTACGTCCTCAGCGGCACCAGCATGGCGGCCGGCGTGGTAAGCGGTGCGGTCGCTGACCTGCTGCAGGCGCAGCCGAATCTGACGCCCGACCAGGTCAAAGCGCGCCTGATGCAAACGGCCTATAAGAGCTTCCCGACCTCGAGCATCGCTACCGATGCCGTCACCGGCCAAACCTTCGTCGATTACTACGATGTGCTGAGTCGCGGCGCCGGTTATCTCGATCTGGCGCAAGCCCTGGGCAGACGGGATGTCGGTCAAGGCTCGGCCCTTTCCCCGACGGTCAAGGTCAGCCGCTCGACTCGGACGCTCTGTCTCGATTTCGATTCTTCCTCCACCTGGACTTGGTCGGGAACCTGGGGAATCAACTCCCCCAACAACGTTTGGGGCGATGCGGCGCTCGGCGCGAACGAATCCATCGTCTCTACCGCGCCCGTTTTGAGCAACATCACAGCTTCCTCGGCAGTTTGGGGCAACTCCGCCGTTTGGGGTAATTCGGCGGTTTGGGGCAACTCCGCGGTCTGGGGCAATTCCGCAGTCTGGGGGACGTCCGCTGTTTGGGGAACCTCCGCCGTCTGGGGCAACTCCGATCGGCAGTAATAGTGATAAGCCCCAATGATTCTAATGCCCGAGGCCGTTCCTGCCGATGTAGTCAACGTGGCGGCCTCTCGACCGACCGGGTGCCCCTCATTATCCGGATGCATCGTGCCTGAAGATCAGATAGCGGCAATCGACCGCGACAAACTTCGTCGGCGCAACGCCCTTCGGCGCCGTCGTGAATCCGGCTCCGTGATCGTGGAATTCGCCATGGTGCTCATGCCCATGCTGGCTATGATCTTCCTGCTGATGGACACGGCATGGCTCATCTTCGCCAAAGCCACCCTGCAGGAGGCGGTGCGTGAAGGCGTCCGCTACGGCATCACCGGAGGTGCTGGTTGCACCAGTCTGAACGCCTGTATTCAGTCGACGATTCAGCAGTATTCCTTCGGCTTTGTCACTTCTTCAAACGCTTCCTCGGTCATCACCATCAATTACTACTCGCCAACCAATACGGGTACGGCGCTCTCGGGATGCGGCGCGACCACCGGCGGAAACGTGGTAGAGGTCTCCGTCTCCGGCATCTCGCTGGTCCCCTTGGCGCCTCTCTGGCGCAGCTCAGCTCCCTTAAATCTTTCCGCCAGCTCTTCGGACGTGATGGAGTCAGGAACAAACGCTTGCCCATAATGCAGATAAGACCGCGACGTCGGGCGCGCAAGCGCGAGAGCGGCAGCGCGCTGGTTGAATTCATCCTCTGCTGCACCTTTTTCTGGATGCCGCTGTTCCTTGGCCTGGTCACGGTCGGGCAAAACCTCGTGCGCGCCATGCAGGTCACCCAGGTCTGCCGGGATGCCGCGCACATGTTCGCCTATGGCGTGGATTTCTCGCAGGCGACCTATCAAAATCTGCTCGTAGGCCTCGCTCCAAGCTTGGGCCTGACCACCTCTTCTGGTGGTCACGGTGTGGTGATCTTTTCGCAGATTACTTACATCGATAGTACTTGCGGCAACACCAACAGAAGCTGCTCGAACAGCGGCTACTATGTGGTCACTCGCCGCGTTACCGTCGGCAATTCAACCATCAAATCGAGTCTGTTTGGCACGCCGAACGCGAGCCTCATGGACAGCAGTGGTACCGTAACGCAGACCGGCTATCTCAATGACGCAAGCACCCGCGCGGCAGCCAGCGGCGCCAGTTTCGCTTCTCCGATCACCCTGCCGGCCGGTCAATACGCTTACGCAGCGGAACTCTACGTGACGTCGCCGCAGCCCACCGGTTGGAGCACTACCGGACCGCCCAGCGTCTCCGCGAGATTCATTTTCTAGTTGAGAGAGCCCGCCTGCACCTACTGGGAGAGCTTCAAAACCATGGACGCAATTTCCCGGAACGCGCTGTCCAACTGGCTCGAATCCGAAGCGTAGACATATTGTCCCTTAGCCAGGCTCGAGTTGTAATTGGAGTAGCTGGGGTCATTTGCCAGCCGCTTCAAAAAGTCCGTATCGACTGACGACCCGAGCCCGATCGTGTAGATAATCGGACTGTAAGTGCTATCTGTACGAATCGACTGACCCGCCGCGTCGGCCGTATTGAAGGCGGCATAGAGGACACTCGACTGGTAGTCGGACCGTAGGTGGCCACCGGAGTTATAGATCCTGGAATCTGCGCCAAAAGGCTGATATCCATTGTCGGTCAAATTTCCATAGGCATCGTGCGCAGGTAAATAAGCCACGTCCTTCCACATATTCTGAGAGTTAGTATTAAAGGAGCAGCCCGTCCGTGCCGCGATGGAAGGATCCGTCGACGACGAGATATTCATAGGAGTTGAAACGTAGAGCCCGTAAGTCGGTCCGGAGTCATTGGGGCTTTGTCCGGGCATGGTAACCACTCCGGCAAGAACGTCTGACGCGTTGCAGCTACTGGAACTGGCAATCGTCACCGGATCGGCCGTGGAACCTATGTTGAGAGCGGTGGGATATCCGTCTGTAAAAAAAATCACCACATTCAGTTTCGACTGTCCATTAAGCGCCGTGATCTGCGAATGCGCCATGCTCAGAGCCATCGAGGAATTCGTTGCGCCGTAACAATAGAGCTGATTGACTTTGGAAACCATACTCGGGCTCCCGGAGATGAAGGTCTTTGCCGGCCCCCAATCTAAGGCGGCGGAGTACTGGAAGGTGATAAGACCTAATGTGTCACGGCCGTCGATGAAATAATTCAACGAATCCGTGATCGCATTTCGCAAATCGCTGCATTCCGTCCCCGTATTCATCGAGCCCGAACGGTCGATCACAAAAATCACGTTCAAATCGCGCCGCTGTGCTTTCCCGGTATCCGAAACCGACGCGGTCGGCGTTCCAAAGAGCCTCATGAAGTACAACGGCACGCTCACGGTCGCCTGCACCGTTACCGTGATCACGTTAAGCTGGCTCGCGTCAATGCTGACCAGGTTTGCCGTCGGAGTAACCACGGAAGTTCCCATCTGCCCGGGCTGAAAATTCGCCAAAAAATAGTTCTGTCCAATCTGTTCAATAGTGCTCAACTGCGTGGTAAGCGCCTGCGACGTATTCAAAGCCCGGCCCGTGGCCAGCGCCGCCGCGTCCACCGAGGCCGAAAGCCGCGCCTTTTCCCAAAAGAGAACCGCTCCGTCCACCGCCAGTCCGACGATCGGAATAAGCACAACCGCCGTGATCATCGTGAACAAAATGAGCGAAGCGCCGCGCTCTCGCTTGGAAACAGCCATATCTCTCATATCGGATCGGCGAGCAGGAATCACCTACCTAGTAGTGAACTGGCGCGGTCTACTCTCTCATGACTTCAGATGGCCTAGGGTCCCTTGTCGAATGCCAGCGGTTAACGCCAACCCGCGTTATCCTCGAAGCGTATGGAAGCCGCGCCGGCCCCGCCAAATTCAGGAGGAGAAGAGCGGATCGGCCGCCGCCTGGCCCTGATCAGCATGAGCGTGGGCGCAGCCCTCGCGGTCGCCAAAATCGCCGTCGGCGCGCACGTGGGCTCGGTCTCCGTTTTTACCGACGGCCTCGAAGCGAGCGGCGACGTCCTCTCTTCCGCCATCGTCTACGCCGGTCTTTGGCTCGCCAGCAAGCCGCCCGATTCCGAACATCCCTACGGCCATGGCCGCTATGAGACGCTAGCCGGCTTGGCCGTCGGCGCCATGCTGCTGCTCGCCGGCGCAGGCATTTTCTGGCACGGGCTCACTTCCTTCCGCCGTCCCAGTGTCTTCCCGATTTACGCCCTCTACCCCTTGCTCGCCGCCGTGCTGTTGAAAGTGGTTCTCGCCGCCATGAAATTCCGGGTCGGCAAGCGCATTGCCAGCACTTCGCTCGAAGCCGACGGTTGGCACGACCTCACCGACCTGCTTTCTACCGGCGTGGCGTTGATTGCCGTCGGCTTGACCCTTGCCTCGCCCGTCCGCTTCGCCGCCGCCGATCACGTTGGCGGCCTCCTCATCGGCGTGCTCATATTCGTGCTCTCCATCCAAGTCGTGCGCCGCACCGTCGGCCAGCTTCTCGATACCATGCCCGAGCCCGGTAAAATGCGCGAGATCCGTGACGCCGCCCTGCGCGTTCACGGCGCGCTCGGCATTGAGAAATGTTTCGCCCGCCGCACCGGTCTCCGCTACCACGTCGATCTGCACCTCGAAGTCGATCCCGAAATGACCGTGCGCGAATCTCACGAAATCGCCACCCGCGTACGCATTGCCGTCAAAGAAAGCCTTCCCTGGGTTACTGACGTACTGGTGCACGTCGAGCCGTCTCCCACCGTCCCCGCCGCCGAATTGCAGCGCGTTTTCGAACAGTCGCATGGAAAATAGGGAAATCGCTCAAATGCTCCACGAGACCGCCGATCTCATGGAGGTTGCCGCACAGGATGGCTTTCGCATTCGCAGCTATCGCAACGCCGCTTCCGTAATCGCCAGTCATCCCGAGCGTGTGCAGGACATCGTCTGCAACCCCGAACGCAAAGTCACCGACATCCCCGGCATCGGCAAAGGCCTCTCCGCCGTTCTCGCCGAAATTTGCCAGCGCGGCTCCTTCGGCCGCCGCGACGAAATGCTCGCACTCTATCCAGCCTCCGCTTTGGAGCTGCTGAAGATTCAGGGCCTCGGCCCCAAAAGCATCGCGCTTCTCTACGAACATCACAACGTCAAAAGCGTTGACGACCTCGAGCGTATCTGCCGCGAGCACAAACTGCGTGATCTTCCCCGCATGGGAGCCAAGCTGGAAGAAAAAGTACTGCGTTCCATAGAAGCCTACCGCAAAAGCGCTGGCCGCTTTCTGCTCAGCTTCGGACGCCGGACCGCGGATGAGTTGAGCGCCGAATTCAGTGCTCTTCCGGGCATCGAAAAGGTGGAAGCAGCCGGCAGTCTGCGCCGCGGCCGCGAAACCATTGGCGATTTGGACATTCTCGTCACCGGTCCCGGCGCTGCCGGCGCGCTCCATCACCTGGTGGCTCATCCCAAGTCGCAGGAGATTCTCGGCCAGGGCGGCAACAAGGCGAGCGTCACCTTCGGCATGGAACGCTTGCAGGTGGACGTCCGCGCGCTCCCGCACGAAAGCTTTGGAGCCGCCATGCAATATTTCACCGGCAGCAAGGAACACAACGTCGTCCTGCGCACCAACGCCATCAAGCTCGGCCTCACGCTCAACGAATACGGCCTATTCACCTTGGAGGGCAATCAACGCGTCGCGGGCGAGACTGAGGAAGAAGTCTATCAACGTATCGGCTACCCCTGGATTCCGCCTGAGCTTCGCGAAAACTCGGGCGAGCTCGAAGCCGCCCAGCAAGGCCGCCTCCCGAAGCTCGTCGAACTCGGTGACGTGCGCGGCGATCTGCACATGCACACGACCGAGACGGATGGCAAAGCCACCTTGCGCGAAATGGCGGATGCCGCTGCTGCCCTCGGCTACCAGTACATCGCCATCACCGATCATTCCAAAGCCCTCGCCATGGCCAACGGACTCGATGAACAGCGCGTTGTGGCCTTTGCTCGCGAGGTGCGCGAGCTGAATCGCGACGGCTTGCCCCTTCGCATTTTCTCCGGCCTCGAGTGCGACATCCTGCGCGACGGCGCCATGGATATTTCTGAAGATGCGCTCGCCGAGTTGGATCTGGTCATCGGCAGCGTCCATAGCTACATGAATCTTGAAGCGCACGAGACCACCGACCGCTTGCTGCGCGCCCTCGAATCGCCTTCGCTCAAAATTCTCGGCCACGCCACCGGCCGGCTCTTGCTGCAACGCGAATCCTACCCCTTCGATTTCGAACGCATCGCCGCGCGCGCCGCCGAGCGCCGTGTCCTGTTCGAGATCAACGCCAGTCCCGAGCGTCTCGACCTGCCCAGCCATCTCGTTCGCGCCGCCAAACGCCACGGCTGCCGCTTCACAATCTCGACCGACGCCCACCGCCCGTCGCATCTCCTCAACATGCGCTTTGGCGTCATTACCGCCCGCCGCGGCTGGCTCCAGGCCGCCGATGTCCTGAATACCCAGCCGCTTTCTGGGTTCGAAGCTGCTCTCGCATCCTAAATTACTTTTGTTGGTAACCTTTCCCCAGTACCTCGGTATTGCTCTGTGAGGCCGGTGGAAAGTCAAACGGACAGCTCAGTCATGAAGCTCGTGCAAGCCGGCGACACCGCTCAGCTTGCTGTGCTCTTTGAACGCTATCATCTGCCGCTCTTTCGTTATTTGTTGTGCCTGACGCGTAATCGGGAGCTCAGTGAAGATCTGGTCCAGGAGGTTTTTTTCCGTGTTATCAAATACGCGCGCACCTTTGACCCTCGTCAGACCTTCCCGGCCTGGCTTTACGGGATGGCTCGCAATGCCTGGTTCGACCAGCAGCACAAACGCCGTGGAGAGCTGTCCGGCACGGAGCTGGACGAGATCAGGAGCCCTGAGCCCATGCCCGAAGAAATGATTACCCACAAACAGGATATGGCGTTCCTGCAGCAGGCGCTGTTGAAATTGCCGGATGAGAAGCGCGAAGTACTCGTCCTGAGCCGCTTTCACGACCTGCGTTACGAGGACATTGCGCGCATCCTGCAATGCGAAGTGGGTGCCGTAAAGGTTCGCGTGTACCGCGCGTTGAAAGAGCTGCGCGAAAAGTTTTGTGAGCTGAGAGGAGAAAAACTTTATGACGTCTGAAGAGTGCCGTCTGTTGATTCCTCAATATCTCTCCGGCCAGTTGACGCCGGTCGAGCAGGGCTTCTTTGAAGCGGAATTGAACTCAAGCGCTGATCTGCGCCGCGAAGTCGAAGAGCTTCGCGCGTTGTGGGAGGGGCTGGGCTCCTTGCCCGAGGAGCATCCGAGCGTAGCGCTGCGGGCTCGCTTCTACCAGCGGTTGAACGAAATCAACAACGCTCGCAATCGACCGGTGCGCGGCGGTTTTGCCTGGTGGAAGCCGGGTCTGTCGGGGCTGGTGCGGCAGGCCACTATGGCGCTCGCGCTGGTCGCCCTCGGCATCTATGTCGGCCACGAGAACCGAAGTGCGCCGGGTTCCGCAAAAGATGTGCAGCAACTGCAAAGCCAGGTGCAAACCCTGCGCCAGACTGTGGCCCTATCGTTGCTCGATCGCCAGTCCGCCACCTCGCGTCTCGAAGGAATTTCCTGGAGCAGCCAGGTCCAACGTCCCGATCCGCAATTGATGGCCGCCCTTGTTAGGACCCTGAACCGCGATCCGAACGTGAATGTGCGCCTCTCGTCGCTCGATGCGCTCGAAAAATTTATCGATGACTCTACCGTCCGCAAGGCCTTGGTGGAATCGATTCCTCTACAGGATTCGCCGCTGGTCCAGATAGTACTCATCGACGCTCTTGTCCACGTGCGCGATAACGCCGCCGCTTCGGAGCTGAAACGGCTCACGGGTGATACCGGAATGAATGTGGCTGTGCGCCAGCGGGCCCAGTGGGGCCTTCAAAAGCTAGGTTTGTAATCAGGAGGATACATCGTGAAATTAATGTCTTACCTGATGCTGGCGTCGGGGCTGGCAAGCCTGTGTCTCGCCGACCATCATTGGGATCGCTGGACCGTTCGCGAACAGGAAACCATTCAAAAAACGCTGACCCTCTCCGGCGCGCCCATGCGCTTGGTGGTCGACAACATCGACGGCTATGTTCACGTGACGGGCGTCAGCGGCTCCCAGGTACGCGTCACCGCGCATAAAACGATTCGCGCCGAAACCGATAGCGATCTTGAGGAAGCGAAGAGCGAAGTCAAGCTCGAAATGACTGAAAAGCCCGGCGCCGTCTCGATTTATTACGACGCTCCCTGGCGTTGTAACGGCGAGTACGGAGGATGTCACGGAGACCATCGCCATTTCTATAACGTCACCTACGACATCGATATCCAGGTTCCCCGCGAAGCCCGGCCCGTCGTTTCGACCGTCAACAACGGCGATGTCCATGTAGAGGGAACCGCTGGCGATTTTGATGTCAGCGATGTCAATGGCGGCATCAGCATGAGCGGAGTGACGGGTTCTGGCGAAGTCCATACCGTCAACGGTCCCGTCACCGTCCACTTTGCGAAGAATCCCGAGCGTGCAACTAGCTTTAAGAGCATCAACGGCGAAATGAATGTCTATTTTCAGCCCGCGCTTTCGGCCGACCTGTTCTTCAAGACTTTCAACGGCCAGATCTTTACCGATTTCGACGTGACGCCCAGAGAAACTCCGCCCGCGGGCGAGACCGAGCGGCGCAATGGCAGGTTTGTGTACCGCAGCAACGGGCTGAAAGGCGCCCGTGTGGGTCATGGAGGACCCGAACTGACGTTCGACGCCTTTAACGGAACGATTCGCCTTCATCGGGAAGGCGTAGGAGACAGCAAATGAATAAAACTAAAATCATCGGAATTCTATTTTTTTGCGCCGGCGCTTTGCTGGCTCAAGATTCCCCGGAAAAAGCCACCGTGCCGCTGCGCGATCCGTCGCGTCCCGCCCGGATACAGGCAACCTTGATGTCAGGTGGCATTACGCTGCGTGGCGCCGACGTCAAAGACGTCGTTGTGGAGGCTCGCTCGCGCGGCGAGAGGGAGTATCGTGGGCGGCATTCCGACCGCGCCGAACGTGCCGACCGCTCCGACGGCATGAGACGGTTGGACCTTCCCGGCAATGCCGGCCTCGACGTGACCGAAGAGGATAATGTCGTCAACATCAAGACGTCGTCGATGAACCAGCCCGCCGACCTGATCATCACTGTCCCGCGCCGCTCCTCGCTGCGCCTGAAATGCATGAACGATGGCGATATCTACGTTGAGGGGGTAGAGGGCGAGATTGATGCGAACAACTTAAACGGCAAGATCACGCTCAAGAATGTCTCGGGATCGGTAGTGGCGCACTCGCTGAATGGTGCGGTCGTCGCCACCCTCGACAGCATCGACCCGTCGAAGCCGATGTCGTTCAGCACTCTGAACGGCGATATCGATGTGACGCTTCCCGCCACCCTGAAAGCCAACGTCCGCATGAAGACCGATAACGGCGAAATCTACAGCGACTTCGAAGTAAAGCTGACCGCTGGAGCCGGTTTCGTTGGCAACGACTCCGGACGCCAGCCGGATGGCACCTATCATCTCCGTTTCGACCACGCCTTGCGAGGAACCATTAACGGAGGCGGCCCGGAATTTCAGTTCACTTCGTTTAACGGCCAGATCTACATCCGCAAAAAGAAATGAGCGGATTGCCAACCGCCGCTTCTTGAAACCGTCAAAGGGGGAACACCAAGCTCATGAGCCTGTTGCAAGACGTCAATTTTGCGTTTCGCACCTTCGCTAAGGCGCCCTTGTTTGTCGCTGTTGCGGTCCTCTCGCTGGCATTTGGCATCGGTGCCAACACCGCCATTTTCTCGCTGACTGACCAGATCCTGGTCCGCATGCTGCCCGTTAAGCAGCCGGAACAGCTCGTGCTGTTCAGCGCGATCGGCCGGCACTACGGCAGCAACATGGGATGGAACCGCATCTCCTATCCCATGTATCAGGATTTTCGCGACCACAACACCGTCTTTAGCGGAATGTTCTGCTTTCGTGAAACAGACATGAGCTTGAGCTATCGCGGACGCACCGAACGCGTTGCGGGCGAATTGGTTTCAGGCAATTACTTCCCGGTCCTGGGCGTGCACGCCGCCCTCGGCCGCCTGTTTACCGCGAGCGACGATCTCGTACAGGGCGGCGAGCCGGTTGCCGTTTTGAGTTATGGATTTTGGCTGAGCCGCTTTGCCGCTGATCCCGCCGTCATTGGACGAAAACTCAATATCAACGGTTATCCCTATACCGTCATCGGCGTCAGCCAGCCTGGTTTTACGGGAACCGATCCTGGTTATGCCCGCCAGGTTCGCATACCGATGATGATGAGCGGAAAGATCGGCCGCTATCTGGATTTGAACGAGCGCCGCTCCCGCTGGGTCACCGCCTTCGGACGGCTTAAGCCCGGCGTCACCATCAAAGAGGCGAAAGCCAGCATCCAGCCGTTCTTCCACCAAATCCTCGAAATGGAAGTACAGCAAAAAGCTTTCGCCAAGGCCTCGCCCTACATGAAGCAGGCGTTCCTGAAAATGTCCATGGACATTCTTCCCGCCTCCAAAGGTCGCTCACAGTTGCGCCGCCAATTTTCTACTCCATTGCTGGTGTTGATGGCGACCGTCGCCTTGGTTCTTTTGATCGCCTGCGCCAATGTGGCGAATCTCTTGCTCGCCCGCGCTACGTCTCGCCAAAAAGAAATCGCCGTTCGTCTCGCGCTCGGCTCAGGTCGCGGACGCATCGTCTCGCAGTTATTGGTCGAAAGTCTGCTCCTTTCTATCACGGGAGGTGTCGCTGGATTGTTGCTGGCCTTCTGGACCGATAAAGCTTTGCTCAAATTCCTTCCCGCTAGTTCCGTGCCGTTGACCGTCTCCGCCGTGCCAGACTGGCGTGTCCTTAGCTTCAATCTTTGCCTGGCGCTCCTTACTGGCATGGCCTTCGGGCTCGTGCCCGCGCTGCAGTCCACCCGTCCCGATCTGGCAAACACTCTCAAAGATCAGGCGGGAGCGGTTGCGGGCGGTGCGGCGACCGGCCTTCGAAAATTACTCGTGATCGCGCAGATCTCCCTCTCACTGTTGTTGCTGATCGGTGCAGGCCTCTTCATCCGCAGCCTGCAAAATCTCAAGGAATTGGACCCGGGCTTTCACACCACCAATTTATTAGCTTTCAAAGTCGATCCCACTCTCAATGGATATCCGCCCGAACGCACCAAGAACTTCTATGAACAATTGAAACAGAACCTCGAAGGATTGCCCGGTGTGGACAACGTCGCGCTCGCGGTGATGCCGGTCATGGAAGGCTATGAATGGGATCAATGGGTCACTATCGATTCCTATTCCCCCAAGACCGGCGAGCTTCCCGATCCGCACATGAACTTCCTCTCTCCCGGCTATTTCAAAACGATGGGCATTACGCTGCTCACCGGTCGCGATTTTCGCCTCACCGATACGCTCACAGCACCCAACGTCTGTATCGTCAACGATGCTTTCGCCAAGAAATACTTTGGAACGATCAACGCCGAAGGCCACAAAATCGGGATGGGCATCGATCCCGGCACCAAGACCGATATCACCGTCATCGGAGTCGCTCGCGGCACGAAATATGAGAGCATGCGCGACGAAGTTCCCCCCGAGGTGTTCCGCCCCTACCGGCAGATGGATTTCGCGACGGGAATAACGGCGTATGTGCGAACTTCGCAGAATCCAGAGGCAGTCTTTACTAGCATTCTGAAGCGCGTCCACGAGCTCGATGCGAATTTGCCCGTCTTCGAAATGATTACGCTCGAAAAACAAATGGAGGACTCGCTCGTCACCGAGCGGCTGGTGGCCTCGCTTTCGACCGGTTTCGGTTTTCTCGCCACGCTCCTGGCCTCAATTGGCCTATACGGCGTTATGGCGTACACCGTCGCGCGCCGTACCCGCGAGATCGGTATTCGCATGGCCATCGGCGCAGCCAAGACCGATGTGCTCTGGCTCGTCATGCGAGAAGTGCTGGTGCTTTTGGTCATCGGTATGGCCATTGCGCTGCCGGCGGCATGGATGCTCACGCGGTCGGTCCGTTCGCAGTTATACGGAATCCAGCCGCTCGATCCGCTCTCGATCGTTTCGGCAACCATCGCTATCGCCTGCGTCGCACTGCTGGCTGGTTATGTGCCCGCCCGCCGCGCCACCCGGATCGATCCCATGCGCGCCCTGCGTTATGAGTAGGGGCATGGGACCATGTGCGTATGCCCGCAAAAAAGCTTCTCATGCTGGTTGGCGATTACGTCGAAGACTACGAAGTAATGGTCCCGTTCCAGGCGCTCCTCATGGTGGGACACGCCGTCGATGCCGTGTGTCCCAATAAGCGCGCGGGCGAATCGGTCCGAACCGCCATACACGATTTTGAAGGCGATCAGACCTATAGCGAGAAGCGCGGTCACAACTTCCAGCTCAACGCCAGCTTCGATGAGGTTCAGCCCGAACAGTACGACGCTCTGGTCATTCCCGGCGGCCGCGCCCCCGAGTATCTGCGCCTGAATCCCCGAGTGCTCGAAATTGTCCGCCATTTCGCCGCTTCCGGCAAGCCCATCGCCGCTATCTGCCATGGCGCGCAGATCCTCGCGGCCGCCGGGGTGCTCGCCGGCAAGTCCTGTAGTTGTTATCCAGCCGTCGGCCCGGATGTTACTTCCGCCGGAGGCAAGTTCATGGATATCCCAATCGACCAGGCGCACACTTCCGGAACCCTGGTCACCGCGCCCGCCTGGCCCGCACATCCCGCTTGGCTCTCCCAGTTCTTACAAGTTCTCGGGACGCGCATCCAGCCGTGAAGCAAGCTCAAATGTGCCGTCCACCACTTCCACGAAGTTTCGCTCTTCACGGAGAATGAGGCGCTTCGTCTGCGCCATCTTGAAGTTCTCGCGCGCTTCCGCATCCGATTTCAAACGAGTCTTGTACCTTTCATAGGAAGCGAGACTATCGAAGGCGATCAAGCCCCACGCCACGTCATTGGTGCCCTCGTAAGGAAGAAAGTACCCGATCAGATGCCCTCCGCATCGGGGAATGATCCGGCCCCAATTCTCGGCGTATTGTTTGAATCCATCCCGCTGGAACGGATCGATCTGGTAGCGGATGATGCAGGTAATGGTCATGGATCTCCTTCCCTCGGTTGCATCCGCATGGAGAGCGAGCGCTGCCGAAATCGCCGCGCCGATTCCAATAGCCTGGCGCCTGTCGATGGGATGCATGTTGCCAGTGTACGGGTTGCCGCGCGGGCACAATTCGCTTAAGCTCAAAGTATGGATGTAGCGGTCTCGAGAATTGCGGCTGCCATCGGCGAACCCGCGCGTGCCCGCATACTTTATTGCCTGATGGACAACCACGCTAGAACGAGCACCGAACTCGCCGTGGTGGCCGAAGTCAGTCCGTCAACCGCCAGCGTGCACCTGAATCGCCTGAAGTCGGAGCGTCTGGTCAAAGTGCTGGCTCAAGGCAAGCATCGCTATTACAGTCTGGAAGGCCCCAAGGTGGCCAGAGTCCTCGAAGGACTGATCGTCCTGGCGGGCGGCGTTCGCCGTAACTTTGTGCCAACCACGCCCAGCCGCCTATGTGCCGCCCGAACTTGTTACGATCACCTGGCGGGCAAGCTGGGTGTGCTGTTGCACGACCGGTTCGAGGCGCTCGGCTGGCTGGTGGCCAATACCTACGACCTCACCGCAAAGGGAACCCACGCTTTCGGAGCTCTTGGCATCGACGTCGACGAAATCCGGAAGCAGCGCCGCCGTTTTGCCTTCGCATGCCTGGATTGGAGCGAACGGCGGCCCCACATTGGCGGAGCAATGGGGGCAGTCCTGCTGAAACTGGCGCTGAAGAAAAAATGGGTGTCCGAGGATCTCGATAGCCGGGCGCTGGCCATCACCACCCTCGGCCGCCGCGAAATACTGGCCCGATTCGGCGTCTCTGTTTGAGCGCTGTGAACCTAAGCAAACGAAGGTGACGGCTAGCTCTTGTGGTTATAATCTGGAAGTAGGCGGTGGAGTTCGCCGTTGCCTGCCGCGCGAGCGGACAATGACTCCTGCAACGAGAGAATTCGTATGTGGCGAGTTGCCAGCAAGACGCGGACCACCATCTTTCACTGCTTCCAATCCTTTTCTTCGCCTCTAATCAGAGTTCTCGATCTGCCTTCGCAAACTGCTATCGCGGCTCAAGAAGAGGCATCGCATCCCCGATTCGGCAGTTTCCCGCTTGCAGAAGGAGGTTCCTTAAAGTGCTCCCAAGAGGTAGTGCCAAAAAGGTAACCATTTACGTGAATCAAGACACTCGCGCTCATTTAGAGCCGCTGTGGTCGGCGATTCTCAATTTCTTACGTTCCAAGCATGTCGCTGGAGCAACGCTCATCTGGGCGGATATGGGTTTTGGCAGCCACGAGCAAGTCCACAATCCCCGCTCCGAGTACGCCGGCGAACACCGGCCCCTTCGGATCGAGTTTATCGATACGGCAGAACGCATTGAAGAGCTCCTGCCGACTCTGTACGAAATGGTCACCGATGGGCTAATTGCGGTTCAAGACATCACCGTCATCAAGGCGGTTTCGAAAGACCGCAAGCTTCCCGAGCCGGAACTGCCGCGAAAGATCGTTACCTGCGCGGCAAAGCTGGTGCAGATCTACGTGGGAGAGTCTGATAGATGCAAAGATGAGCCGCTTTATGAGGCCATTGTCAAGAAGCTTCGAATGATGGAGTTCGCCGGGGCTACCGTCTATCGCGGAATACTCGGTTACGGGGCAAAGCGCCACACTCATAAAGGCGGACGCTTCCATCTCTCGCACGATCTGCCCATCATGATTTCAGTCGTTGAAACCGTGGAAAGAGTAAGTGAGTTGGTCCAGATAGTGTCGGCCATGATGCAGGACGGGCTGATTGTTACTTCCGATGTGGAACTGCATCAAATTGCGCACGAAATTCCTACAGCAGGAGAAATCGGCAAATGAACAGCAACTCCGGTAAATTACTCCGGATTTATGTCAGCGAACACGATCAATATGACGGCAAGCCCTTATACGAGGCGATTGTGTCTAAGTGCCTGGAACTTCAGTTGGCTGGCGTGACAGTTTTCCGGGGGCTGGAAGGATTTGGACACACATCGGAAGTTCATCGCGCCCGGCTATTTGCTCAGGATCAGCCAATCGTCATCACAATTGTTGAAACTCCGGAGAAATCGGCTCAAGCCATTCCCGTATTGCAAGGAATGATGACGACCGGAGTGATTGCCGTCACTGACGTAGAACTGAGCGTTGTCTCGAACGGTAAGATTTTTCCTCTCTCTTGACTGGAGCCGACCGAAACTTACAGTGACCATTCACCAAACCCCGTGTCTTGCGTCCAGGGCGGATCAGCGAGACGCTTTTGCAACCCTTCCACTAATGGAGCGCGACCGGGAACTTGCCCGGCTGCTGCAATCGGCGTTGCAAAGAAGGCCAATGCTGGTCTATGGTTCGCCTGGATTGGGCAAGACCCGGCTTCTTTTAGAACTCAAGCAGGAGCTGGCCAGACGGGCGGCAAAAGTGTTGTATATTCCGTTTGCCCAGCCTTTACATACGTTCTTAATTGACATGGCTGCGCGCCTCTCGCTCCGGCCCACCGCGAATTCGAGCATTGCCTTACGAGGCCTGTTGTGGAAGACGTTAAGAAGCAATCCGCAGATCATTCTTCTCGACGACGTTTCCGAAGCAACTTTGCCGTTTTACCGCTTTTTTGAAAGAGTTCTGTACGCCGGTGGAATGGCTTTGATCGGAAGCGCAATTCATCCTCATATGCTTGGCGCTCTGCATCGCGTGTTTTGGAATCAGGAGGCCCTAATTACCTTGCGCGCCCTGAGCAAACAAGCAGCCGCCGATCTCACGGAAAAAGCAAGTCAACTCATGATGTTGAATCTGCCGGATATTGCGCTGTTTCAAGAACAGGTTGTTCGCGTTGCCCGAGGTAATCCGGGGCGGATCATCGATATGTGCAGCCGGGCGGCAGATCCTGCCTATCGCGACGGAGACCGCCTCCGCTTCGCTGCCTTAAGCATCGATTCTTTCGCGAGTTTGGTCCCATGATGGCGCCGTGCCGGGCTCCTGAATACGTAGCATGTCACAGCTAGAGCATTTCAATGAACCGCAACAACGCAGGCTATTGGCAAGCGCTAGCTACATAGACAAACTGCTCCTCGAAATCGAACAAATCCTCTCGGCGTCTTCATTGGGCGGCTTCCCGAAATATAAGAACCCTCTAGCGCCCGTCCAGGTGCGCGTCGTACGCGACTATGTCAAACGTCTGCGGCAGCAAATCGTCCACGTTCTAACCGACTTGGATGTAGCGCTTCCCGAACCGCGCTTTGACTCAACGTTTTCTATCAAGGTGACGCTGCAGTTTATCGAAGTGGCGCTCGAGGAGATCGCTCCGGAGCGCTTGATAGGTTACGGTTCGGTTGCGCCGTCATTGAAAGAGCCCTTAGCCGGTGGAATCCAGGAGATGAAGGGGATTGTCCGGCAGATGAGTTCGTATCTGAGTCAGCGTATCGAAGCCGACTTGGCAAACCGCCTGCTTCGGCTTCAGGGAGCGGATGTCAACGACAATCTTCTCAAGAAGCTGGGTGAAATTCTTGAACGGCACAGTCTGGTCGAGTTCCGAGCGCCCCTGTCCCAATTACTAGAGAAGGTCGAATCCCCAACCTATGAAATCGCCTTCTTCGGCCGCGTAAGCACCGGAAAATCGTCGCTATTGAATGCAATTATGGGGATCGAACTGCTGCCGGTCGGCGTCACGCCAATCACAGCGGTGCCTACTCGCATCAAGAACGGTCCGGCATCTCAGCTTTTGGTTTGGACGGCGGAAGGAAGATTTACTCAATACAACATCGACCGTCTGCCCGAATTCGTGACAGAAGCCCAGAATCGAGGCAATGAGAAACGCATCGTGCGTCTGCTGGTTGAGGTTCCGCTTCCCATGTTGCCTGACGAAGTTCTTCTCGTGGATACCCCCGGGCTGGGCTCGCTCGCACTGGAGGGAGCCGCGGAGACACTCGCGTACTTGCCGCGCTGCGATTTGGGTGTAGTCCTTGTTGATGCCACTTCTAACCTGCAGGCCGATGACGTGGGGACCGTCGATGCTTTGCGAGCGGCGTCCGTCCCCGCACTTGTGGTGCTCAGCAAAGTCGATCTTATCCCGGAACGGGACAGGCAACGCCTCCTCGACTATACGCGCACCCAGCTTGCTCATCAGCTTGGGATGGAGATTGATGTTGCGCTGCTGAGTAGCAATCCCGGACTCAACGCCCTACTCCGGGAGTGGGTTGCGAACCAGATCGCGCCTCGAGTGGCGGATGCACAATCGTTGTCCCGCGAGTCTAATCGACGCAAGGCTCGATCTTTAGCTCGGCGGGTTTTACACGCGCTCGAAATAGCGGCCAAGAAGCAAGGGATTCGTTCCGATTTATCGTCAGAGAAACTAAAAACGGCGGAAACGCAGTTGCGTCATGCCGCCGGTTTGATTGCAAGCGGCCGCGACCGAGCCCTTGAGGTGACCACCGAGATCCGGGAGGCCGGGCAGCAAACTCTAAATCAGCTCGCGGACAGCGCGCTTGTCTTTTGGCGGCGCGAACCTGCCTCTTCTTATCTGGACCACGCCTGGATCAACGGAAATATCGATCGTTTCGTTCAGGCGCAAGCGCAACGGCTTGCAAATTTCATTCAAAATCTTGCGGCAGAACTCACCGTGGCTCTCGATACAGCGGCATCCGTGCTTTCTACGGGCGAGCGGGAAGATCGTTTCTCTCTTCAGAACTTTATTAAGGACATGCCGTCCGTTGAGTTCGCTTCGGTTCCGTTTCGCTTGCGAAAGCCTCGCTTGTTCGCGGTTTCACCCAAATTGGCCCGGCGTTCCATCGAGCGCCAATTGGATGCGCAACTTGGAGTATCGCTGGAACAGTTTTTCACATTCTACGGCCACACGCTGGAGGTCTGGATTCGCGGTACCATCGACAGTATCGCCCAGGAATTTGAAATCCATGCGGACATCTATCGCGCTCAACTGCAGAGATTGACTGGCAGCGAGATCGACCACGAGCGTATTCCCCCTGAACGTGTTCTTCAGGACGTGTCTTTTCTTAAAGAAGAGCTTGAAATGGAAGAGGCAGTCCCATCGAGCGCGGCGGTCTAGCGAGGCTCGCACCAAGTGGATTCTCGAAGCTATCTTTTCATTTATGCACTGAAGGGGAATACCGGCATTCCGGCTGATTTCGCGCAAGAGATCCGAAGTCTCACATTCGAAACAGGCGTATTTATGCCTCAAGACGAGTCGAACTGGTTCACTCGGCCGCCAAAATATCCGGCCCGGCTGCTTTTGCTCGAAAAGCGGTCTCTCCATATCGTGCCCCATCCAAGTTCCGGGCAGTTGCCGGTCGAAATCAAACTGGACGACCTTCTCCAACTGGAGACCGGCTGCATTTTGTTATTCGGCTGGATGAAGTTCACAACGCGCAGCGGGACTCAATATCTTGTCTACAATACGCGAGCCAGCCGGCCGCTCGAGAAATTCCTCGCCACACTCAAACGCCGCTGGCTTGGGACAGCGCCAATAGTTCCCAATGTTTCTACTCGAAGTTACGGTGACGAACTCGATGTCAAATTCCGCTATTCCATGCGCGACGAACTCGATAAAGAGGAAGGTGTGCTGGTGCGCTATTTCGAGGTTCCCGTCCCATCGGAGAAGAAAGCCCTGTTCTTCCGAAGAGTGAACTGGCGGCCTGGAAATCTCATCTTGCTGACCTCGTGGAATCGGATCGTGTGGATCACGGATCACTACCGAGGACGCCGGGAACTGTACGCCAGCGCCAGCTTTTCGGCGCCATCGGCATTACTGAACGACTGTAGGGCGGAAGAGACAGACGGCCGGGAGTTCATGGTGATTTCCTTTGCTTCCGGCATCAACTGGCGCATCCCTCTGCATGAACCCTCGGAAGGAATTCGTTCCATATGCCAAATAATGAATCAGCTTTCAGAAACGCTTATTGCTTCGAACAAGCCATGATCCCATGCATCAGGGGTGTGGCCACAAGCGATTACTGGCGATGGCGCCAAACCACACGCCTAGCAATCCCAAACCGACACTCAATACGACGTAAAACGCTGCTACGGCGCTCGCGCCCTCTCGCCACGCAAAGAAGGTTTCCCACTCAAAGCTAGAGAACGTCGTATATCCACCCAAGACCCCAGTTACTACAAAAAGCCGCCAATTTGCGTCGATTGATGGGCGATTGAGGAATAACATCATCAGCACACCGATCAAGAATGATCCACTTACATTAATTAAGAAGGTCCCAACTGGAAACATCGCGGAATACCACCGCGCAATCAGCGTGCCAAGGACAAAGCGCGAAACAGCGCCGAGAGATCCGCCGAGCATGACCAATATATATTTGTTCATTTCGTTTTGAAGACAGAAATGCGTAACCAGAGTTTGCAGCCGGCTTATGATGCGACGTCTCGATTCGGAAGCTTTGTTGTGCCGTAAGGATCGAGATGCCGACGCCGGCTTTTCGCAATAACGAGTTGAGCCTCCTGTTTATCCAGCCAACCTCCAGTCGCGAACAGCCACGAGTCGAATCAGCGATTGCATCCTGTTCCACCGATACCTGCCGCCGTAAGCTGAGCCGTTCTGATGTGCGCCGGCTAAGAACACACTCCTGCTCTCATCGAAATTGAAGGGGGGTTAGTCACGCTCCCGCCCCGGTCTGAGCAGGAGTTATTGGCCGCGGACGGCGTTAAGCGAACTCCACCGCTACTATTACGATAGCGCAGAGGGGAAGCAGTGGAAAGCCCGGTTCTAACTTCGGAATCCTAGATGAATCGATGGCGGCTTAGCCGCCTCGTCCTTTTCGCGTCTTCTGATGAAGCCGGTGTGGGATAATCACCGCGGAGCACAGGATATCGGGATGAATGAGCAGAGTTGCTAAGGTCCTCGCACTCATCTCACTGTTGTCTGTACTGTTTCTTGCCGGCTGCACGGGCAGCGACGCGCGAACGCAGGCATCGACCAGCGGGGCGATTGCGAGACCGCGGGACACCGCCGCCGTTCCCGTCATGGTCGCCAAAATCGGGCGGAGCACGATTCCGGTCGAACTACGCGCTATCGGCGCCGGCCAGGCCTTCCAGACCGTCTCGGTAGAGTCGCAGGTTGCCGGCATCATCAAGGAGGTGCATTACCGGCAAGGCCAATTTGTTCGCAAAGGCGACTTGCTGATCACTCTTGACAATGACCCATGGCTCGCCGCGCTCGCCCAGTCCGAGGCGTCGCTCGCCAGGGACAAAGCGCAGGCCCAGCTCAACCGCGTGCAACTGCAGCGCAGTGACGAGCTTCACAAGGAAGGCATTATTTCACAGGACCAGTACGATCAATCGCTGGCAACCTCAACGGCCGCCCAGGCCACTATGCGCGCCGACGAGGCTGCTATCCGGACAGCCCAAATCCAGCTTTCCTACTGCTCCATCTACGCTCCGATCAGCGGTGTCACCGGGGCCCAACTCGTCTATCCCGGCGCCACCGTGAAGACCAATGACCTCCCGATACTTGTAGTGATCAACCAGGTTTCACCGATCTACGTCCATTTCTCGGTTCCCCAGCAGTATCTGGAATCGATCAAGCGGTCGATGACGCGTTCCCGCTTGCTCGTTCAGGCCACCCCGCCCGACGATTCCGCTGCCGAAAAGGGCGTTCTGACTTTCGTCAACAACACAGTCGACATGACCACCGGCACTATCGAGCTGATGGCCTCGTTTCCGAATACCGACCACCATCTTTGGCCCGGCCAATTCTCTAATGTGTTGCTTTGCCTCGGGGAGCAACACAACGTGCTGGTCGTCCCCTCGGAGGCCGTGCAGGCGGGCCAGCAGGGCGATTACGCTTTCGTGGTGAGACCGGATATGACCGTCGATGTGCGGCAAGTCAAGGTTGGGCAAACCGTCAACAGCCAAACGGAGATTCTGCAGGGGCTCTCTGCCGGCGAGACCGTGGTCACCGACGGGCAAGTGCGCCTGGTTCCCGGGACCAGAGTCTATTTCACCAAGTCGCTCTGATGAAGCCGGAATCTCATGAATCTCTGTGAACCCTTCATTCGCCGGCCGGTCATGACCAGCCTCCTGATGCTGGCCATTCTTCTCTTTGGCATCCTCGGCTACCGCGATCTGGCCGTCAGCGATTTGCCGAACGTCGATTTTCCCACGCTCCAGGTGTCGGCCGGTCTTCCCGGGGCCAGCCCGGAGACGATGGCTTCGTCCGTGGCCACCCCGCTGGAGAAGCAGTTCACAACCATTGCCGGCCTGGATTCAATGACTTCGACCAGCTCGCTCGGCAACATCCAGATCACCCTACAGTTCAATCTCAGCCGCAATCTCGACTCTGCCGCCCTGGACGTCCAGTCGGCGATCTCCGCCGCTGCGAATCAGCTTCCGCCGAATCTGCCCTTTCCGCCGACCTTCCGAAAAGTGAACCCGGCCGACCAGCCTATCTTTTTGCTGGCCGTCACCTCGCCGACGCTTCCGCTCTACGACGTCGACAAATATGCCGAAGACCTTATCGCCGAGCAGATTTCTATGGTTCCCGGTGTCGCCGAGGTCGATGTCCATGGCACGGCGAAATACGCTGTGCGTGTCCGGCTGAATCCCAAAGCTCTTGCCAGCCGCCAGATCGGCATCGACCAGGTCGAGCAGGCGATTCAAAATGCCAACGTCAACATGCCGATGGGTACCATGTACGGTGCCCACAAGGCCTATAATGTCGAGTCCAATGGCCAGCTTTCCGACGCCTCCGTCTACCGCCCGCTCATCGTCGCTTACCGCAACGGCGCTCCGGTACAGCTTGATCAGCTCGCTACCGTGAGCAATGGAGTTCAGGACGAGTACATCGCCAACTGGATCAACAATGTCCCCGGCATCATGCTGGCCGTTCTGCGGCAGCCCGGAAGCAACACGATCGATATCGTCAAGAACATCCGCAAACTCATTCCGCGCTTTTACTCGACCGTGCCGCCTTCGATTTATCTTTCGGTCGAGTACGACCGGTCCGTTCCGATCGACGATTCGGTCAGCGACGTAAAATTCACCCTTCTTCTGGCCGTCTTTCTGGTTGTTCTTGTCATCTTTCTTTTTCTCCGCAACGCTTCCGCCACCCTGATCCCGAGCATGGCCCTCCCCATGGCGATTATGGGCACCTTCGCGGTGATGTACCTGCTCGACTACACCATCGACAATCTATCGCTCTTGGCTCTGACTCTATCGGTGGGCTTCGTCGTCGATGACGCCATCGTCATGCTCGAAAACATCGTGCGCCACATGGAGATGGGAAAGGGAGCGTTCGAAGCCGCGCTCGACGGCTCGAAGGAAGTCAACTTCACGATCCTTTCGATGACCGTCTCGCTCGCCGTCGTTTTTCTTCCCGTCTTTTTCATGCCCGGCGTCTTCGGCCGCCTGCTCCACGAGTTTGCCGTCGTCATTATTTCCGCCGTACTGGTTTCCGGCCTGGTTTCCATCACTCTCAGCCCGATGCTATGCAGGCGTTATCTGCGCCCCGATCACGAAAGATCGCGCGGCTGGCTCTACCGGACTCTGGAAAACGTGCTCGATGTCTCGCTCCGTTGGTACGGTTCAAGCCTTCGCTGGGCGCTGAGGCATCGTGCACTGGTGATGATTTTTGGTTTCCTCATCTTGCTGGGAACCGCTTGGGAGTTCTGGTCGATTCCGAAAGGCTTCCTGCCCATCGACGATCTTTCAGAGATTTCCGTCTCGACCCAAGCCAATCAGGGAATCTCCTTCGACGCGATGAGGGTGCACCAGGAAGCCGTTAATCGCATCTTCCAGGCCGATCCGAATGTCGTTCAGTTTTTCTCGAGCGTCAGCGACTCGAACAGCACCGGCCTCAACAACGGACGTGCCTTCCTCCATCTACGGGACCGTTCCGGTCGCCCCTGGAGCGACAGCCCGGCCTACGATCGCTTGGTTTCGCACTACGGTCATGCGGCTGTCCTCGATACGGTAGTCCGGTTCATTCGCCCGCTCTATGAACATCACCTGACCATCGACGACGTGAGCCACGAGCTGCAGCTAAAGCTGAACAAGGTCACCGGAATGCGAGTTTTTCTCCAAAATCCGCCCGCCATCCGTATTGGCGGCCAGTTCACCAAGAGCCTGTACCAGTACACTCTGTCGAGCCCGCAGACCGATCAACTCTATGAATACGCGCAGAAGTTCGAAGCGAAGATGAGAAATCTGCCCGGTCTCGCCGACGTCACCAGCGACCTGCAAATCCAAAATCCTCAGGCCAACGTCGAGGTCGACCGCCAGAAGGCGTCCGCCTTGGGAGTAACGCCACAACAAGTCGAGGACGCCCTCTACAGCGCATACGGCCAGCGCTTGGTCTCTCCCATCTACACCTCGAACGACGAATACTGGGTCGTCCTCCAGGTACAGAACCGTTTTCAGAGCGATCCCGATATGCTCTCGGAGCTCTACATTCACTCGTCCTCCGGTCAGCTCGTTCCGCTCAGCGCCGTCTCAAAATTCACTACGGGCGTTGGTCCCCTGACGGTCGATCACAGCGGCCAGCTCCCTTCGGTTACTATTTCCTTCGACTTGGAGCGCGGCGTCGCTCTTGGCCAGGTAGTGGGCGAAGTGCAGAACCTTGCTCAGTCGATGCTGCCCATCTCCATCACGACTAGCTTCCAAGGCACTGCCCAGGCATTCCAACAGTCCCTAACCGGTCTGGGCGTTCTGCTGATCATGACTGTGGTAGTCATCTATATCGTGCTGGGCATCCTCTATGAGAGCTACATTCACCCCATAACGATTCTCACCGGGTTGCCTGCTGCGGCTTTCGGCGGCTTGGTCACCCTTTCCTTGTTCCATATGCAGCTCGATATCTATGGCTTCGTCGGCTTGATCATGCTCATCGGAATCGTAAAAAAGAACGCCATCATGATGGTCGATTTCGCTTTGGAACTTGAGCGCAAGGGGAATCACACGGCCAGCGAATCGGCCTACCAGGGCTCCATGATTCGCTTCCGGCCAATCATGATGACAACCGCCTGCGCGGTTATCGGCACCCTGCCCATCGCGATCGGCTTTGGCGCTGACGCCGATGCCCGGCGCCCGCTCGGCCTTTCCGTCGTCGGCGGCCTGCTCTTTGCCCAATTCGTAACGCTCTATCTCACGCCTGTCTTCTACACTTACATGGATAATTTCCTGAAGTGGCGCCATGCCGGCAAGCGCCGGCCAGCACTCGAAGCCAGCCGCGCCGGCGAGCCGCTACTCGTGCCTAACACCAAGTAACGCTTCTTTTGATGACGTGGCGAGTACGAGAGGATTCTTCCTCAGCGGGTGACCGAGTTGCATCGGTTGGTCCATACGGGAGCATATCGGGCGACGCCGTCGCGGTGGGTGTACATACCCAAGGCGGATGGCCGACAACGCCCGTTGGGGATCGCCTCAATGGAGGACAAGATTGTGCAGCAGGCCGTCGTCACGGTGCTGAGCGC
>DASYAX010000234.1:0-14708 GCA_036501045.1 Bryobacteraceae bacterium
GTTGCCGTCGTCCGCCCGGACCACACCATACACCTGCAAAAGATCGAAATCGGCCGCGATTACGGCGACCGCCTCGAAATCGTCAGCGGCCTCGATGTGGGCGACATGATCGTCCAGAATGCCGGTGATTCGGCGCGCGAAGGACTCAAAGTCAACCCCGTTTCGGCAGCGAAATAAAGTTTTGAACGAGTTCAGAAAAAGCTGGACAATGTCAGAACTCTGCTCTAAGCTTTAATTGAACATGTTCAACATATAACTTTTCTGGAGACCCTTATGTACGTCTTGGTTTGTTACTTCAGCTATCTCGCTATCAGCATTGCGCTTACCGTCTGGGTCGCAATGACCCTGCATCGTAATGGACGCGTCTTTCTAGTGGATGCCTTCCGTGGAAATGCGGAGCTGGCGGATTCGGTAAATCATCTGCTGGTGGTGGGCTTCTATCTCGTTAACGTAGGCTACATAGCCTTAGCTCTCAAGACTTCGGACCCGCTTGCGAATGTTCGACAGGTGATCGAGCTCGAGAGCGAAAAGTTAGGCGTTGTTCTGTTGATCCTTGGGGCCATGCACTTCTTTAACATCTTCGTCTTTGCCAGGATGAGAAATCGCGGCTATGCCCACTAAGAAGTCCGAGGAAACGCGCCTTCGGATTCTCACAGCCGCGCTCGCCATCTTTCGGGAGCGCGGCTTCGAACAAGCAACCATGCGCGAAATCGCGTCTCAGGGGGGAGTAGCCCTAGGCGCTGCCTACTATTACTTTCAATCGAAAGAAGCGATCGTGATGGCCTTTTACGAGCGCTCGCAGCAGCAGATGAGCATAGCGATCGACGAACTGCTTGACCAATGCTCCTCCCTTGAAGACCGCTTGCACGGCATCATCAACTATAAATTTGAGTATTTTGCGCTGGATCGCAAATTGTTAGGAGCTCTTTCCGCCCATGCGGATCCGAACCATCCGCTTTCGCCTTTCAGCCGGCAGACACTCGCTATACGCCAGCAGGACCTCGCGTTTTTTGAACGAGCGGTGAAAGACTCGCGAGTCCGTTTACCCGCCAATATCAAACCTTACCTTCCAAGGTTGTTGTGGCTGTATCAAATGGGCCTGATTTTGTATTGGGTCTACGACCAGTCGCCCGGCCAAGAGCGGACAACCGTTCTCTTCGACAAGACATTGAAGATGATCTTGCTTGGATTACGTTTGGCCGGCATTCCTTTTTTGCGGCCGGTACATCGGCTCGCCGCGGAGTTGCTTGCGGTGATGTACGAAAAGGACTGAATCAATCTCCTGCGACGCTCATCGCTGATGCCGAAGCCAGTTCTACGCCCTTCACCGTGACGAAATACTTCGCCAGCATGTTCGCCTTCTCCCAAGCGGGCATCGTGCGGGGCGCTTTCACATATTCCAGAAATTGCCTTGTTACCTGCGCAAAATGTGCTTCGTGTCCGACGCGATAACGCTCCGGAATCACCAAATGCGCCTCGCCCGCCGCCATCTCCACCGCTAATCCTTCGTAAGTCGCGTTCAGCGCCGACACTTTCCGCCGCAGTTTCTCGAACACTTCATGCGGCGACGACTCGGCCACTATATACAACTCCGGAACAAAGCGCTCTTCCCTGCCCTGCCGAAGCTCGATTCGCGATTTGCTGCCGCGAAACGTGGCTTCGTAAGAATCGCCTGTCCCTTCTGGCGCCTCCCATTCCCACAAAATCGAAAGCCTGACATGAACCCCGCGCAGCGTGTAATCCACCGAATTGTTGCAAAAATATTCGAGTTTTCCCACCTTCACCTGCGCCGCAACGCTCTGAGGAAATTCCCGTTCGCCCGTGACGCGTTCAAACTGTGTCTGCGAAAGAATCGTCGGCCAATGTTCGGCCGCCAGCAGTCGAATGTCGTTCCGGTAATCCAGCACTTGATCGGGAAACGCCGTCCATTGCACCAAATCCACCACATGTGTGCCGACATCCGCTAGCCCTTCGCCATATTCATTCACGTCGAAGAACCACGCCGGCCGCCGTATCGGTGCTCCCGCAACCATCTTCATCAGATGATGCACGCTCCGCGCGGTAACCGCGGGCTCCGTATCCCGCCCATCCAGTAGCTTCCCGAACACACCTTCATCGTTCACTAACTCCCGCTGCAGAATCGAAGTAATCTCAAAGCGCTCGGTCATGATGTCGTAGGCGGCAATGTCGCGTTTTTCGGCTTCGTTAAGCAGGCTAACCAGTTTCGGAAAATCGGCCGGACTGACGATCCACGGCTTATCGGCCAGCACATGGAGCCCCGCCTTCACCGCCGCTTCAATCCGGTCGATCTTAGGCCGGTTGCGCCCACTGAGCACCACCACGTTTCCCGGCCGCTCCTCGATCATTCGTTCGACAAAATCCGCGCCGGTGTGTAAGTCGATCTCCCAGTTCGTTGGGTCGTCGCGGCGTGCATTAAACGCACGAACGCGATTCAAATAATCCAATACCTCGTTGCCCAGTGGCGCGTAAACAGACACTCGCCTCGCCAGCTCTGTGTACATTTCCTTCTGCACCAGAGACGCATGGAAATGCCCAGGGTCTAGCACCATCAGCCGTATTTGCATCGAACACAAGTTTAGCCGCCCACGCTCTGGCGAAATAAGCAACGTAGCCGCCGGATCGCAGCATAACGCAAAATCGATCTTATTCTCATAAGGTTGGTGGGACCTCATTGATCGGCTGCCATCCGGGAGAGTCGTTTCGCCTTTAATGTCTTGCGAGCGTTGGTGTACAGTAGCGTCAGCTAGCGATTCCGCCTGCAATGGCCATGAAAGAAGTGCTCGGTGTGCTGATAGCATCCTGCTCAACTTTCATGCATGGTAAAGCTCGAACGTATGTGGTTCGTTGAAACAATTGAGATTAGTGGTGGATTTCTGCCCGGCTTGAGCGTCAACCTTCCGCGAGGTCTAACTTGCATTATCGGGGCACGAGGCAGCGGGAAATCAACCCTTGCCGAAGCATTACGCTTCGCGGTCTGCGGCGCCTCCACTGCGCCAAAGCATTGTGTTGACCTGATCCAGGCGAATCTTGCGGGTGGGGCTCTTGTAACGATCACAGCCCTAGCTGAAGGTTCAAGTCGCTACACAATCAAGAGGGGCCTCAAGCAGCAACCCGTTCTTCTGACCTCAGACGGTCGGACGATCAACACTGTTGATCTCGATCGAGGTACGTTTCTGCCGCTGGATGCTTATAGCAGTCCCGAAATTGAGGCGATAGCGGACGAGGTCCTCGGCCATACACGTAGGAAACTTTTGGATGAACTCCGTACCGACCAGATGCGGACGATCGAGCTATCCCTGGCTGAGAGCGCACGAGCCCTCGATGCGAATGCCGATCGCATCAGGACGGCACAACGAACGATCCAGGATTTGACGGAGCAAATTGAAGAACTCGGTGATGTCCGTGCCCGTATGAGCGCTCTGGCGCCGTCAGATCGTGAATCGTCGGCGGATTTTGTCAGGCTTTCACGCCAGCAGCAGCTCAATCAGCGCGAAATCGGCAAAATGGACACGGCTGATCGAGATCTTAAAACGCTAGGTCAAACTCTGGACCAACTCCGAAGAGGCGCACAGGTTGCCTTCAAGGCGCGCCTCGCGGAGGAGCAGTCCGGAAATGCAGACATGCTTCGCCGCTATGACGATCTGCTCGCCACGTGTCTGGAGACGTTTGAAGAGCATGTGTCCGCAATTAGTGGTCAGATCCGCCAAGCGCAGGATATAGTGAGCCAGGCCCGTCAAAGCATCGCTCGAGCCCACACGAATCATGCAGGCGAGCTGGCGAGGTTAACGGCCGTCAATCAGGCGGCCAGCGAGCAGGCTCGAATGCGTGCCACGCTTGAACAGCAAGTTGCCAAACTGCAAGGGCTGGAGGAACAGCGCCTGGAGCTGAATGCCGAGTTAAAGAAGCTACTCGAGCAGCGAAAATCTCTCAAGGCAACTCATATTCTCATGCGCGATCAAATTTCAACGCTGCGCGAGGAGGTCGCGTCTGAACTGCAGCGCGAAGCCGGCGAGCGAGTGCGCATCCGAATCTTGCGAAACGCCGACCATCTGGCCTATCAGCAGATGCTGGTGGATGGGCTGCGTGGCGCAAGGGTCCGGAATCACGAAGAAATCATCGCGACTCTGATGCAGCTTAGACCGGAGCAACTCGCGCAATTGATTCAGTCCAATGACGTAGCGTCCTTTGAAGAGCTTACGGCTTTCGGAGGTGAGCGCTCGCGCAAGATACTGGATGCATTCCGCGAGTGCATCGATCCCCTCGCGCTCGAGGTAATTGCAATCGAAGATAGAATTGGCATCGAGTTAAATGTGTCATCTGCGGGCAAGTCTAATTTTAAGGACGCATCAGATCTTTCCCGCGGCCAGAAATGTACCGCGCTATTACCAATACTCTTGGCGCGAAGAGATAGCCCGCTGATCATTGATCAGCCGGAGGACAATCTGGACAACCACTTCATTTATGAAACGGTGGTGAACGCCGTGCAGCGATTAAAGAGTCGCCGGCAAATGATCTTTATAACTCACAACGCGAATATCCCCGTATTGGCGGAAGCCGACCTGGTGCTGGTCATGAACTCAGACGGACGGATTGGAGTCGTTGAAAAGTCCGGAACGGTGGATGAATGCCGTGAGCATATTATCGACCTGCTCGAAGGCGGAAGGGACGCCTTCGAACTACGGTCGAAGCGGTATGCAACCGCCTGAGATTCTCTACCAGAGGCTCCAGCGCCTCGTAGTGGAGGATCCACGTGAGGCCCGCAAGGCGTTTCTGCAACTACTCGATTCGGGCGGTCCAGCACTCGACGGTTTTCTTGGGCGCATCTCGTCTCCAGCGGATGGCCGGCTGCGGCAACTGGTTGCTAACACACTAAGAGGCCATCGAGACAAGGAGCGCCTCGCCGCGCACCTGATTACATGGCGGGAGATTGAAACAGACGCGTTCACACATCGCGCTATCACGCGTGCTCTCGACGGCCTTGACGCAAGGCCGGAGGCGCAGACGGCTTTGGCTTTGGAGGTCGCCCGGCTGACAACAGCGATCGGCCGGGAGACGGCGCAGCGGGAGCGGTTGAATCGCGAGCTGGAAATCGCGCAGGAAGTGCAGGCGCACTTCTTCCCTCAGCGCCATTTTTCGATACCAGGCTTGGACTATTGCGGCTGCTGCCGGCCCGCGCGAGAGGTAGGTGGAGACTACTACGATTTTCTCGAGTTACTCCAAGGCAAGTTTGGCATCGCCATAGGGGATGTGTCTGGCAAAGGCATCGGCGCCGCGCTTATGATGGCGAGCCTCGAAGCCTCCCTCCGCGCCCAAGCTTCAGTAGGCCACGATTTGGCGGAGCTGATGAAGCGACTCAACAGCCTGCTCTATGAGGCGTCCTCCGCGAGCCGCTACGCCACTCTTTTCTACGCCGAGTACGATCCTCAAACCCGCAAGCTTTCCTACGTCAACGCGGGCCACAACGCGCCTGTGGTCCTGCGCAAATCTGCCGCGAGCTGGCAGGTCTTCCGGTTGGAGACCGGCGGTTCGGTGATAGGGCTGCTACCCCAGTACTATGAACAAGCAGTCTTTCCTCTTGAACCGGAAGACCTGGTCGTACTCTTCACGGACGGAGTCTCTGAATCCATGAACGCCCGCGACGAAGAGTGGGGCGAGGATCGATTGATCGAGTTCGCCAAGACCTGCCACGGGCTATCTGCTTTGGAAGCGACGACCCGAATGCTGGTCGAAGCGGAGGCGTTTGCCGCTGGCGCTTCTCAGCACGACGATATGACACTGGTTCTGCTACGCGTTCTTAGCTGAAGATCCTATCTAAGCGTCCCAAAAATCAAAAAAAATCTTTCCCGCGCCTCCTCAGCCACTTACCCCAAAACACCACGCCCGTCAGAACACCCCACAATCCACACTGATCGACAGATGTGCAAACTCCACGCGCGGCCCGCAAAAGAACCACGCCATCGAGCAGCAGATACCGATCGATATCTGGCGCGCCATGGTCGCGAAGAAAGCGCTCTCGGCGCCGGCCACGCCGGGAGATGCTGCTTTCGTTTCGTAAAAAACGCCCTTTCTTCGCCTTCTTTGTTCCGCGGCTGGTTCTGTCCACGCGCCGATGCTTAAGCGTCATGGCCCACACGGGCGTCAACCATCGGTGTTATGATCGCCGCGTGAATCGCCGAGAATTTCTGGCTGCCGGAGTTTCTGCCGGCGCCGCATCGCACAATGCCGCTCAGGCCATTCGGCCGGGCAGCCCTCCAACGCCTCTACCGAATATTCTCCATATCATGACCGACCAGCAGCAATGGGCCACCATCGCCAATCGGTCGCTATGCCACACGCCCAACATGAACGCGCTCGCCGCTGGCGGCATGCTCTTCGAGCGTTCCTACACGCCCAGTGCGGTGTGTTGCCCCGCCCGCGCCATGATCCTCTCGGGCGCTTACCACTGGCACAACGGAGTCTTTAACCAAATTCACTCCTCGCCCTCGGTCCATCGCGACATGTACCCGGGCGTGGTCCTCTATTCGCAGCGCCTGCGGGAGATCGGCTATCAACTCGGCTACACCGGTAAATGGCACGCCAGTTGGGATCGCTGTCCCGCTGATTTCGACTATGAAATGGCTGGTGTTTTTGGTTGCAATCCGGCCGTGCTTCGCGAGCACGATTTGAATCCGGATCATGTCCCGATCCCGGCCGAAAAGCCGCGCGCTCATCCGCTTCGCAAGATCAGTTGGCCGGGTTCCGCGCCCTTTCCGCTCTACGGCTACACGGAAGGCTCGGAAGAGGCCTCCAGGGAATGGCACACCGCCGAATGCGCCATCCAAATGATGCGCCGCTTTGCCCGTAACCCCCAGCCCTGGCTCCTCGAATCGCATTTCTTAATGCCGCACGATCCCTATCTGCCGCTGAAGAAATACTTCGATCGTTATGACCCGCGCGCGATTCCCGTCTCGCACACCTTCCACGACACCTTCGCCGGAAAGCCGGGGCTGCATCGCCGCGAATCATCCACCTGGGGCGACGTGACCGAAGACGATTATCGCGCCAGCCGCGCCGCCTATTACGCCTATACCGAGCAAATCGACGCGCAGGTCGGCCGTCTACTAGAAGCGCTCGACGAGACCGGTCAAGCCGCCAACACCCTCGTCGTCTTCACCACCGATCACGGCGACATGGTGGGCGATCACCGCATGTGGATCAAAGGTTGGATTCCCTACGAAGAGTGCTATCGCATCCCTCTCATCGTTCGCTGGCCTGGCCACATCTCGCCTGGCGCCCGCTCCTCCCGCCTCGTCCAGACGCACGATCTCGCGCACACCTACACCGCCATCGCGGGCGCAAAACCGTTGCCGTATGCGGATGGCCAATCGCTTGAGCCGTTGTTTTCGGATCCCCGGTCCTCCGCTTGGCCGGACCAGATCCTTTGCGCCTTTTATGGCGGCGAGTTCCTCTATACGCAGCGCATCGCCATCACCGATCGCTTCAAATATGTCTTCAACGGTTTCGATATCGACGAAATGTACGACCTCGAACACGATAGTGGCGAAATGCGCAATCTGGTAGACGACCACGCCTACGCGCCTCACACCGATGACATGCGCGCCCGCCTGTATGAAATGATGGATCGCTTCGAAGATCCCTACGGCCTGCCCCAGCATTGGACTCTGCCCGGCAATCGGCCTGACCGTTACGGCGCGCCCCGCTATCTACCTCGCGGCAAGCGCCTGAACTCTTGACCTGAGCGTCTGGCGCTCAAGCGGGGCATCGATTTCCGGTACATAAGCCGCGAACGCTTCCGCCAAAGGCTGCCGGCCATCCGCCGGACGGATCATGTAGGTTCGCGATTGGAACGTGAACCAGGGCAAATACGCGAAAGTGAGCGAGCGGGGTGCGTAGTTGCGGGCGCTACTCCGAATGAGACCTACGCCCAACCCGCTCTCGACCAACGCCAAAAGAGTGATAGGCTCGGTAACTTTTTGCACCACCTGGGGCCTGAAGCCGGCACTCGTGCAAGCGTCCACGAACCGATCATGCTTCTGGGACGACAGTGACTCCGATAAGAGAATCCAGCGGACTCCGTCAAGATCATGAGGAACAATCCGCCGTTTGCCGGAAAGAGGATGGGTGCAGGGAATGACCAGCATGGAAGGTTCTTCGGAAACGCAGGTGACTTCGATATCGCTGCTGCTTGCCGGAGTGGACACAAAACCGATGTCTGCCCTACCCGATCGAACCGCTTCCAATTGCAAAGTCGATCTCATGTTGTGCAACTCTACTGTTGCGTCCGGGAAGTTGGTTTCGAATCGCTGCAGCAGTTTCGGCAGAATGCCGCTCCACATCACGGCACTCGTGAACGCCACCGAAAGCGTGCCGATCTGGCCTCGCGAACGCTGCTCCGCTTCCTCGCGAACCTTAGCAAAGTGGGCCAGAAGTCCTTGCGACTGGTTCAGCAGCCAACGCCCCGGCTCGGTCAACCGGATACGTTGCCGCTCGCGGACAAACAGTTGCAGATTCAACTCCTTCTCTAATTGCCGGATCTGCCGGCTCAGGGGAGATTGGGAAATGTGCAGACGCGCCGCCGCCTTGCCGACATGCTCCAGTTCGGCAACCGCGACGAAGTATTCGAGCAGACGCAGGTCCAAATAAGTTCAGATTCCTTGTGTCTTAACTTCAGCATAATTTGTCTTTGACAGCAATAACTTCCGCTCGCGATGATGGCAATGGAGAAAGGTTGAATGAACGTGCAAGTTAAACGAGTTCGCGTGCGTGCCGCCGTTGGCGCCTTGTTGATCGCCGGGTCGCTGGTTTATTCCGAACAACTCCCGCTTTTTTCTGCTCAAGGTCCCGATGCGGAGGCGTATGGAGCCGCCGAACATTTTCCTGTTGGCTCACCGGGCAACGAGTTCGACAAGAAGTACATGGTGGGAACGTTCAGCCACTTCGATACGCTCTTTCCGGTGCATTCCATCGCGCCCGCGCCGCAAGCATGGGAGTTCCATCGCTCTCCAAACCCTCCGGAGCTCGCCTATTTCCACGCCGGCAGCCGCTATTTGTTGAAGGATTATCTGGCGCATCTGCCGGTCACCGGGCTGCTGATCGCAAAGGATGATCAGATTCTTTTCGAGGGGTATCAATACGGCCGTACCGATCGGGACCGCTTTCTGTCCCAATCCATGGCGAAGACAATCGTCGCCATGCTGGCGGGTGTTGCGGTGTCGGAGCACTCACTAAATTCGATCGCCGACCCGGCCTCAAAATATGTACCCGAGTTGAAAACGTCCGCTTACGGCAAAGTGACAGTGCGCGATTTGCTGCACATGTCCTCGGGGGTGACCTGCAATGCGGAGGACTCGAAACTGGGAGCAATCGGTCTCCCCATCCTCACTCACGACTGCCAGCAAACCGCCCCCGAAGGAACGAAGTTTCGCTACTCGGCGGCAGATTCCGAGGTATTGGGGCTGATTGTGGGCCGAGCCACGGGAATGTCGCTGGCCCGTTACCTCGAAGAAAAAATCTGGCGCAACATCGGAACGGAATCCAAGGCAACCTGGACAATCGATGCCTCGGGCCACGAGCTGCCTTTTTGTTGTTTCAACGCCACCCTGCGCGATTACGCTCGTTTCGCGAGGCTGCTCGCTTATGACGGAGCCTGGAACGGAAAGCAACTGATCCCGCGCCAATGGCTGTTGGATGCCACCACCGTAAAGGACTCCGATGCTCAGCTTTCACCGGGCAAGCCAGCGCCTTTTTTCGGATACGGCTATCAGCTCTGGGTCTTGCCCGGCGAACGGCGCATGTTTGCCTTGTTGGGCTCGAATGGCCAGCGCATCTTCGTCGATCCGCAATCGAAGCTGATCCTGGTGCAAACCGCTGTCATGGAGAAACCGGTGGACCCGCCGAAGGACGCCGAAACGATCGGTCTCTGGCTGTCCCTGGTCCATCGTTATAAGAACGAATGAAAGCGGGTGCTGCCAGCAGAACCGCCCTGGGAGTGGCCCGCCGCCGGGCCGCGCATCAGGTACTGGACAGCCCCGTAATTTTCGAGGATCCCCTCGCCGAAAAAATCATTGCCGGCCTGGAAAATGTGCCGTCGAGGGAATCGCGCGGCTCGCGGCTCTTGCGTGCGTTCGTGACGGCGCGCAGCCGCTACGCCGAGGACGAGCTCGCGCTGTCCTTCAACCGGGGCGTCCGTCAATATGTCGTGCTCGGCGCGGGCCTCGATACGTTCGCTTATCGCAATCCGTACGCGCCCGCCTTGAAGGTCTTCGAAGTAGACCATCCGGATACCCAGCTCTGGAAGCGGGAACGCCTTGAAGCCGCCGGCATTGCCATTCCCGATTCGCTTCGCTTTGTTCCCGTAAATTTCGAAAAGCAGGACTTAGCTGAGGAGCTGAAGAATGCGCCGGATTTCAATCCGGCGCTACCCGCCTTCTTCTCGCTTCTGGGCGTCACGCCTTATCTCACCAGGGAAGCGCTGATGGCGACATTACAAGTGATTGCGGCAATGCTGCCGGGTAGCGGCGTAGTCTTCGATTATGCCGTGCCCGCCGGGTGCCTGAACCCGTTGGAAAGGCTCGCCCTGAGTATTCTGTCCGCGAAGGTGGCGCAAATTGGTGAGGCCTTCCGATTGTTTCTGGAGCCGCACGAGCTCTCGGCAATAATGAGGCAATTGGGATTCACAAGCATCGAGGATTTGGGGCAGCACGAAATCAACGCGCGCTATTTTCAGAATCGGCGCGATGGCCTGCGGATCGGCGGCGCGGTGGGTCGGCTGCTGCGCGCAACAATCCTCACGGCCGCCCTGACCGCATGAAGCGAACCGTGACGCATTTGCGCCAACTGGCAATCGCTTCTTCGCTATTCGCGCCGAAGACTCTGCGGCAGGCGGTTGAGCGGCTTGGCTTCGTGCAGGCCGATCCGATTCGCTCGCCGGCACGCGCCCAGGATCTCATCCTCCGCCATCGAGTGAAAGATTACCGGGTGGGAGACCTCGAGGGACGTTATCCCTCGCTCCATCTGGAAGAGGACTTCTTGTATGCGTATGGTTTTATGCCGCAGTCCACCTGGCGGCTGCTCCATCCGAGGCGCGAAAGTAGGCTGAGTGCGGCCGAAAAGCGAGTCCTCGAGATTGTGTCCGCACACCGGCAAATCCATCCTCGTGATTTGGAAGCCCACCTCGGCCGGAAACGGGAGATCAATGCTTGGGGCGGCTATTCCAAGGCAACTACCCGCACGCTCGAAGCCCTTCACTATCGCGGCTTGCTGCGCATCGTGGGCCGGGAAAATGGAATTCGCTTGTACGAATCGGCGCCCGCTCGGCGCGAGCATCTGGAACCACCGGAACGGATGCGCTCGTTGGCGCTGCTGGTTGCCAATATTCTTGCGCCGGTGCCCGAACGTAGCTTGTATACCGCCCTACAGCGTGTAGCCCGCGCCGCTCCGGCGTTGCAGGGCTGGAAGTCCGCGGTCGCGAGGCTTATCGATTTGGGAGACCTGGCTAACGCGATGGTGGACGGAGTTGGCTACGTTTGGCCGGCGCGGCGCTTCGGCCGCGCGGAGACAGCCAATACGGTGCGTTTTCTTGCTCCTTTCGATCCCCTGGTTTGGGACCGGCGGCGCTTCGAGCATTTCTGGGGCTGGGCGTACCGGTTTGAGGCCTATACGCCGGCCGCAAAACGGAAGCTTGGCTATTACGCGATGCCGCTATTGTGGCGGGACGACGTCATCGGGTGGGTGAACGTCTCGCACCGGAAGGGGAAGCTGGACGTGCAAGCTGGTTTCGCAAAAGAGCGGCCGATCGAACCTTCTTTTCATACGGAATTCGAGCTCGAGATCGAGAGATTCCGCCATTTCCTCCGTTGACAGGCTGTCGACATGATGCTATATTTCTAGCATCATGCTAAAAGAGCAGCAGCATAAGCTCAGCCGCCGGGAACGCCAGATCATGGATGTCCTCTATCGCCTGGGCCGGGCCACGGCGGCTGACGTTCATCAGGCGATCCCCGATCCTCCCGGCTATTCGGCTGTACGGGCCATGCTGCGCGTGCTCGAAGAAAAGAAGCACATCCGGCACGAAGAAAAAGATCTTCGCTACGTTTTCATACCAATCGTGCCGCGCAATAAGGCTCGCCGCTCGGCCGCGCGTCATCTGCTCGACACGTTTTTCGATGGCTCGCCCGAACAGGCGGTCGCCACTCTGCTCGACGTCTCGTCGGGCAACCTATCGGAGGAAGAGTTCGACCGCTTGGCGGCGCTGATTGAAAGGGCCCGAAAGGACGGCCGCTAAATGTCCTGGGTCTGGGCCAGTCTGCTCATTCGCTCGGCAGTTATTCTGGCCGCGGCAGAGGCGCTGCGCCGTTTCCCGCGCAGATCCGGGCCTGTTTACCGGCATCGAATCATGCTGGCGGGATTTGGATTCTTATTGCTCTGGCCCCTGCTTTCCAGCCTGATTCCGGCAATTCACTTGCCGCTCTGGCCGCATCTGGGCATGCAGGATGCGATTACGATTCAAACGACCTTTCTGCTGGACCGTACCGCGCCCGCGAGCCATGCCTTTAATGTCCCGCTCCTCATCTGGATGAGTGGCGCGCTGCTGGCATTCGCGCCAGTGCTGATCGGATACCTCAACGTGGTCCGCATGGCTCGCCGCGCCGTTCCGCTTACCGACAGCCGCTGGAGGACGCTACTCGACGACCTATGCGGCCAACTCAACATCGCCAGAAAGCCGGAATTGCTGTTGTTTCCTGGGCAGATTATGGCCATGACCTTCGGAGTGCGCCGCCCGCGCATCCTTCTTCCCGCCGATTGTCTCGAATGGCCGCCTTCCCGGCACTGCAGCGTCTTGCTGCATGAGCTGGCGCACGTCCAGCGGCGGGACGTTCCCGCTCAATTGTTCGCCCACGTGATGACGGCGCTATGGTGGTTCCAACCGCTTTGCTGGACCGGCCGCGCGAGCCTGCGGCGCGAGAGCGAACGCGCCTGCGATGCCATGGTTCTCGGCTCCGGAATACGGCCTTCCGATTACGCTATGGAGTTACTCGAGATTGCCCAGAATTTTAGCGGCGGCCGCAGGCGCTGGTCATCGGCCGCGATCATGATGGCGCGCCGCGGTGAATTGGAAAGCCGCTTGAACGCCATCCTCGATCCCCAGCCTTATTACAGAACACGCCGCCTCTCCATTGCGGCCATCGCTGTTCTCGCTCTGCTGACGGTGGCTGCTTCCGCCCTCAATATATTTCCCGAACCACAAAACGAACAAGGAGGCTTACTCATGAAACGCAGCGTATTTTCAGGTCTGCTGGCCTCAGCAGGCCTTTCCGCCGCCACCATCGCCGGTTCACTGGTCGATCCAAGCGGCGCCACAGTTCCGAATGCCAAGGCATTACTCTACAACCCAGACACCGCCGCCAAGCAAGAGACGACCACCGCTCCCGACGGCAAATTTTCCTTCGATAACCTGCCAGCCGGCCAGTATATTCTGCGCATCGAGAAGCCGGGTTTCGCCTCACTGTTCCGCGAGTTCAAGGTACAGCCCGATTCGAAGGTCGATCGAGGATTGATGTTGAAACTTGGATCAATTCAGGAGCAGGTAAACATCAAAGCCCAAGGTCAGCCGGCCGCAACTGCCGAACCTGCGGGGGCACAACCGATTCGAATTGGCGGAGCGGTAGAGGCGGCAAAATTGATTAACAAGGTAGACCCCATCTATCCGGCTGCTGCCAAGGCTGCTGGAATTCAAGGAGGTGTCTCCCTGGAAATGGTTATTTCCAAGGACGGCGTTCCCGAAGACATCAAGGTTATTTCTTCACCCAGCGACGATCTGACCCAATCGGCATTAGAGGCGGTCCGCCAATGGCGTTACAATTCGACGTTGCTGAACGGCGCGCCTGTTGAGGTCATTACGGACGTGACGGTGAATTACACACTGGCGCCTTGATCGCGATAAGGTCCGGCCGAATCCGATGACATTTGTCACCCTATACGGCTGACGTTCCACACTGGCGCGCACGACGATCGGCGGCTACGCGATCGTCCAGGTGAAATCCAAGGAAGAAGCAATCGAACTGGGAAGGCGCTTCCTGCAGATTCACGCCGACATCCTTGGACCTTTCTACGAAACCGATTCCCAGATCCGCCAGATGTTCGATCCATCAAACGCGCCTTGCCGTTAGCGCAGTCCGATACTGTCATGGTTCCAGAAGAATGCCGATGACCGCGAGGACTACCAGAAGTTCAATCAGAGTTCCGCGTTGGTTCAGCGGTCCTTCCGAACCCGGCCTTGAGGACTGTCTCGACAAATCCATGTTGAAGTACCTCCGTTCTATTACTGAAAGATGGACGGCGAAAGTTACAGGCGATGGTAATTATTTTCTTAAGCGGATGGCGGCACCGGAGGCGGGTTTCTCTCCGCAGCGGTCTGCCGCTGATGCCAATACGGATACGCTGGCGTCGTGGTGCTCGCAGCATCGAGCTTCGCAACCTGGGCGGCGGTTAGATTCCAGCCCACTGCTCCCAGGTTGTCGCGTAGCTGCTTTTCATTGCGCGCGCCGATGATTACAGACGAAACAGTGGGACGCTGCAATAGCCAATTCAGCGCAATTTGCGGAACGCTCTTTCCGGTTTCCTTCGCCACCCCATCGATCGCCTCGACAACTCGATAGACTTGCTCATCCTCAACCGGCGGCCCTTTC
>DASYAX010000235.1:0-13306 GCA_036501045.1 Bryobacteraceae bacterium
TCGCGTTGCTTCGATCGGCAGCGGACAAATGGAACGAGCACCACGCGCCTCGTTTGGGCGCCTCGCTCGCCTATTACACGCTGCTATCACTGGCGCCGCTGCTGATTTTGCTGATGGCGATCTGCGGCTTCGCTTTTGGACACAGCGCCGCGGAATCGAATCTTCTTTACCAGGCGCGCGCGCTGGTGGGCTACTCAGGCGCAAACACCTTGAAAACCCTCATCGATAGTGCGCATCACGCCAAGAACGGAATCATTGCCGGCGTGGCGGCGGTCCTGACGATGCTATTCGGAGCCTCCGGCGTATTCGTCGAGTTGCAGGATTCGCTGAACCTCATCTGGGACGCTCCCCCGCGTAAGTTCGGCTGGCTTACCGTGGTCAAACAGCGGGCGGCTTCGTTCGGGATGGTACTGGCGCTGGGCTTTCTGCTGGTGGTATCGCTGCTGCTGAGCGCCGCGCTGGGCGTGGTGGAAACATATTTCTCCGGCCTGATTTCCATGCATGCCGTGGCCCTGGGGGAAGCGGCCAATTTCGTAATATCGCTGGTAGCCGTGGCGGTGCTGTTCGCGCTGATCTTCAAATTCGTTCCCGACGTCCCCGTCGATTGGCGGGATGTGATCATCGGCGCGGTAGCAACTGCGATCCTATTCAGTATCGGGCGTGCCCTGCTGGGTTTCTATCTCAAGACCGCGGCCGTTGGTTCCACCTACGGCGCGGCCGGCTCGTTAGTAGCGCTGGTGGTCTGGATCTACTATTCGGCGCAGATCTTCTTTTTCGGGGCGGTGTTCACCAGAGTCTACGCGGATTACCGTAAGTTGCGCCGTGGTTTGGGTTAAACTGGAAGTTCCCACCTAGTTTTATTCCATGATTTCAGTTAGCAATATCAGCATGCGCTACGGCGCCAAAATTTTGTTCGAGGATGTCTCGACCTCATTCCTCCCCGACCGGCGCTACGGACTCACCGGACCGAACGGCGCGGGCAAGTCGACCTTCATGAAGCTGCTCTCCGGCGAACTGGAGCCGCAGAAAGGGACGGTGGTCCGCCCCAAGAAGCTCGGGATTTTACGGCAGGACCAATTCGCCTTCGATGCCTATCGCGTGGTCGATACCGTGGTCATGGGCAACCCGCCATTATGGAAGGCGCTCGAAGAGCGCGAGCTGTTATACGCCAAGCCGGAGCTCACCGATGAGGACGGCATGCGGCTCGGAGAACTGGAAGGCATCGTCGCCGAGGAAGACGGCTATACGGCCGAAAGCGATGCCGCTGTCCTATTGGACGGTCTGGACATCGCCGAGCCGCTGCATGAACGGAAAATGAGCGAGCTGCAGGGCGGACAGAAGGTGCGGGTCTTGCTGGCCCAGGCGCTGTTCGGCCACCCGCAAGCGCTGCTGCTCGATGAGCCCACCAATTACCTCGATCTCGAATCCATTCACTGGCTGCAGAATTTTCTGACGCATTATGACGGCGCCTTGATAGCGATCTCTCATGATCGTCACTTCCTCAACAGCGTTTCCACCCACACGGCCGATATCGATTACCAAACGATCATCACTTACCCCGGCGGCTACGACGACATGGTGCTGCAAAAAACCCAGGTCCGGGCGCGAATCGAAGGCGAAAATGCGCAGCGCGAAAAGAAGATCGCTCAGTTGAACGAATTTATCGCGCGGTTCTCGGCCGGCACGCGAGCGAGCCAGGTTACTTCACGCAAGAAAGAGGTCGAGCGGCTGCAGACCACCGAACTCGCACGGTCGAACATTCAAAGGCCGTTCATACGGTTCGAAATGAAGAGGCCTTCGGGACGCCACGTCCTGGAATTCAAAGACCTGAGTAAAAGCTATGGCGAACTCGAGGTCATCCGGAATTTCAAGGCGGCGCTGCCGCGCGGCGAGAAGGTAGCCCTGATGGGCCGCAACGGCGCGGGCAAAACTACGCTGCTGAAGGCCCTGCTGGCGGATGCGCCGGGGGTGGACGATCCGGACGTGGCCCGCGATTCAGGGACAGTGACCTGGGGGCACGAGGTGCAGGTCGGCTATTTTGCGCAGGACCATCGCGGTTCTATCCGCAATGGAACCACGGTCGCGGAATGGCTCCACGATTGGGACCCGCAGGCCTCAAAAGAAGAAATTCGCGGCTTGCTCGGCCAAATGCTGTTCAGCGGCGAAGAAGGCCTGAAGAAAACCGATGCGCTCTCAGGCGGCGAGGCCGCCAGGCTGATCTTTTGCAAGCTCATGCTGCAAAAACCCAATGTACTGGTTTTCGACGAACCGACCAATCACCTCGATCTGGAATCGATCAACGCGCTGAACATTGCTTTGCAGAAATTCGAAGGCACGGTTCTGTTGGTGACACATGACGAAGATCTAGTGGATGAAGTGGCCACCCGCATCTGGCGCTTCGATGCCGGTAAGATCGAGGACTTCTCCGGGTCTTACGAAGAATATTCGGCGGCAGCGGTCAAGTAACCTCGCTCACGGTTGCCGGATTAGCGATACGTTTTGCAACATGGCGACGCCCGCGGCGCGCGTGTGCCCGAGGGGCCTGGTGTATTCGAGCGAAAGAAGAAAGCCCGGCGGCGCAAAAGACGGACGGAATTTCCAAGCGAAGGGAGAGGCCAACAAGTCGCCCGAGACGAGATCGCCCGTTGTCTTAATCTGCACCGGGTGTAAGTGCCAAGCCAGGCCGCTTTCGCCCGTGAGATTCTGCGCCTTGACTTGCCACTGCAAATGGTAAGCTGCGCCAGCCTCGATAGGTACGTATTGCTGCAGTACAACGCAATGGTCGGGCTGGTCGCCTGACAGCGTGATGCGAGCCACCGGTTCGTCCGGGAACTGCTCGACCCTGACACCCGCCGAGTCGACGGGCACCCAATCGAAACCATGGCGGAAAAAGGGAATGTGGAAGTCGCCGTTGGTGAGGGGACGATTCGAATCCGGTACGCGCTGACGGATCCAGCCGGCATCTTTTAGAACGCTCCAGACCTGAAGAGCGTCATGCGGGTCCCCGTCGGCCAGTATGCGATCCACCATAGAGGCGATCAGGTCGTCGCGGCCCCAGTCCCGCGGATTGTCCTCGCCGACAGCGGCGATCAAACGCTGCAACGTTTGCGGAATGGCTCCGAATTGGTGATTGTTGGACAAGTACCAGGCATATTGGAGCAGTATTCTGGGCCGGTCCGGAATCACCGCCGCCAGTTTGCCCGCATCCTGGCTCATCAGCCACATTTGGGCAAAAATCGGATCGGAAGAATAAGGCGTGATTTGCAAAGTGGCGTTCGCCCAGTGGAAGAATTCGGTAGCGTTCTGTTGCCGGAAATAGAAGTTCGTGAGAGTCCACTTCGGCAGGAACATGTGATTTACAGCGGCGGCGCGGAGATAATCGCTCTCGGCCGCTTTGGCGTCGCCCTGCCGCATTTCGGATAACAGGCCAAGCTGAATCCAAGACTCGTAATCGTAGGGATTCAACTCGACCGCGCGGTGAAGAAGCTGATTGCGCTCCTCCGGCTCCCAGGAAGCGAGCCGGGCTAAATAGGCGGAGTTATACGGAACCAGATGAACGGCGGCAGGGACGGAAGTCGCCGTATCGAGATGAAAGAGCCAATCCGCGCGCGCCAGAAGCCCTGAGTAGAGCGCTCCGGCCATGGCGGCCGCAATCATGATGTAGCGAAAAAAGAACAGCGCGGCAGATTGCATTTCACACTTTTGGCTGGGCGGCACAAAGCAGAACAATGGCTTGTGCTTCGCAGGAGCGGCCTTCGCCGACCGGACCAACTCTTTCGGCTGTCTTGAATTTTACGCTGACCTGAGCCTCGGTTAGACCGACGGCGCGCGCCAGGCTGCTTCGAATGGCCCCGCGAAAATCTTTGAGCTTAGGGCGCTCCAAAATGACGGTGGAATCGATGTTCGCTACGCTGTATGCCTTTTCCGCGGCGAGCGCAACGGCGTGTTGGAGAAATTGTAGACTATCGGCCCCGCGCCACTCGGCAGCGGTGTCGGGGAAGTGCATACCGATATCGCCCAGCGCGAGCGCTCCGAGAACCGCGTCCGTAACGGCGTGGAACAGCACGTCCGCGTCGGAGTGGCCGGCAAGGCCGAAATCGGATGGAATGCGTACGCCGCCAAGAATCAACGGACGCCCTGCCTCTATCCGATGCGTATCCCAGCCTTGGCCGACGCGATAAGGAAGCGGGGCTGCGTGATCCATGCGTCACGAAGGATCGAGCGGAGAGCTTTCGAGCGCAAGGTAGAGGCGTGCCAGATCCATATCGGTAGGCCGCGTGATCTTGATATTGCGATCGGTGCCAAGCACAACGGAAACTTCCACCTGTTCCAGGCGCTCCACCAGCGACGCTTCGTCGGTACCGGCGAAGAGATCCTGGCGAGCCTTTTCGAACGCCCGCCGCAAGAGGTCCACCCGGAAGACTTGCGGGGTCTGCGTCAGGATCAGCCTCTCGCGCGGCAGGGTGGCGCGCACCTTGTTACGGTGCACCTGTTTGACGGTATCGACCGGCACAATACCCACAATGGCAGCGCCCGTTTCGGCCGCCTCGCGAATCACCTTGTCGATGACATCGCGTTCCACGAAGGGACGAACCGCATCGTGAACCGCTACCAATTCGATATCCGGGCTGATCACGGCCAGCGCGTTTTCAACGGACTGTTGGCGCGATTCCCCGCCCTCGACCGTTCGCACCGCATTCGCCAGACCCTGGCTCTTGAACAGGTCCACTGCCCAAGCTCGATCTTCCGAGCGAAGGGCTACCACAATTTCCCCGATGGAGGGAGAACTGACGAATTTCCGGATGGTGTGGATGAGAATGGGCGAGCCGTTGAGCAGCATGAACTGCTTACGGCTAGTACCTTCCTTCTCCGGAGCGCTACGTCCCATGCGGGTACCTAATCCGGCAGCAGGGATGATGACCGAAACTTTCATGATGGCGGGGCGGCGGAGGGCGACGGGCCTCCCTCGAATCTACATCATAGAAGACTGGCGGCGGCTAGCGCTCAGGAACCTGTGGAAATCCGTATATCGATTACGGTGATATCGTCTTCCTGCTCTTGCATGGAGGTGGCGATGGCGGCGAGCGAACCGGCCAACGTTGGCGTGTAGTTGCGGCTAAGAAGCCGAATTTTTTCAATCGCCCAATCGTCTTTATCCTGGCTGATGCCGGCTTCCGATACGCCGTCCGAAAACAGCACCAGGCGGTCCCCCGGTCCAAAAGAAATTGAGCGTTCCTGAAAAGTGCCCACCTCGAAAGCCCCTAGCACCATGGCGCCGGGCTCGAGCAGTTCCGAAGCTCCCCCGGCACGCACTAGAACAGCGGAGGGATGTCCGCAGTTCACATAGCGAATGTTCCTCGTTCTGGTGTTATATACGCCAAAGAAGAGCGTCGCAAAATGCTCCGGTCTGGTGGATTGAAAGAACAGACGATTGACACGCTCCATCAGGCGCTCGGGATCGCGCGCCAAGTCACCCTGGCCGCGAATGGTCGCCTGTAAAGTGGCCACCAGCAGGGCGGCGCCCATTCCTTTTCCGCAGACATCGCCCAGCAGGAACGCGACATTTTCCCCATCGATTGGAAAGAAGTCGTAAAGATCTCCGCCCACTTCGCTGACCGGCAGGAAAGCGCAATCGATCTCAAGGCCGCCGGCGGCAAATTGCGTAGGCGGCAACAGCTTCCGCTGGACGCGCCGCGCGATGGCGAGTTCGGTATCCCGCGACGAGCCGATGGTTTGCTTTTGCGCTTTATCGTGCAGGTGCTTCTCAAACAGCTCGAGCACGTGGTTGGCATCCCAAGGCTTGGTAATAAAATCGGATGCGCCGTGCTGCATCGCTTGTACCGCCAGCTCGATGGTGCTCCAGCCCGTCATGGCGATGACCGGAACGCCTTGTTTTAACACGCGCAAGCGGTCGAGCAGCGCCAGACCTTCCTGTCCAGAGGTAGTGTCATACGCATAGTTCATGTCGATGACAATCAGGTCGTGATCGCAAGAGGCAACGGCGGCGATGGCGCTATCCGGCGAATCGGCCATTTGGGTCGCATAACCCGCACCTTTCAGCAATAGCCGCAAAGCTTCGCGGATGTCCGACTGGTCGTCGACCACCAGTACTCTGCGAACATCGGTCATCGATATTGTCCCGCTAAATTGGATCATACAAGCGTCCAGCGGAGTAACTGCAACCGGATTGCCATCGCTCACGGGAGTGACGGTAGCTTAGTTTCAAGCAGTTAAAGGCGCTCTGAGCGGCATCCGGTGTCCATTTGCGAACATCTGCGGCGGATACCGCGACAGTTTCTTAGTGGGAGGCCTTCAGAATTTCGATGTTTCCGTTGTTGTCCGTAAGCCGCATTTCACAGTGGCCACCGCCAAGGACGCCATCCAGATCGTCGTTCGAGAGCGATCCGGAAACGCTCAAAGGAAAATCGCTGCGAATCTTACCGAACGATGTCTTCGCTATCACGCGATAGCTGGCATCCGGTTGCAGATGGATACGCAAAGCGGAAAATGAGGTGCGAACCGCAATCGGCTGGCAGCTTCCATGCAGCGTGCTGGCGGCCTCCACCGCGCCATTTTGATTCTGGATCTGAATGGGGCCTGACACACCGTCTAAAATAACCGGGCCGAAACTGGTGGTGATCTGCGCGCCCTGCGTGCCCGACGCTTTCACCCCGCCATTCGAATTTTCCACCGATAATTCTCCTCCAATGGCGGTCGCCTGCACCAGGCCGAAGCTGGTTCTGACGCTGGCCGCGCCGCCTACGTTTTCCAGCGAAACGCCGCCGTTGCCGGATTCAATGTGGACATCGCGCCGCACATCCGTGACATCAATCGCTCCGAAGGAATTCACAATCGTGAGTGGGCCGCCGACCTTGCTGCCGCTGATCCTCGAATTGTTGGCTCTGATCGAGAGCTGATGGCCGATATCGGAGAAAGTTACTTCTCCGAAGGTGGTTCTAAGGTTTGCCGAACCGCTTACGCCTGTCGCTTCTACCCGGCCGTTACTGTTATTTACCGTGAGATCTCCGCGGAAACCCCGAACCGCGACCTCTCCGAACGAGTTCGTGACGTTTCCGCTGCCGCCGGATTCGGTCACCTGTACGGCGCCGTTGCTGTTTGAAACATCCACGCCGTTCGAGACGCGCCCGACGGTTATACTGGCGAAGCGGTCCCGAATCGTCAGGCCACCGGTGATGTTGGCAGCATCGACCGCGCCATTGTTCGTCTGCACGCTGACATCGCCCACGTTGTTTGCTACGTCAACTCGGGCGAACGAATTCTCCAACCGCTGCGCGCCGCGTCCGTCGCGAAAGCTCAGGTCGCCATGCGAAGTGGCAATGACCGAGCTTGCTTTTACGCCCGTCGCCGAAACCGATCCGAAGGCATTTCTTACCTCGAGCGGCGAATTCTCTGGAACCGTCAGATCATAATGCACGGAAAACGAGATATTCTGCATGCCGAAGAAGGATCTGGGCGTATCCGGATAGCGCGTGCGAATGGACAATTCCGAAGCAGGCTCAACCAGAATTTCAACTCGATCGGCAAATTGCTTGGCTTGACCGGAATCGGACGCCGAAACCCGGATGACCGCGTGAATGGTCGCCTCTTGCTGCGGGTGGGTATGGATCACGATATCTCCGAGCTTGTGTTCGAGCACGATTCTTTCGCCGCTTCGCACTGCGAGAGTCTTGTCAAAGCTACGGGTATATTCATCGCGGGCAAATAGGCTGAGCGTAAGTGTCAAGCCAAGCGATACGACACTAATTCTTCTGATCACGAGTTAGTAACTCCTGTAAAGTGTGCTGCTTCTCCCGATATAAGTCGGCTAGCGTAGTTTGCAGGCGAACATTAAAGCGGTTGGAAGCCACATTGGCGCGCGTATCGGCAATTGCCGAGTCAAGCAGTAAAAGCTCTTCCCGGGCATTAGCTACGGCCGGCGAGGCCGCCTTCTCGAGTTTTGGCTGGGCAAGCCGGGACAGCTTATCAATCGATTGGCGGTAGGCTGCTTCGTTCTTTTCAACCTCCCGGAGCGCTTGCTCCGTCAGGAAGTCTTGATTCGAGGAAAGCGGATTCGTTAGTGTCTGCGGCGTCGCCGACGGCCGCATAGCAGCCGACCGTTGCCATACTCGCAGCGGCAAAAGGACCGCCATCAGAATCGCCGCCGCAATCGCCCAGGTTTTCCATTCCTTCCACCAGACGGGCGCCACCTTCCGCTCCGCCTCCATGACCTTGCGAATATTCGGCCAAATCTCCGGGCTCTCCCAATCCTCATGAAGTTCCTTGGCGGTGGCGGAAATCTCGTTCCACAGCCGGTACTCTCGCCGGCAAGCGGCGCACGATTTGAGGTGTTCGCGCGCTTCCGGCATCAGTTCGGGAACTGCCAGCGCTCGTTCCAGATCGCCGCATTCGAATTTCATCCGGCAGCCTCCGTAAGCATGCGTTTCAGCCGGCATTTGGCCTCGAACAGCCAACTTCGCGAAGTGCCTTCCGGAACCTCGAGAATGCCGGCGATTTCAGAGTGCTTCAAGCCTTCCACCTCGAACATCAGAAAAACAATGCGCTGCCGTTCGCTCAACAAGCTCACGGCGCGCTCCAGAGCAATTTTCAAAGGCAGCTTGCTGTCCACCCGGAACTCCGCCGGAGCGGGATTCTCCGCCAAACGCTGCCGCTTGCGGATGGCGTCATAGCAGCAATTCAGCAGGATGCGATAAACCCAGGTCGCGAGCGACGAGTGCCCGTCGAACCCTTGTACCGCCCGGTAGACTTTAAGGAACGCCTCCTGTACCGTGTCCTCGGCATCCGCCCGATTCCCAAGTAGATGAAAAGCCAGGCTCTTCATGCGCCCCGCATGCAAGTCATACAAACGCTCAAAGGCGCGCAAGTTCCCGCGCTTGCAGCCCTCCGCAAGTTCCGCATCCGTCGGATTGTCTGGCAAACTAGCGGCGTATTGGAGCGGCAATCCGATCTCCCACACCATATTCCTCGTTTTCGGGCATTAGACGACCGCCACATGACGAACGTTGGGCCGCAGGAAAAAAATTTGGCGTTTTCTGGGAGCTTTGACTCATACGCCTCGGCTGGTGAATGTGGGAGTGATCGCAAGTATCATAATGCCCAGTGAAGCCCTTTGGCGGAGAGCGGCGTTCGAAATGCAGCCGCCACTGGCGACCGCGCTTCAATTGTCGCCCTTCAGCGGAGCTTCGGTTCCAAGCGGCACGATGGTTGCTTACGCCGGAGTGTATACGGCAATCGTCCTACTAGCGGGAATGCGCGGGCTGGAAGACCGGGATCTGTGAAGCGTTAGCCGGCCGAAGTTCCCGCCGAGGCCGCGGTGGTGCGCGACTCGGCGCCATGCGGACGATCGTCGAAGCGGCCAAAGATCATTTTGCCGGCCGTCGTTTGCAGAACACTCGTGACGGTGATGTCGACCGTTTTCGAGATTAGGCGGCGTGCGTTGTCGACCACCACCATCGTGCCGTCGTCGAGATACGCGACACCCTGGTTGTATTCTTTTCCTTCTTTGAGAATAAAGACGCGCATGGTTTCGCCCGGCAAAACAACTGGTTTCAGAGAGTTCGCCAGCTCGTTGATGTTCAGGACCTCAAGGCCCTGCACCTGCGCAAGCTTATTTAGGTTGAAATCGTTGGTCACGATTTTCGCGCCCGTGAGCTTGGCGAGTTCGATCAGCTTCAGATCCACTTCGCGAACCGCCGGGAAGTCCTGACTCGAAACTTCAAGTTTCATGCGAGGCATTTTCTGCAGAAGCTGGACCACATCGAGCCCGCGGCGTCCGCGATTGCGTCGCGCGGAATCAGCGGAATCGGCCACCAGTTGCAGCTCGTGTAGGACAAAACGCGGCACGATCAACTTACCTTCCACAAAGCCCGCTTCGGCGATGTCGGCAATGCGGCCATCGATCAGAACGCTGGTGTCCAGAATCTTAGTCGTGGAAGCCCCTTCGCTCGACGAGGCAATCAGATTGAGCGGATTCAGGTCGGATTTCGCAACGCCCACGAGCAGGCCAATATAAGCTCCAAGAAGCGGTAGTGTTAAGCGCAAAAACTGACCCTCCGGGCCCTCCGCCAACTCAGCCTGCCGCAATATGAAGACGAATAAAAGTCCAAGACCAGAGCCCGCGAGCGTCCCCGCTAGTCCCGCAATCAGCGCTTTCGGGCTCGAGCGGCGGAGGCGAAGGGCCACCGCGGTTGCCAGCAGCGCGGCCACTAGACCCGCCACCGCCGACAGGCCACGGGACAGCCCAAAAGGCCGAAGGACAGCCGCGACAGCCGCAATCAGCACAATGAACCCCGAGCGAAGAATGACGGTATCTAACGTAAACCGGTTCACAACCGCAGATAATGCTGCGCAGTATAACATCTACCGGCCGAAAGCCCAAAGATCGGGAGGTACAACGGGTGGGATGGAAGGTAAAGGTAAGAGGACGGAAGGAACACGCAGGGTTAAAGAACCTTTGCGAGTTCCTCCGCGAATGCGCTCTGGCGCGAGGGTGAGTTGTTGGGGCGGCGTGCGTGAGAGCTCCTGCGAACCGGCGGGTTTGCGCCGGCGGGAGCGCCGTTGGGCGATGAACGCCGGGGACGATCCGTAGAAGGTGCGGCACTCTTTATAGCGGGGCCCTTCCCGGATTTCGGAGGCTGCGCCGGGTTAGCGCGCAGCAGCCGGTCTTCGAGCGGGGCACGATCAAACCGGCGGATGATCGAATTCATCTCCTCCTGGTTTGGCGATTCGATAAAAGCGAAGCCCTTGGACTCTTGAGTCTCGGGGTTGCGGATAACCTTGACCGCGTCTGCGACCAAGTTTTCGGTGGACAGCCACGACTTAATATCGTCGGCTGTCACCCAGACAGGGAGATTTCCGAGGAAAACGGTAAAGCTCATGTAGTTTAGTGTTTTATGCTCCGTGAAGGAAATACGAGGCGCCCTCGTAAGAGTCTTTCTTCGCGGAGGCTATCTGCATACTAGCATAGGGTGCGTATCAGGTAAACAGCAAAAAAGCGCTTAATTCATTGGTTAATAAAGACTAGGACTTTTTTTAGATGCATGTGACCGCAACTTTGCCGCAGACGATTTCGGCCGGGCGCCGCGCCGCTTTCGAGGTCTTGGAGGCCGTCGCCAAGGAAGCCTACGCGTCCGACGCCTTGCGCGACGCCACACGGGTGTTAAGCACGCGCGACGCGGGTCTCGCCGGACAGATCGTCTTCGGCGTTTTGCGGCACCAGAGCCAACTGGATTATCTGATTTCTAAGTATGCAGGCCGCCCGGTAGAGAAGCTCGATCTGGTGGTGAAAATCGCGTTACGCGCCGCGATTTTTCAGTTGCGTTACCTGGAACGCATCCCGGCCTACGCGGCCGTTCATGACGCGGTGGAACTGGTAAAGCGCCGTAAACGAGCGGCCAGCGGCTTGACCAATGCGATATTGCGAAAGGTCAATCGTGACGCCGTGACCTGGCCGGACACAGCCACCGAACTTTCCGCTCCCGGATGGCTGATCGCCCGCTGGAGCAGGCATTTCGACGAAGCGCAAGCCCGAAAAATAGCGCGGGCTGCCCTGCAGGAACCGATTCGTTACATCCGCGTACCGGCGGGCGAGGCGTTACCGCCCGGCGTGGAAGCGGAAGCGACCGCCGTAGCGGGCTGCTATCGGTTGCATTCCGGATTGCTACCCGGAATGCGATTGCAGGACATCGGCTCGCAGACCATTGTTCCGTTGTTGGACCTGCGCGCCGGCATGCGCTATCTGGACTTGTGCGCAGCGCCGGGAAACAAGACCTTGCAAGCCTTGGAAGCGCCGCTTGCTCGTGCGGTGGCTTGCGATATCAGCCCACAGCGCATTGGCGACATTCCGGCCGCATGCCCGCGAGTAGTGTTGGACGCCACTCAACCGCTGCCGTTTGCCACCCTTTTCGACCGCATCCTGATTGACGCGCCTTGCTCGGGGACTGGAACGCTGGGACGCAATCCGGAAATCAAATGGCGCGTTTCGGAAAGCGATTTTGGCCGCTTCGGCCATAAGCAAATCCAGATTGCGCGGCAGGCCATCCGGCTGCTTGCCCCAGGCGGAAAGCTGGTTTATGCCACGTGCTCGCTCGAACACGAGGAGAACGAAGACGTAGTACAAACCCTCTTGGCGCACGATCCGGAATTGCGCTGCGAACACGAGATGTGGCGCTTGCCTGGACGCGACGAAGGCGACGGCTTCTACGCAGCCGTGCTCACCCTGCCCAAGGCGTCTGGGTAATTACGGTTGCAGATCTTGCTGCATTTTCCGGATGTTCTCGGCCAGTTCGCCGGGCGAGTGCAAGCGAAACACTTTCCCCTTCGCGGCGCTGGTCAAGTGATGGATCGCATCGGGAAACTCGCTGCCCCGCTGCGGAAAATATTCAAAATAGAAGAGCTTCGGTCCGCTGTCCGGGCTAAAATTCAGCATGCCCGTGGGCATTTTTCGGTACAGGCGCACCGTCGGTCCCAGAAAAACAATGGCATCGGCGAGCGGGCGCGCAGCCATCTCTCCCGCCAGCAGCGTTGAAAGCAACTCCGCCCAGCCGTCCTGGTTCGCGACAGCGCGGTAGGGGACCGTCCCCAGTTCGAGTTCCCGCAGCGCCCCCGATAGCCTCCGGAACGTAGAGCGATCCAGTTGCTCCTGCCGGAAAATTTCGCGCTGCTGGTCGAGATTGAAGGCCACAATCCGCACCGACGTAAAGGGAATCTCGTTCAACAACGAGGACAGAGAGTCGAGCAGAAAGGCCCGGTCCCAGGCTCGCAGCTTCAACGCATAGGGATTGATCGGCGACGCGTCCAGAAGGACTGTGAGCCGCAAGCCCGAGGTCTTGCGCGCTCGATTGGCATGCCAGCTTGGAAGGCGCAAAGCCGCTACTGTATCGGGCGGCAGGGCGATCGCTGCTTTGCGTTCGTCGCCGTGCGGAAACGCTTTACTGCTCCAACTGTGACGATAGATGCGATGGTGATCGTCGGCCACAACGAGGTCGACTGGATATTCTCCGACGCCTGCTGTAAAGGCTCCGCTAAATTCGATCTCATTGTGAAGACGTTTGAAATTGATGCTCGATCTAAGGGCGGGCGTGATCGCCGGGATGCGGTAAAAATCTCCAAGAATCACCGCTGCGCCATGGGCCGGCCGCACTCTGACGACCGCGTCCAATATAGTTCCCTCGCCGCCGAATTGCTTGAGCGGGCAGTGTACGATGTAGCCTATTTCAAAGCGAAACGCGAAGTCGAGAAACGGCCGGAAGGGCTCCGCGTGGCAATTAAGCGGATCGCCTTTCAGTCC
>DASYAX010000236.1:0-2347 GCA_036501045.1 Bryobacteraceae bacterium
CTGGACAGCGTATTATATAACGCCCGTGTCAAGCTTTTCCCTGAGGTTCGCGTAAAAGGATATGCCTGAGCGCCGCGAATATCCTGAACGCCCAATAATTGGCGTCGGCGGGGTCGTAATTTCGGATGGCCGGGTTTTACTTGTACGGCGCGGCAGTCCGCCCCTTCAGGGCCAGTGGTCGATTCCCGGTGGAATTCTCGAAAGCGGCGAGACGCTGATGGAAGGAGTACGGCGTGAACTCGCGGAGGAAACTGGGATCGACGTGCGAGTGCGAACTCTGATTGAGGTCTTCGAAAGGATCGACCGCGACCCATCCGGAAAAGCGCAATACCACTTCGTCGTCCTCGACTATTTGTGCGAGGCGGTTCGAGGCATCGCACTGGCGGGAAGCGATGTAACCGAGGTCGCCTGGGCAGCTCCCTTTGAACTCGAGAAATACTCGCTTACGAAAATCGCGGGCCGCGTGATTCGGAAGGCGTTTGAACTGGTAGGTGAAAACCGATAGCTCGACTGATGTGCAGCCTCGCAGTGCCGGAATGAAAATCAACTAGCGGATGTATGGATAAATCTCGTCCGCGATCCAGTAGTTAGCAATCACAACAGCGAAGATCACCCCAACAGTCCAAAGCCCCCATCGCCATCGCTGCCACACGGTTCGGAATAATGAGTATTGCATCGGAACGTCTGCCACATAAGCAGCGCAATAGCAGATATTCGCCAGCATGGTGAGGACGAAAAAGAAAAAGAGCGTTTGCAGGGTCAGGGCCGGTTTGAAATGCGGCCACGTCACCATAAACCAGAGCGCCACGACGGTTGCCAAAATGACGTTGTATAAGATCCGGCGGCGCTCCCAATACCCAATAGCATCGGCAACAATTTCTCGGAATTGGCCGGATGCGCTGGTCTGAATCGGAGACTGTTTGCCCATGCCGGGCCTCAATGGCTAAAACTAGCTGGCGGCAGCTTCGGGCAATCGACCAAAGCGGCGCTCTCGACCGAGGAAATCTTCGACGGCGGCTTCCAGATCAGCGGCGTCAAACTCCGGCCACATTCGGGGCGTAAAGAGCAGTTCCGCGTAGGCGCATTCCCACAGCATGAAGTCGCTCAGACGCCGCTCACCGCCTGTACGAATCAGAAGGTCCACGTCCGGCGCAGCATTACCGCCATGTGTTACTTGTCCGAGCCGGCGCGCGAATTCCCGATCGGAGACTTCCAGGCTGGACATCATCCAGCAGGACGCGCGAAGGATCGCTTCCCGCGAAGAATAATCGAGCGCAATGCGCAGTTCCAGCACGCGGCCGGCCGAAGTGAGGCGCTCAGCCGTTTCGACCGCGTCCACAAGAGAGGCGGGAATGCGGTCGCGCCGGCCGATTACCCGCAGCCGGATTCCCTGTGCCGCGCATTCATGAGCTTCCGTTCGAAGATAGTCCTCGAGCAAGCCAAGCAGTGATGTTACCTCACCGGACGGACGCTCCCAGTTGTGCGAGGAGAAAGCATAGAGGGTAAGGGTGCCTATGCCGAGCGATAAGGCTGCGCGGACGATGCGCCGTACAGCTGTTACACCCGCGCGGTGGCCTTCCGCACGGGGAAGTCCGCGAGACGCTGCCCAGCGGCCGTTGCCGTCCAGCAAAATGGCGACGTGAATTTTCGGATCCGGAATAAGCTTGGCGGCGCTGTTCCCCATGGCCTCGAACTGATGATCCTTTCTACCCCTCTCGGGTGGCGCGAATAAGAGCTTCCAGGTGTTCCAGATACTTCTCGAGCGCTTTGCGGCCGGCATTCGTCAGCCGGTACTCAGTCTTCGGCATCCGGCCAGAAAATGACTTGTTGCAGCCGATGTAGCCAGCGTCTTCCAATTTGCGCGCGTGGACGCTGAGGTTTCCGTCCGTAATTCGAAGAAAATCCTTCAGCTCCTTAAAGGTCAGTGACGCATTGACCGCCAGAGCGCTGACGATTGCCAACCGGGTGCGCTCGTGAATCAAACGATCGAGATTGACAGCTGGAACTTTCGCGTTTAGAGCGCCCAGCGTGCCGCGCTTAGGCTTATCCTCTTTTGGGAGGCGCAACATTCCGGATTTAGCCACCATATTTCCTCGCAATCACCGCGCCGAAGATGATGTGAAGTCCGCCAAAACCTGCAGCCAGAAAGGCGTCGCTCCAGGTGGAAGGAGAGAAAAGAGCCACGGCGCCTAAAACCATGAAGCAGAGACCCATCAGCGGAACGATGCGTATGGAAAGCACGCCGCCCGTGACTACGGCCGTTCCATAGAGCAGAAGCCATACACCGGCAATGGAACCTATCAAGCCTGCGCGCACAAGCACCAACGTCAGGAGAACGCCCACAAAA
>DASYAX010000237.1:0-11755 GCA_036501045.1 Bryobacteraceae bacterium
GATACCGTTGACCTCATCGAAGCCAGAGACATGGGCTACAAACTGTGTCGATCCGTTCCCCGGATTTACGGTGAATAGATCGCTTCCCGCGTTGCAGAATCCGCTGGCATCATATAGCGTTCCGTTCTCGAACGCCATCCCGTCCAGGCAGACACCTGGGGATGAAGCCCCAATAGATGCCAGCGCACCTGTGGCCGTGTTCATAGAATACAGAATTGAGGAGGTAGGGCCCGACAACACGAAATACAGTTGGTCTGCTCCGACTGAAAGGCCGCCAGTAGTTCCGAGCGTGATAGCTGTTGACCCAATAAAGGTTGCTACGCCTGTACCGGGATCTATCGAGTACAGTCCGTCCGAAGCTGTTGCGAAGAGTCCAGCTGTCGTCGAACCAAACTGAGAGATGCTAATCGATGTGTTTCCGACCGGTGTGAGACTTCCATTGGTCGGATCGATACGGTAGAGCGTATTTGTGCTCCCGCCTCCGTGCGCCGCACTTGAGGCACCATACAAAACGTTGTTGAACTCGCCCAATCCATTTAAATAGGCTCCCGAGTGTCCGGTCTGTGTAAATACTCCTGTATTTAGATCGACAACTCCGAAAGCTTGGGTCGGTGTTGTCACATACGCCAGATCATCAGCTTGTATAGCGGGTACTAAGCCAAGAAACAGAGATGCTCCCACCCAAAACAGTGTTGTCGTCCTTTGAATCATTTCGCGGTCTCCAGTCGCTAACGGAGCAAGAAGCACGCCAATCGAAAATCGTCAGAGAAACGACCGCTATTTCTGGTTCATTTTGATGATTCACACCTTCTTGATGGCAGCGAGGTGTAACGGGGCATTAACCGAAAAGATAAACTCTCACGGTGCTAACACCGGTTCGAATCCCCTTGGGGACGCCAGCTTCGCGTGCAGTTCTACAAACTGCGCAAGCGAAAGTTGCTCGGCTCGCAATCCGGCCTCTGGCAAATCATCGATTGCCGCGCCGTAAAAAGGCCGCAGATTATTTCGTAGGGTCTTTCGTTTCTGAGCAAAACAGCGGCCCACAAACTCCCGCAATTCTGTAAGACCTGGAACCGCTTGCTTCCGCCGCCGGAATCTCAGCGCACCCGAATCCACTTTGGGCGGCGGCAGGAAGGCGGAGGCCGGCACTTTGCAAACTAGTTCCACCTCGCACACCAAACGCGTGACTACCGTGAGAAATCCGTAGGCTCTGGTTCCGGGTTGGGCGAGCAAGCGCTCCGCCACCTCCCATTGCACGAGGAAGACGGCCATCGGAAAGCGCGCGTCTAGCGATAGATATTTTTCAAGGATGGGCGACGTAATGTAGTACGGCAGATTGCCCGCCACTACCGCCGCACCCCATTGGCTCAGATCGGCCGCCAGAACGTCGGCCTGATGCACGCGGAGTTTCGGTTCGCCGGCAAATTTCGTAGTGAGATAGTCCGCCAGTGTAGCGTCCAGTTCGATGGCATGCAACTCATCGCAGCGCGGCAGGAGATGCCGGGTAAGAGCGCCGCGTCCCGGCCCGATTTCAATGACACGCGCTGCATGCGCGCCGCAAGCTGCCGCCGCCAGGCGCTCCAGAATAGCGTCACGAATGAGAAAATGCTGCCCCAGCTTACGCGGCAACGTCCAGTGTAAAACAACAATCCGGAACGGACCGGCAATCCCAATGGACTTGCTATCGTTCTAGAAGGAATGAATCAGTCCGATTCCGCAGAAGCCCATCTCGAAACCACTCAGGAAGAGATTCGCCAGCTTCGATCCGAGCTGCGGAACTCCGAAAGCCACCTTGTTCGCCTTCTCGAACTGCTGGAGAGCCAACGAGAGCAGCTCGACGCTCAGCAAGCCTCCATTGCGCGCCTCGACCGGATACTGATGGACGTAACGAACGGCCGCCTCTGGCGCACGCTTCGCGCCGCAGGAAATGTCGTTAAGAAATTTCTTCCGGCGAACGGAGCGGCGGGAAATTCACAGGGAGCCCGTAAAAACACTTACTTGATGTGTGACGAGCCCCTCCTGACCGACCGAAAGCTTCGCAGCGGTCCGATTACCGTGCGTGGCTGGTGTCTATGCGAGGACGGCGTCGATGCCGTGGAACTGGAGGTTCCCGGCCTGCCCCTGTTTCGTGTCCAGCCATCTATGCTCCGCCCCGACGTCAAGAAGGCCCATCCCGACCTCGATACCACCGGCCGCGCCGGATTCCTCATCGAATTCGATTCTCTGCTGTTGCCCAAGGGCAGCTACCCACTTACGCTCCGCTTGATTTCGCTGGGCACGGTCGCCCGCGAGGTGAAAAGCCTGGTCGAAATCGATCATGAGAAGGGATTCTCCTCCGATTACCAGCGCTGGATTCAAGAATTCGAACGTCCCGGCGAAGATTTGATTCAACTGAAGCTCCCGTCGTTCGTGCGCCAGCCGCTGATCAGCGTTCTCGTGCCGGTTTACAATACCGAACCTGGTGAGCTAACTGCCGCGCTCGAATCCGTTCTCAGCCAGTCCTACCAACACTGGGAACTTTGCGTGGCGGACGATTTCTCGGATCGTTCCGAGGTTCACGAGATTCTCGACCGCTTCGCGGCAAAAGACCGCCGCATCAAAGTGGCCTACCAGCAACAGCGCGGCGGGATTTCGCGGACTTCGAACGCCGCCTGGCAAATGGCCACCGGCGAGTATATCTGTTTTCTCGATCATGACGATACATTGGCCCCTCACGCCCTCGCTTATGTTTGTGAAGCGCTGAATCAAAACCCCAGCGCCGAAGTGCTTTACAGTGACGAAGACAAAATCGACACGCAAGGCAAGCGTTTGGAGCCGTTCTGCAAGCCCGATTGGTCACCCGATCTGCTGCTGTCTGAGAACTATATGTGCCATTTGCTGGTGCTGCGGCGGGATCTCGCGCAAAAGATCGGTTTGTTCGATCCTGTGCTCGATGGCAGCCAGGACTACGACCTGATATTGCGTGCCGCCGAACAGGCTTCGCACGTAGCGCACGTTCCCAAAATTCTTTATCACTGGCGAGCCGGCGTCGCTTCGACGGCCAGCAGCATGGAGCACAAACAGTATTCACTGAATGCAGCGCGAAAAGCGCTCGAGCAAAGTTGCCGCCGGAGTGCCGCCGGCGCGCACGTCGAGCCTGGCAGCGTTCCGGGCCGCTGGCGAGTACGTTATCCGATTCCGGAAGGCACTCGCGTCAGCATCATCATCGCTGCCGGCGGCAGAATCGAAGTGCTACAGGCCAACCTCAACAGCATCTTCGGCAAAACGACTTACCTCGACTACGAGATAGTCGTCATCGATAACTCGCGAACCAATACCGTCGAGAAGGCCGTTCGCGACTTTCAAGCGGGCCACTCGAACTTGCGCTACATCGATTGGCGTAACAAGCCATTCAACTATTCGGCCATCAACAACGCCGCAGCCCGCCAATGCACGTCGCCGGTGTTACTTTTTCTAAACGACGATACTTCGGTGATCACACCCGACTGGCTTCAGGCCATGCTCGAGCTGGTGCTACGGCCAGAGGTGGGAGCGGTGGGCGGCAAGCTTCTCTATCCTAACGGCGCCATTCAACATGCCGGTGTTGTCATGGGCATCTATGATAATTGCGGCCACGCGTTCAAAGGCATGGACGGCTCAACTGGACATTACTTTGATTTCACCGACGTGATTCGCGACGTCAGCGCCGTTACCGGAGCATGCCTCATGACTCGCTCAAGCGTTTTCTGGCAAGCCGACGGCTTCGATGAAAAGCAGTTCGCGGTGGCCTTCAACGATGTCGATCTCTGCCTGAAGATCGGAGCTTTCGGCTACCGTGTGCTGTATACTCCGCACGCCGTGCTTTACCACCACGAATCTCTTTCGAAGACGGCCAAGGATCTGACACCGCATCCGGAAGAAGTCGCTGCCATGCGCTCCAAATGGAAAGATCTGATCGCGAACGATCCGTATTACAGTCCGAACCTGACGCGTAACGATGAAGACTACTCGCTTCGAACTCGCATCTAAAGCCGCTACACCTTACCGTCCAAACTGAACCTTCCGCCGCCCGCAAGGAACAACGCCAGCGCGACGCCGATATAGACCCAGGCGAGCTCACCATTATGCTGTCCGAGCAGATGAAACTTGTGAACTGTCACAAAAGCTACGCTCAAGTCGATGGCTATAACTAACGCGGCCCAACGCGTCCCGAGGCCCAGGATCAGCAGCAGCGAGCAGATCCCTTCGGCAAACGCAGCCAACGCGAGGCTAGGCGCCGACCCAATGTGAAACGGATCGGCAAAGCGGGCGGACATGTGAGAAAATCCCACAATCTTCCCCATGCCGTGCCCCAGAAAGAGGCTGATTCCCGCCCAGACACGCAGCACCAGTAACGCCAAATCGAAGCCGCGCGGCACAAAACCGAGCGTCACAAAGCGGTTCATATTTTACTGGCGGAACATCATCGGTTTGAAGGAAATGCGAATGTCGCTCGAGATGGGCAGGGCCAGCGCCAACACACTGGGAATTTCAGGTACCGTAATGTTGTCGCCCTGCAATCTGGCAGCGTTGCCCACGAAGGAATTGCCGCCATCGCGCACCGCATAATCGGTGATTCGGCCATTTCCGTCCAGGCTCAAGGTGAGTACTACGGCGGAGTGCAACTCGAGTGGAACCAAGTTAGCGGGCATCCTGTCCGAGTACATCACCGGCACTTCATACGCGACCGCGCGCGTGGTAGTTCCAATGGTAAAGGCGAGCGCGCCGAACAACAGCAGGCTCGAAACCACTCCGCCGGTGGCCGGAATCGTGAGCGGCCGCATCAGCCCATCAAGGCGAAACTTCCAGCGGTTCCAAACACGCTGCCACCGCGAGCCGTTGGTCTCAATGAGCGCGCTTCGTTCCCGCGATGCCCCCACCTGCAATCGAGTGCGCAGATCCGCCGGCGCTTGGGCTTTTGGAAGTTTCCGAAGCGCTGAGCGAACCGAACGAATATCGTCTATCCGAAGCTCACAGCCGCCACACTCTGACAGGTGCGCCTCGACCCGGGAAAGCTCGCCGCTGCGCAGCCGCCCGTCTACGTATTCGTTACCGCGTCGCCTAACACTCCAACAGGTCATGCACGTCCCATTCTCTGGAAAAACCTCTACCTACGCCAACGCTTCGGCAAAGCCCTGATCGGGCCGCTGCGTAAGCTCCCGGCGCAAAGCCTCCCGGCCGCGCACAATCCGCGATTTCACGGTTCCCAGCGAAACCTGTAAAATCTCGGCAATCTCTTCGTAGCTCAGGTTTTGTATATCGCGCAAAACCACCGCCGTACGAAATACCGGATTGATTCTGGTTAGCGCCTGTTCGATCAACGTCCGATTCTCGCTATCGAGCGTTTGCTCGAATGGCGATCGACCCGGGTCGGGCGTGTATTCGAGCGAATTGGGGCGCTCTGCGCAGTCGTCTTCGAAGGAAACCTCGCGACGGCAGTGCCTCACGAACCAGCGCCGGTGGTTGTGCGCCTCGTTCACCGCGATGCGGTAAATCCAGGTCCGCAAGCTGCTCTGTTCCCGGAACGCGCTGACACTGCGAAAGACCTTAAGGAACACTTCCTGGACGACATCGCAGGCATCCGACTGATTTCCCAACAAGCGATACACCATCCCGTAGACCGGCTGCTCATATCGCTCGATCAGCTCCTCGTACGCTTCCTCGATTCCCGATCGCAGTCCCCTCAGAATGCGAGCGTCTTCCTCGGATACTCCACTCTGGGCGCCGGCCAGGATGGACAGTTTGCCCGAATTGGTCAGTAAGGGTTGCGCCATCGCTTGATTTTACCGCTATCCGCGGCTACACTCTCGGCCTACCAGTTTGGACACCGCCGGGGCGGTCCAAGTTCCCTCGCGTTCGCAGACTCGTCTATAGTAGGCTTCGTACTTCGGGATAATCAGCTCTGTACTGAACCTCGTTTGTGCCGATTGGCGCGCCGCGCGGGCAATGGCGGCATGTAATCGCACGTCGGTCAGGATTTCCGTCAAACGGGCCGCTTGCGCCGGAATGTCGCCCACCGGCTCCATGAATCCATCCACTTCATGCGTGATCAGATCTGGTACTCCGCCGGTCCGTGTGGCTACAGGTGGTACGCCGCAGGCCATTGCCTCTAATGCCGCCAACCCGAACGCCTCCGTCTCGCTGGGTAGGTGCAGCGCGTGCATCCGTGGGATCAAACGCTCCATGTGGTCTTGCTTGCCAAGAAAGCGCACATGCTCCTGCATACCTAGCTCGGCTGCCAACTGCTCGGCGGGACCGCGATCCGGACCGTCCCCGGCCATAATCAATTCCGCATCCACGTGTTCACGCACTTTGGCAAGGGCTCGAACGCAATCCAGCACACGCTTTACAGGCCGGAAATTCGAAATGTGCAGAATCCGCTTCCGGCCCTTATTCCGCGCCTCTTCGTCCGGCTTATAGAGCTGGCAGTTGACAAAATTGTGGATCACTTCGATCGGGTCCCGCACGCCGAAGAAATCTACCGTGCGCTCGCGCATGTATTCGCTGATGGTGGTAATGCCGTCCGACCGTTCGATCGAGAACTTCGTAATCGGGAAATAGGAGCGGTCTGTCCCCACCAGCGTTATGTCGGTGCCATGTAGCGTCGTGATGAATGGTAAATGCCGGCCGGCCGTCATTTGCTGTGCCAGCAGCGCCGAAATGGAATGCGGGATGGCGTAATGCACATGCAGCAAATCCAAGGCATGCCGCTCCGCGACCTCCGCCATGCGCGAAGCAAGTGCCAGCGTATAAGGCGGATAGACGAACAGCGGGTAAGTAGAGACTTCGACCTCGTGATAACAGACGTTCGGTGTATCGGGGTCCAGCCGGATGGGGTTCGCATAGCTAACGAAATGCACCTCATGCCCGCGTTGCGCAAGCTCGAGGCCCAGCTCAGTTGCGACAATGCCGCTCCCGCCATAGGTTGGATAGCAGGTAATTCCGATCCGCATGGCTGAAGTCAAAAAAACCGGCTGATCGGCTTTACCCGATCAGCCAGCTAGTTTGGGTTGGAGGAGAACTCTAGACGAAAACTGCTGAAACTAAAGGACCGGAAGAAAAAAACTTAGTGGCCCACGCGCCACACATGCCTAGTAAAATGGCTATTAAATTTTCTTTAGTATGGGGTAGTAATCCGCGCTCTGTCAAGGCAAAACTCCAAACTAATTTACGCCCTTTGCCAGACTGGGATAGATCCGGAGAGCATTCGGCGCACGGCCGGCACTAGATCTGTGTGCGCCGCGAGCCGTTGCTGTTGCCGGTGGCCGCCTTGGCCAGCGGAATCCTGCTGGCTCATTTCCTGTTTTTTCAACTGCGCGATTTGACCATCCCCGCGCTGGGAACGGCGACCGTCTGCGCTGCCTGCATTTTCCTGACTCACAGCCGTCCCATGCGTTGGTTCGCCGCCTGTCTCGCGCTGGCGCTAGCCGGAATCGCTACCCAGATTTTGCACCGCCAGGATCGCATACCCAAACTGACCGCGGAAGATACCGAGACCGTCCTGCTCGACGGCTGCGTGACGAATCCGCCCGTGTTCTCGACCGGCCGCGAACAGTTCACTCTGAACCTCGCTCGCGAGTCGAAGCCTCCGGCCGCTATCCGCATCACCGTCAATCTAAAAGGGGATGAGAAGCTTCCTCTCCTATACGGTCAGCAGGTGGAAGCGGCAGCCAAGATCCGCTCGCCACGAAACTTTCAAAATCCGGGTGAATTCGATTACGCAGGCTATCTGGCGGCGCAGCACATTTATTGGACCGGGTCGGTAGCGAGCATCGAGGATGTCAAATTGCTCAAAGGGCGCTGCGGCTGGCGCGCGGTAGGCGCTCTCTATGCCGTGCGCACCTGGGCTCTGGACCGGCTGATTCGTTTATATCCGGACGATCCTCATACCGGAGCACTGCTGCAGGCTACTCTGCTGGGCGAAACGAGTGGGGTGGAGCGCCGCTGGACCAGCGATTTCCGCGTGACCGGCACGTACCACGCGCTGGTCATTTCGGGCCAACACGTTTCGGTGCTGGCCGTCACGCTGCTCCTGATTCTACGGCTGCTGCGGTGGCGCCGCATTCCAGCCTTGGGCGTCGCAACGCTCGCTACCTGGCTTTACGCCTTCATCTCCGGTTTCAGCTCCCCAGTGGTGCGGGCGGCCGGCGGTTTCACGCTGTTCCTGATCGCTGCGTACTGCTTTCGCAAGACGCGCATCCTGAATGTATTGGCGGTGATCGGGGTTATTTACCTCAGCTTCGACCCGGACCAATTATTCGATCCCAGCTTTCAGCTTTCGTTCCTTTCCGCCGCCGCCATCGCGGCGTTTGCCATCCCGCTGATGGAGCGCTGGACCGAACCGCTGCGGGCATCCGTCAAACATTTCGATCACGTGAAATACGATCCCCAACTCGAGGCCCGGGCCGCCCAATGGCGGGTGGAATTGCGCCTGCTCGCCGACACGCTCCGCAGTTGGACTGGTCTTTCGGTGAATCAATCGCGGTTTCTGGTCTCGAAAGGAGCCCTGCTGGCCGCCTTCGTGTTCGAGGCCGTGATCGTCTCAGCGTGTGTGCAATTCGGCTTGGCTCTGCCGATGGTCAGCTATTTTCATCGCCTTTCGGTCACCGGCTTGTCGGCAAATATCGTAGTCATTCCGCTGCTTTCGCTGGTGGTGCCGCTCGGATTCGCCTCCCTCCTCACCGGCTCTCACGCATTGGCGCTTGTGACCAAACTCCTACTGGTTTGGGCCGAAGCGGTGGCTTCGTGGCACGTGCGCTTCGAACCGCCCTGGCGTCAAGGAGCCATCCCGATCGCCCTATCGATCGCCTTTGCGGCGTCACTCCTCCTGCTCGCCATGGCAATCCGCCATCACCGTTGGATAGCGCCCGCGCTGGCCTGCTCGCTCGCGTTATTCGTCACCATCTGCTGGCAGCCCTGGAAACCACAGTTGCATCCGGGAATGCTCGAACTAACAGCGATCGATGTCAGCCAAGGCGATAGCCTGCTGCTGGTTTTTCCCGATGGAGAAACGATGCTGGTGGATGCCGGCGGCTTCCCCGGTATGGAGCGCATGAAGCGCAAACCGCAGATCGACATGGGGGAAGACGTCGTCTCGCCGTACTTGTGGAGCCGCCGGATCCGGCATCTGGATTACGCCGTACTGACGCATGGACATTCCGATCACATGGGAGGTTTGGCCTCAGTGCTGGATAATTTCCGGCCGCGCGCCTTATGGATCGGCGCGGAACCCAAAACCGCCGAGTGGATGACCGTCGAGCGGCATGCCGCGAGTGACCATGTGCCGATTGTGGCCCTGAATCGCAATTCGGCTCCCGTGACGATTGGCGCGGCAAAGCTGCGATTCCTGGCGCCCGCTCCCGATTACGTTCCAGGCGACAGCGCCGAAAATGACGATTCGCTGGTGTTCGAAGTCAGCTATGGACACCGCAGCATTCTGCTTACCGGCGACGCCGAGCGCCCGGTCGAAGACGACATGGCCGGAAGCGGTGAGCTTCGGCCCGTTACGCTCCTCAAGGTGGGCCACCATGGCAGCAAAACGTCGTCCAGCGAGGAATTTCTCAGCCAGATACACCCGCAGTTTGCCATCATCTCCGACGGTTACAAGAATCAGTTCCATCATCCGCACCCAACCGTTCTCGAAAGGCTGGCGGAGCACCACGCGATGGTCTTACGCACCGATCAGCATGGCCTGATCACATTCCGCACAGACGGAGACAAAGTCGAGCTCGAAACTTTCCGCTAACGCCACGCATAGAATGAAAGCGGAGGAACGATGGAAGACGAAAATCGAATCGGCAGTAGCTTGGCTTGGTTTGTATTCGGCGCGGTAGTGGGAGTGAGCGCCGCCATATTGCTCGCGCCGGAATCCGGCGAGCGCACGAGACGCAAGCTGAGCAAACAGGCGGCGCGCGGACGCAAAAACTTCCTCGAAACCAGCCAGGAAGTATTTGAGAAGGGTCGCGAGGTTTTTGAGCGTGGCCGCGAAATCGCCCAGGAGGCGTCGGAGATGTTCGAACGTGGCCGTCGCATCGCGGAGAAAACCTTCGAAGAGCGCACCTGATGGCGCAGTTCGTCAACGAGGCGTATACCGACTTCAGCCAGCCGGCAAATACCGCCGCCATGCGCGCGGCACTCGAGCAAGTGCGCTCTGAGTTCGGCAAGGAATACGAGCTGCTCATCGCTGGCGATCGCCGCCAGTCCGCATCGAAGCTCGAATCGCTAAATCCATCGAAGCCGTCGGAAGTGGTCGGCATTCATCAAAAAGGCTCCGAACAGGACGCGAGAGATGCGGTGGAAGCGGCGTATTCGTACTTTCCAACCTGGCGCGAAGTGCCCATGCAAACGCGGGCGGAATATTTGCGGCGAATCTCTCAAATCCTCCGCGAGCGCAAATACGAGTTCGATGCCTGGCTGGTAGTCGAGGCTGGAAAGACCTGGGCCGAGGCGGAAGCCGACGTTTCAGAAGCCATCGATTTTTGCGATTACTACGCGCAGCAGGCGCTTAAGCTGGCAAGCCCTGACGCTGTCGTTCAACTTCCGGGCGAGCGGGACGAGATGTTGTACCTGCCGCTAGGGGTTGGGATCATCATTCCGCCCTGGAATTTTCCGCTCGCCATTCTGGTGGGCATGACAACAGCAGCGTTGGTTACCGGTAATACGGTCGTAATTAAGCCTTCGAGCGACACCCCCACCATCGCCGCTAAGTTTGCCGAAGTAATGCTCGCGGCTGGCGTACCGGCGCAGAGCTTTTCACTGCTTACCGGCAGCGGAGCCGCCATCGGCGATACTTTGGTGCTGCATCCGAAGACACGTTTCATCTCGTTCACCGGTTCGCGCGACGTGGGTTTACGGCTCAACGAACTGGCTGCTAAAACGCCGAAGGGGCAGCTATGGATCAAGCGTGTGGTTGCCGAGCTCGGTGGCAAAGACGCCATCATCGTCGATCGTGAAGCCAACCTGGATCAGGCGGTCCTCGGCGTACTGCAATCGGCTTTTGGTTACCAGGGCCAAAAGTGCTCGGCCTGTTCGCGCGCCATTGTGGATGAAGCCGTTTATGACGAATTCCTAGAAAAGCTGAAGAGCAAAGCGGAGGCCCTCACCATTGGCCCGTCGCATGAGCTCGCAAACTATATGGGACCGGTAATCAATGCCCGCGCGCGCGACACCATCCTCAACTACATCGAAACCGGGAAGAGCGAAGGACGCTTGGTTGCCGGCGGCGGTCCTGCCGCGGGAGAAGGATATTTCATTAAGCCGACGGTGATCGCGGATGTCGATCCTAAGGCCCGTATTTTTCAGGAGGAGATTTTTGGCCCGGTGCTCGCGGTCGCCAAGGCCAAGGACTTCGATCACGCCTTGCAGTTGGCGAATGATTCCGAATACGGTTTAACTGGCGCCGTTTTCACGGCCAACAAGGAGAAAGCGGGGAAAGCGAGGCGCCATTTTTTCGTCGGCAATTTGTATATTAATCGCAAATGCACCGGCGCGATGGTCGGCGCTCATCCCTTTGGCGGATTCAATATGTCGGGCACCGACTCCAAGGCCGGCGGCCCCGATTATCTCCTGCAATTCGTTCAGGCGAAGTCGATCGCCGAGAAAGTCAGCTAGCTTGCCCGGGATATACTCGAAATACCCCGCTGTGAAGGGGACCATCTAGTCACAACTCTAGGGTCGATTCCGATCGACGCGACTAAAGGGAACCGCAAGGTTCCCTTTTCGCTTATTACTGCTATGA
>DASYAX010000238.1:0-31045 GCA_036501045.1 Bryobacteraceae bacterium
TTCGCGCGCCGAATCACCGGCATTCTGGACGATCATGTCGCCCACATCGAGGCCGCTGACGATTTCGAGGCGGTCGCCGTAATCGCGGCCGATTTCGATCTTTTGCAGGTGTATGGTGTGGTCCGGGCGGACGACGGCAACTTCGGTACCGTCGGGGCGAACGATGAGGGCATCGCTCGGAACCAGCAGCGGCGGATGGACTCGGGTGCTGCTGAGATCGACGCGCGCGTACATGCCGGGGAGGAGCGCGCCGTCCTGGTTTGGCACGTGAATTTCGACCAGCATGGTACGGCTGGCGGGATCGAGAGAGTCCGCCGTTCGAGCAATTGTACCGGCAAACGTACGTCCGGGCAGGTTCGATACCTTCAACTGCGCTGGTTGGCCAGTCCGCACGAAACTGGCGTTGGCCTGCGGAACGTTGACATAGGTGCGAAGCGTGCCGGTTTGCGCGATACGGAACAGGAGCGTGCCGCCGGCCGTAACCAGCGCACCGGTATCGACGTTGCGCAAGGTGATGATGCCATCGAACGGCGCTTTCACCATGCGGTAACCACGCATATTCTGAAGGCGCGCGACGTTTGCTTCGGCGGCGGCGACATTGCCGCGTTGAGCGGCTACGGCGCGCTCGAGCGAGTGCACACCGGAGACCTGCGATTGATATTGGGTCTGATACAGATCGTTATCCTGGCGGGAGACAATGCCGCGGTTAACGAGATTGCTCCAGCGCTGAGCATTGACGCGCGCGAGCTCGAGGTTGGATTTGCCTTGCTCGGAATTGGCGAGCGCCTCTTCGAGAGAGGCGCGGGCCTGCTCTAAGGCGGCCTGGGACTGGCGAACCTGTTCGTCGAGCTCGGGCGCTTCCACCTCGGCCACCAGTTGGCCCGTGCGGACGCGGTCACCAATATCAACCAGACGGCGCTTGACGTATCCGTCGGCGCGGGCGAGTATGGGCGCTTCGGTGATGGGCTCGATATTACCGGGGAGTTCCAACACGCTGTTTTGCGAGGAGGACTGCACCTGAATGACTTCGACTCGGGGGAGCGCATGCGCCTGCTCGAACGATTCCCGGTCGATGAGGGCGTTTCGTTTCTGAAGAGGAATGTAGCCGCCGAGAAAGGCGACGACGATGAGAACGGCGACGCCAAAGACGATGGACCAGATGGTACGTGAGGAAGGATGCCAGAGCTTGACCGGCGCCGCCGATGCTTTTAGCTCGAGAAGCTGGCGCTTGAGATCCTGATTCTCCTTCCGCAGGCGTTCTTCGGTGGTTTCGGCCAGATTGATTTCGTCAGATCGCATTTAGAGGCCAAGATGTTGGAGCTGCGTTTCGTGATCGACCGGCGGTTCGGTGCGCAGATAACTATAAATGATGGGGACGACAAACAAGGTGGTCACGGTAGCGAACAGGAGGCCGCCCAAAACGGCGCGGCCCAAGGGAGCATTTTGTTCTCCGCCTTCGCCCAGGCCGAGCGCCATGGGAAGCATGCCGAGAATCATGGCAGTGGCGGTCATCAGGACCGGCCGGATGCGGGCCTGGCCGGCGGAGAGCATGGCATCGCGGGCGGAAGGCAGGCGGCTTCGCTCATCGTTGGCAAAGGTGACCATCAGAATGCTGTTCGCGGTGGCGACGCCGATGCACATGATGGAGCCCATCAACGAAGGGACGCTCAAGGTGGTACCGGTGACGAAGAGCATCCAGAGAATGCCAGCCATGGCGCCCGGCAGCGCGGTCAGAATGATGAACGGATCGAGCCAGGATTGAAAGTTTACCGTCATCAGCAGATAGACGAGAACGACGGCGAAGAGCATGCCGAGACCCAGGCGGAAGAAGGACGATTCCATGGTTTCAATTTGGCCGCGCAGCTCGAAGGATGTGCCGCGGGGCAGATGGCCTTCTTCCTGGCGCATGATCTTTTCAACTGCTGCGCCGACGCCGCCCAAGTCGCGGCGCTGCACGTTTGCATAGACGTCAAAAACGGGCCAGACATTGTAGTGGTTGACGATCACCGGAGCGTAGTCGCGTTGGATGGTGACGAGGTTCGAAAGAAGCTGCGTACTGCCGGTCATTGCCCCGGGATTGCCGTAAGCCTGGGAGGAGCCGTTTGGGGAAGCGGCGACATAGGCATTACCGCCTGCAGCCGCGCCCGCTTGCGAACCGGCAGTAGTGCTATTAACCACGCCGGTCGCGACAGAGATCGGGGTACGAAGCAAAGCATCCAAGGAATTGATGCGGTATTGCGGCGTTTGCACACCAACGCTGTAATTCACGCCGTTGGCCCAGTTTATCCAGAAATTCGGCGCGACTGAGCCGTTGCCGGTTAGCGAGATCAGCATGTTTCCGGTGACGTCGCGTTCCGTCAAGTTCAGCTCCGAGGCCTTGACGCGATCTACGTTGAGACGAATTTCCGGCTGGCCGATTACCTGGTGGACGTGAACGTCGGCAGCGCCTGGGATGCGCGAAATCTTGGCCGCGAGGATCTGGGCGATCTGGTAATTCGCGTCGGCGTTTCGCCCAACGATCTGGAGATCAATGGGCGCGGGGAGGCCGAAGTTCAAAATCTGGCTGGTGATGTCGGCGGGTTGGAAGAAAAACGACATGCTGGGGAACTTTTCGCGCAGTTGTTGGCGGAGCAGTTCTTCGTAATCGCGCGTAGAGCCATGTTTTTTCTCAAGCGAAATCAGGATTTCGCCGTCGGCGCTCGAAATGGTGGGTATATCGCCCTGGGCGATGCTGGTCCAACTGTTGGGAATCCCGATGTTATCGATCAGGGATTCGATCTCGTCGGCCGGGATCACCGCGCGAATGGCACGCTCGACCTTGGCAAACTCGACCTCGGTCTCTTCAATGCGGGTGCCGGGTGGACAGCGGGCGTGCAGCCGCATCTGGCCGGAATCCACATTCGGGAAAAAATCTTCGCCTACGAACCAGACGAGACCCAGCGACGCGATGGAGATTCCCATGAAGGCAGTGAGAACGCGTCCGCGGTGGCTGAGCGACCAATCGAGTAAGCCGAGGTAGCGATAGCGGAGCGCTTCGAAGGCGGAGTTGAACAAATAGTGCAGGCGCCAGAACGCTCCCTTGCCGCCGGCCGTTTCGCCGTGCGCGCCCTGTTGGTACAAATAAACCTCTGGCTTCAGCAGATAGGCCACCATGGTGGGAACCAAGGTACGCGACAACAGGTAAGAAGCGAGCATGGCGAAGACCACGGCCATCGCCAGCGGAGTAAACAGGTAGCGGGCGGTTCCGGTCAGCAGCAACACGGGCACAAACACGATGCATATGGAAAGGGTAGCGACAAACGTGGGAACCGCGATCTGCTGCGCGCCATCAAGTACTGCGCGGAGCAGCGGTTTGCGCATTGCCAGGTTGCGGTGGGTATTTTCGATCTCTACCGTGGCATCGTCCACCAGAATGCCGACCGCCAAAGCAAGACCTCCGAGCGTCATGACGTTGATTGTCTGACCGAGCAGACTCAGGACGGAAAGCGAGGTGAGGATCGAGAGCGGAATGGAGATGCAGACAATCAAGGTGCTGCGCCAGCTTCCCAGGAAGAGCAGAATCATGATGCCTGTCAGGCAGGCGGCAATCAGAGCTTCGCGCACGACACCGCGGATGGAGGCCCGCACAAACAGCGATTGATCGGCGAGGGCCACGACTTTCAGCTCCGGCGTGACATTGGCCAAAATTCTGGGAAGGGCTGCTTTCACGGCGTTCACGATGGCCAGGGTGGAAGCTTTGCCGTTCCTCGTGATGGTGAGGAGAACGCCACGCGATCCGTTGGCGCGCACGATGTTGTTTTGGACCGAGAAGCCATCGCGGACCTGGGCCACATCGCGGATGTAGACCGTCGCCCCATTGACCGTTTTGATCGGCAGGTTGTTCAAGTCGTTGAGATCGAGCGGGCTGCTATTGACCCTAATCAGATATTCCGTGCCGGCCAGCTTGGCCGTGCCCGCGGGCAGAATCAGGTTCTGCGCGTTCAAGGCGTTAGAAACATCCAGTGGGGAAAGCTGCTTAGAGTAGAGGTCGTCGAGATTTAGATCGACCATGACGGCGCGCTGCTTCCCGCCCAAGGGGTAGGAGACGGAAGCGCCCTGCACGGTGCCGAGCGGCGTACGGATGAAGTTGTTTGCCAGATCGAAAATTTCCTGCTCGTGCAAGGTTTTGCTCGAGAGCCCAAGCTGCAGGATGGGGACGCTCGACGCGTCATACTTGAGAACATTGGCCGGGAACATACCAGGCGGCATCTGGCGGAGACCGCTTTGCATGCTGGCGGTTACCTGAGCGACCGCCATGTCGATCTTGACATTCGAATGGAAGTAAATCTTGACCACCGCGTAGCCGTTATAGGATTGGGACTCGATGTGTTCGATGTCGTTGACGTTGGCGGTGAGGCTGCGCTCGAAGCCAGTAACGACGCGCTTCTCCATTTCCTCAGGCGACAGGCCTGAATAGACCCAGAGGACGCTGACGATGGGGATATCGATATACGGGAAGATATCGACCGGCATGGTGACGATGGAAGTGCCGCCAAGAATGGCGATGAGAACGGCCATCACCACGAAGGTATATGGGCGACTAAGAGCTAGCCGGACGATCCACATAATGTGCGCGTAAAGAGTAGTATTTCAGAAGTGCTTTTGAGAACGCCGGGCAAAGCATGATCGATGAGGCGAAGAAAGGGCGTTTTTTACGAAACGAAATGGCAGGCCGCGGAGACCGACGACCTGTCCCACTGGCTGTCTCTCTTTAGAAATCATCTTCATTTACAAGGCGAGTATGGCGGCGCAGGTGTTCAGGCGGAGGCCGTTTTTGCGGGTAAGTTGCTGAAGGTGGGGGAGAAGAAGAATTTTTCCGGGCCGTGACGGTCAAGGCGGGGCGGTTTGCCACAAGAAAGACCAGGTGAATGACGGACTCAAAATCCTTCCCTGTAAAGACTTATCTATTGATCGCTGTGATGGTTGTTGCCGGCCCGCTAGGCAATGTCCTTCTCGGTAAAGGGATGAAGCATATCGGGGAGCCTGTTTGGCCGGTATCGGAGTTGTTTCATTCCGTGCCAAAGATCCTGGCGTCCGGAGCGATTTGGTTGGGAATTGCATCGCTTCTTACATTTTTTGTGGCTTATATGTTGGTGCTTTCTATGGCCGACTACAGCTTTGTACAGCCCGCCTCTTCGCTTGCTTATGGCCTGGTTGCCCTGCTCGGATACCTGATGTTGGGGGAAAGAATATCCCCGTTGCGTTGGACCGGCATTGTGTTCATTTGTCTAGGTGTTTTTGTTGTCGGGCGCACGAATCCCAGAACGAAGGGCCGGGTATAGATTTTGCCGCATTACGTTCTGTTTATACTGATCGTCGTGGCGGGAACGTTCGGAGAGTTATGCGTCTCCCGCGCCATGCAGGACACGGGAGAAGCAACCAGTTTTCATCCGGCCGATATGGCCCATTTGATTCTCCGGGCGCTACGCATGCCGTGGATGTGGCTAGGGGTGGGCATGATGGCAGTAGCTTTTTTCGCTCTGCTCGGAGCGCTGTCCATTTACAACGTTAGTTTCGTCGTCCCTGTAACTGCCTTAAGTTACGTTATTGGCGCTTTTGGAGGAATGGTTTTCCTGCGCGAGCATGTAAGTTCTAGTCGCTGGTTCGGGATCTTTCTGGTCGCGATAGGAGTTACTTTGGTGTTTTTAAGCAAGAGTTGACTTTGGTACATCGGGAATCAGGATTCGAGTAAACAACCGACGACAGACGCAAGTTGCCATCACGAGACCGGCATAAAAACCGGGCGCGCTTTCCAAAAGCCCACGCCGCAAAGGCTCCCACCAGCCACGCCAATGCAACAGAAAAGAGGGCGATAGGGGCAGGTGCCCATAAGCGCTAACTTAAGAAGGATGTGATCAAGACTTGGATGTTCTGAGTTTTAGGACGCGGCACTTCGTGTCGGCGACGTATGGCAATGAAGCGGGAGGCTACAGTGGACAAAGGCACATGCGCTTTTACACTGAGAAAGATTGTGAACAGTGGCTTGGAGTACGACAACGGATAAAGCCGAGTCGTTCAAATGCCCGTCATAGCGAAATGGTCAATTATCCGAGCGAGCCCTATAGAGTTTTTTCGATAGCTCATTGGATCGCGTCGTCATTGACCCATCGAATGCCAACACTGCTTTGGATCTCAGAGTGGGGGATATGGCCAAGCAGTGAGAACTGGCACATATATTACAAACTTCGCCAGTCGTATGGCGACTACCACTTGCTTGCGGAAGCGCCTGGGCATCTGTTCCTTGAGCATGAAGCAGAAGACCTAGCCTCCTTTCTGCAACTTGCAATGTTGAACGGCTGGGGTGGCTATGTGTTGACGCAAGCGGATTATGTGAACGTTTTCTTCAGCCATGACGAGTACCTCGAGTTCTTCGCAAGTGAGGATAGCAATTTGGTGGAAGTTCGCCCTCGGTAATCACCTGAAAACCGGCCATACGTTATCACTTCAAAACCGGCCAACGGAAGATCCGATCCAGAACAAGAATAGTTATACCTCGTAAGTGGTCAGCGCGCAAACTTTCCTTGCTAAGGAAGCAGGAAAAGCAATAGACTAACGATACCTCTGCGGAGGGACGGCTACGCAGGATGCGACCGGAGCGCCGACATAGGAACCGGAATGGCGGGGCGACTTTATCGCCCACCTGACTTATGAGCGCGGAGCTGCACAGGTCTTTTTGACGACCGTTGTATGCACGAGGACGAGCTGGTCCCCTTTCAGAGTGTAATAGAACGCACCATTTCTGTTCTGTTCGTCCTCATCGAGGGCACCCAGTACAACTAGTAGCGTACTCTCAGGCTTGAAGCGGAGGGCCCAAGTATTTTTGGGCGTGTCGGGCAAGAAGTCATCAGCAGCAAGATGCACTCCGCTCACTGTGCTGAAGCCCTTCGGTGTGATCACACGGCCTGTTTCGCGATCAATCACCGCAAACATCAAGCATGATGAACCACAGCCCCAGATCGCCACGGTGTAGTGACCGGCGTAATTTGCGGGGTCCTTCAGAGCCCTTCTCAAGACCGTCGGATACTCGCGTGCGATTTTGTTGCTTGTTATGTCCAACCTAGGGTGCGCACTCGTGGTGCTCACTACCGGCGGGTAGTCCCCGAACTTAGGTGCGCCCACATCCTGCAAGTCTGCTTTTCGGAGGAGTACGCAATCATCCCATGATTGGAAGCCCGGTCTTTTGTGGTGCTGATCAGGAGCACGCTGCGCCGATACCAAAGCCGCCGCCATGCAGGAGCAAAATTTGATGAGTAGTGATTGCGCTATCAAGCCCCTGATCATTGCTGCTTTGATTGTAGAGTCCGTTGCTCCGAGTTCAATACTGAGCCATTCTGGCCCGAAAGCGATAAATCCCGGGAGCGCGAGGGCGGCGCCCTCGCAATAAGCAAAGCTTTTTTCCTTATGGTGTGGCGGCGGTCTTCGTACGCCAACTACGTGGGCCGCACTTGAGCACGTGGCCGTGATGCAAAAGGCGGTCGAGCATAGCGCTGACGGCAGCAACGTCGCCGAGCAGCTTGCCCCAGTCTTCGACGGGACGATTGGAGGTCAGTAGAGTGCTGAAACGCTCGTAGCGGCGCATAACGATTTCGAGCAGATCCTCGGCGGCGGTGTGTGGCAGCTTGCGCATGCCAAAGTCGTCGATGATGAGCAAATGAGCAGCGGAACTGTGGCGACCGTTTCCATGTACTCTTTGCGTGTGCCGTCGGCGTCGGCATCGGACAGCTCGTCTAGCAAAACGTGAGTTTCGCGATACAGCACTTTATAGCCCTGCAGAATCGCGGCTTGGCCAATCGCTTACGCCAAGTGACTTTTGCCTGTACCGCCCGGACCTAAAAACAACGAGTCTTCGCGTTTGCCGATGAACGTACCTGTCGCTAAGTCGAACACCAGACTGCGGTTCATTTTGGGGTTGAAGGCGAAGTCGAAATTATCGAGACTCTTGTCGGGGTCGCGGAAGCCCGCCTGTTTGCGGCGACGCTCCAGGAGCCGGTCAGCACGGCGTGTCAGTTCGTCCGAAACAAGACAAGCAATTAAGTCAATGGACGCCATCGGCTCGGCTTGAGCCTGGCGCAACCGAGTTTCGAGCACAGCGGCCATGCCGCCGAGCCGCAGTTGGCGCAGCGCACTTTCAAGTTCTATAAGGTGCATGAGTCATTCTCCTGACGGGTTCGGTTTTCGATGAGATCGCGGTATTGCGTTAACTGCCGGATCAGCGGATCGATCTGGCGCAGACTTAACGGCAGTTGCGGGTGGCGTTCGAGGTACCGCCGCACGAAGTGGTATGTGCAGGCACCGGTTTCCAATCCGATGACGCAAGCATCATCGGTAGAGGCAATGCCATACTTCTTCGCCAGCGCGAGTACGCCCAAGATGCGGCGGACGGCAGTCTGGCCTTCAGCCTTGTGCATGGTCTGGCACAATACGCCAATATGCGGTCCGGCCATTTCGGCTCGGCGAAGCAACTGTTCGGTCGATAGCGGTGTGCGCGAGGGCCGATCTTCATCTTGGATGCGGTGACGACCGCGCTGCTGGCGCAGATGCTCGCGTAAGAGTTGCCCGGTGCGCGGATCAATCAGCCGCACATGTGTGCCATTCCATTGCACCTGAACGCGGCGGCTGATCCAGCCGGGCGGAGCACTATAGTACGCCGCTTCGACTTCCACGCAGCCATCCAGATGGACCGTGCGTTCGCCGTACTGGTAGTAACGAAAGGGCTCAAGCGGCAAGGGCAGCAGCAATGGGCGTTCTTCGGCGAACATGGCTGCGACCTGATTTTCGCGACGCGAAACAGGACTCTTTTCGCGACCGTTCGCGCCGCACTGGAAGCGCAGCCGCCTGAAAGTTAACGGTTGTGGTTAGCGGCCAGAGGCCACGCGCTCCAGCGCGATGGCTATGTATTCGGCTACCCCGATTCTTACGCAATTGAATCTCCCCGGATCTCAATGCGGTGGGCGTTGTGAACCAGCCGGTCGAGGATGCCGTCGGCCACGGTCGGATCGCCGATCTGCTCGTGCCAGCAGGTCACCGGGCTTTTGTCGAGAGCAGCCCGCAGACGGCAGAGACCGTCCGCGCCACGCGCGCTGTCTCTTGAAGCAGCATGATTGATTCATGCCGGAATGAGATCTTCGATCGGCGCTGGGAACCACTCGTTGAACCAGAAGGAGTGGGGCGTGGCGCCGTGTTGCTGATAATGTTCGAGGCGGGCGCGGCCTTCGGCTACGGTGGGCCGGTGACCGGCGGGAACCCACCATAAACAGTAATGCGGGAGCGACATCTTTTCAAACCAATTGTGCCGCTTTTGAAAAACCTTTATGTGATGCGACCGGTAGGTGAAATTCCTGAGCGCCTCGAGCGACTCCCAGACGGACATGTTCACCATGACCGTCGGATCTTCGCTATACGGAATATCGGTGGCGTTGCCGGATTCCGATTGCAGACGCCAAACGAACCCGGGGCTGCTTTCGGCCAGGCGGTTGATGGGCTCAAGTTGGGAGACGAACTCGGCGATCCGCGGGTCGTCGATGGGGGCAACGAGACGTCCGATATTAATCTGGGCGAGGTGCTGGGTGTTCATCAACAAAAAGTCTAGCCAACGCGGCGCAAAGCCCGGACGGCTTTTCTTTATGATGAAGGTTGACAAAGCGAATTTTTAGCTGTTTGCCATTGGCGTTTTTCGCGTCCGCTCTGTTTGCTCAGACGAATGCGCCAATCAAGCTGGCGCTCGACATTACCGACGCTCCGCGCAAGATCCTACATGCGCGGCTTACGATTCCGGTCGAGCCCGGTCCTTTGACACTGGTCTATCCGCAGTGGATTCCGGGTGAGCACAGCCCGACGGGTCCCATCGATAACTTCGCGGGGCTGGTCTTTACCGCCAACGGGAAGCAGATTCCATGGCAGCGAGATGACGTTAACATGTTTGCGTTTCATCTGGTTGTGCCGCCGGGCGTGAAGACGATCGAGGCGAAGGCCGATTTTCTGGCGACAGCCGCGGCGAGCGGGTTTTCGGCGGGTGCTTCGACGAGCGCCAATCTGGCGGTAGTGAGTTGGAACGAAGTGGCTTTGTATCCAGCCGGAATGCCGGCCGGAGAAGTGCGCGTTGAGCCGTCCATTACGATGCCGGAGGGCTGGAAGTTCGGAACGGCGCTGACCGAAGTCTCTAAAACCGGGAACACCGTTGGCTTTGCGACCGTGCCGCTCGACATGCTGGTGGATTCACCGCTATTAGCGGGACGCTTTTTCAAAGAGATCCCACTGGCCACTGAAATCTCGCCGAAGCATTATCTCGACATGGCCGGGGATGGGCCGGAAGACCTGAATGCCAGCCCGGAAGCTGTGGACGGGTTCAATAATCTCGTGCGGGAGACAGGCGCGCTCTACCGCTCGCGACACTATGACAGCTACCATTTTCTACTGACGCTCAGCGACAGCGTGGCGCACTTCGGGCTGGAACATCATCAATCGAGCGACGATCGGGTGGAAGCGCGAAATTTTCTGGACGACGATTTGAGCCTGCTGAATGGCGAGCTGCTGCCGCACGAGTTTACACATTCGTGGAACGGGAAGTACCGACGGCCGGCGGGCTTGGCCACGGCGAATTACCAGCAGCCGATGAAGGGGGATCTGCTGTGGGTGTATGAGGGACTGACCGAGTATTTAGGAGACGTGCTAGCGGCGCGGAGCGGCATTTGGACGGCAGAGCAATACCGGGCAATGCTGGCAGGAAGCGCTGCAGAGCTCGATCACCGCCCGGGGCGGACATGGCGTGATTTACAGGACACGGCCACTGCCGCACAGACGCTGTACGCGACGAGCGATCAGTGGGATAACTGGCGGCGATCGGTGGATTATTATCCCGAGGGCGAGTTGATTTGGTTGGACGTCGACACCACCATCCGCAAGCTTTCCAAGAATAAGAAGTCGCTCAACGATTTTTGTGCGAGCTTTCTCGGCGCGGGCGGTGACACGCCTCCCAAGGTGGTGACGTATACGTTTGACGATTTGACCGGATACCTAAACAAAGTACAGCCGTACGATTGGGCAAGCTTTCTGCGGGAGCGGCTGACTTCGAAATCGCCGCATGCGCCGTTGGGCGGCATTATTAATGGCGGCTACCGTTTGGAGTACACGTCAGAGGCGAACGAGTTCACGCGCGCGGAAGAGGCGCGGGACCGCGGGGTGAATGCCTGGTATTCGCTGGGAATTCACGTTTCGGACCAGACGATCCACGATGTGCTGATCGGATCGCCGGCGTACGCGGCGGGACTCGGGCCGGAAATGAAGCTGGTTGCGATTAATGGGCGGCGGGCGACCGACGAACTGCTGCATGCGGCCATCCGGGAGAGCAAGGGCCGTAAGGAGCCGATCGAGTTGATCGTCGAAAACGCCGGCTTTTTCAAGGTGGTGAAGATCGATTATCACGGTGGGGAGCGGTATCCGCACCTGGTGCGCGACCGCAATGAGCCCGCGCTTTTGGACGACATTTTGAAGCCAATGGCGAGCCGGGTGGAGAAGAAGAGCGTTTAGTCGCCCTTCCAGTTAAACTGGAGGTACAACCAGTCCTATATATGTTTGACGGCGCACTCGAAAAAGTTTTTGGCACGAAGCACGGCAGGGAGATCAAGAGGCTCCGACCGATTGTTAGGGCGATCGGCGATCTCGAGCCCCAGATCCAAAAGCTTTCCGATCAAGAGTTAGCTGCGAAGACGATCGATTTCAAGCAGCGTTTGGCGAATGGGGCGTCACTCGACGATCTTTTAATCGAGGCATTCGCGGTTTGCCGGGAGGCCGGCCGGCGGGTGCTGAACATGCGGCATTTTGACGTTCAGCTCATTGGCGGCATCGTGCTGCACCGCGGACGCATCGCCGAAATGAAAACCGGCGAAGGAAAAACGCTGGTAGCCACATTGCCGAGCTATTTGAACGCTCTGGGAGGCAAGGGCGTTCACATTGTGACGGTGAACGATTACCTGGCGCGGCGCGACTCGGGATGGATGGGGCAGATCCATCGGGCGCTGGGGCTGACCGTGGGAACGATCGTGCACGATCTGGATGAACAAGAGCGGCGCGATGCCTACAATTCCGACATTACTTACGGCACCAATAACGAATTCGGCTTCGATTATTTGCGCGACAACATGAAATTCCGGTTGGAAGACTATGTCCAGCGCGAGTTCAGTTTCGCAATCGTGGACGAGGTCGATTCCATCCTGATCGATGAGGCGCGGACGCCGCTCATCATTGCCGGTCCCAGCGAGGAATCGACGGACAAATATTACCGTGTCAACCGCATCATTCCGAAGCTCGAGCGCGGCGAGGTGATTGAAGGCAAGGAGCCCGGACAGTCTTACACGACGGGCGATTTCACAGTGGATGAGAAGCACCGCTCCGTGGCGTTGACGGAAGAGGGCGTTCTGAAAGTGGAAGGGCTGCTCGACACCGGCAATCTATACGATCCCGCGAACATTGAAATGAACCATCACGTGCAGCAAGCGCTGCGCGCGCACATTCTTTATCAAAACGATCGCGATTACGTCGTGCAAGAGGGCCAGGTGATCATTGTGGACGAGTTCACCGGGCGCTTGATGCCAGGACGCCGTTGGAGCGACGGCCTGCACCAGGCGGTGGAAGCGAAGGAAGGCGTCAAGATCGAGCGAGAGACGCAGACCATGGCGAGCGTCACCTTTCAGAATTTCTTCCGCATGTACAAAAAGCTGGCCGGCATGACCGGCACGGCGGACACCGAGGCGGCCGAATTCGGCAAGATCTACAACCTAGATGTGACGGTCATTCCGACCAACAAGCCACTGATCCGGTTGGAAAATCCCGATGTGGTGTACCGCACCGAGGACGAAAAATTCCGGAACGCGGCTAAGGAAATCAAGGAATTCCACGAGCGAGGGCAGCCGGTGCTGGTGGGCACCATTTCGGTAGAGAAATCCGAGCGGCTCTCCGGCATTTTAAAGAAGATGGGCGTGCGGCATGAAGTGCTGAACGCCAAGAATCACGAGCGCGAAGCGCACATTGTGGCGCAGGCGGGGCGCAAGGGCGCGGTTACGGTTTCCACCAACATGGCCGGCCGCGGCACTGATATTGTGCTGGGCGGCAATCCGGATGTGCTGCTCGAAGACCGTTTGCGGAAGAATGGCAAGTCGCCGGAAATGCTGCCGCCCGGCGAGTTGGAGCGGCACAAGGCGGAAGTAAAAGCCGAGATCGAAGCCGAGCGGAAGGAAGTGGTAGCGGCCGGCGGGCTACATATTTTAGGTACCGAGCGACACGAATCGCGGCGCATTGATAACCAATTGCGCGGGCGCGCGGGCCGGCAAGGAGACCCGGGAAGCTCGCGATTCTATCTTTCACTGCAGGACGATCTGCTGCGCATCTTCGGCGGCGAGCGCATGCAGAAACTCATGCTGCGGCTCGGCATGGAAGAGGATGTACCGATCGAATCGAAGCTGATCACTTCGCGGATCGCCGCCGCGCAGAAGGCAGTGGAAGCGCAGCATTTTGCCTCACGCAAACACGTTCTCGAGTACGACGATGTCATGAACAAGCAGCGGCAGGCCGTTTATGGCATGCGGCGGCAGTTGCTCGAGGGCGAGAACCAGAAGGAGCGAATTCAAGAAATCGTTCGCGGCATTGTGGGGAGTTTCATCGACCAGTTCTGCCCCGAGCACGCGCGCAGCGATCAATATGACCTGATAGGCCTGCAGACGGCGGTACTGAACCAGTTCGGCGCAAAGATCGATCCGGAGGAGTTGGCGGCCGGCGGGCGGCAGGAGATCGAAGACAAAATCGACGAACTGTTGGCCGAACGCTATGACGAAAAGGAGCGCATGATCGGGGCCGACAATTTGCGGCAGGCGGAACGGATCATCATGCTCAACGTGGTGGACAACCAGTGGAAAGACCATTTGTTGTCGATGGACCACTTGAAGGAAGGGATCGGGCTGCGTGGTTACGGGCAGAAAGACCCGCTGATCGAGTACAAGAAAGAATCCTTCACCATGTTCCAGGACATGATGGATCGTATCGAAGACGAGACGATCAAGTTTCTGTACTTCATGCGCATTGAAGGCGGAAATCTGCCGATGCCTTATCCGGAGATTGAAGAGGAGGACGAGGAGGAGGGTGAAGAAATTCAGCTTCCCGAGGTTTCCCCGGCGCAACGGGCGGCGCAGCAGCGTGAAGCGCAGCAATCGGTGGTCGATCTGACGCGCCATATTCAGCGCAAGAAGGACAAGGAATTAGCGGAGCTGCAATTTACCGGTAGTGACGGAACAAGCCAGCAACCGTCCGCGTCTAAAGGACCAAAGGTGGGACGTAACGATCTTTGCCCTTGCGGCAGCGGAAAGAAGTACAAAAAATGCCACGGCGCAGCCGCCTGATTCTGGCCTGTCTTCTTTTTTCGACATCCCTGTTTGCCGACGATGCGGCTCTGTGGCACGAGTTCGGATTGGTGCGTACGGATGCCGGCAAGCAAGGCAGCTTGAGCGTCACACGCTACCGGATGAAAGACGTCACCGGCGCATTGGCAGCCTGGGAGTGGCTGCGTTCGCCCCAAGGCCGGCCCTGCGAGTTTGCCCCATTTTGCACGGTGGATGGCCAGCGGACGGTGATTAATGACGATAACTACATAGTGATCTTCGATGGCGGCGCGCCGACGAAGGCGCAAGTCGAAAGCGAATTGAAGGCGCTGCCGGACAAGAAGGACACGTCGCTGCCGGCGATTCTCAGTTATCTCCCGCGGCAAGGTTTGACGCCCGATTCGGCGAGATACGTGCTGGGCCCGGCGTCGCTCGCGGCGTTTGCTCCCGAACTGGCTTCGGCGAATCCGGGGTTCGAACAAGGCGCGGAAGCGCAAGTTGCCAGCTACCAACTGAATGCTCAAGAGCAGCCGATTCGCCTGGCCCTTTTTTATTACGCCACGCCCGAGATGGCGCGGCTGCACGTCGTCGATTTTAAGCTGCTGGGGAATGTAATTGTGAAGCGTTCGGACGTGTTGGTGGCGGTGGTATTTGGATCTGCCAGCGAGAAACAGGCCGACACGCTGCTCAGCCGCGTACAATACGAAGCCAAGATCACCTGGAACGAAACCCCGCCGCCCGGCCCCATCAAGCCGCTCTTCCAATTGCTCAAAAACATCATCTATTTGAGCGTGCTATTGAGCGCGCTTGGGCTGACGGCGGGTCTGCTTCACGCGGGTACCAGAATGTACCGGCGGCGCTTTGGAACGCTCGATGCGGACGAGGCGCTGACTACTTTGCATTTGAATTGAAAGAGGTCACACAAGATCGCGTAAGTGCAACAAACAGATTGGTTTAGCCAAATCGACGAACTACTTATCCACAACAAAAACAGTGCTTTTACACAAAGTGTGGAAGAACATCTTCAGGGATAAATGGTTTGTTCGGCGCTACTTACGGAGTCTGTCGCGAAGTGGAAAAAATGCCCTTGACTTCACCTCGTGCTGGCCCTACACTCCAATCACAAACAGGTTTTGGCGGTTGCGATACCGTCGATTCCGATTCTCCCATCAAACGTAACCTCCGGGTAGCCGGAGGCCTGATCACAGGGAAGAGAATGCTCATTCTCAGGGATGAGCATTTTCTTTTGCTGCCCGCATGAGACGGGCTTCCCCAAAAAACGCGCAAGCGCCGCAAACGTGGCGGGAGCGTCTCGAAGCGCTTAGGAACGTGCCGCCACTGCTAAAAATGGTGTGGCAGACGAGCCGCACGCTGACGGTTTGCACTTTGCTGCTGCGCTGTATTTCGGCATTTCTTCCCTTGGCCACCCTGTGGGTCGGAAAGTGGATCATCGATCTGGTGGTACGCGCCATCCGGCACCAGGCAACGGACCGGTCCATGATCTGGAAATTGCTGGTTTTGGAGCTGTTATTGGCGGTCGCGTCGGATACCTTAGGGCGTTTCATTTCGCTGGTAGACAGCTTGTTGGGCGATCGTTTTACGAATTTCGTGAGCTTGAAGCTGATGGAACACGCTACCGCGCTCGACCTCGTATCTTTCGAAGATCCAGTGTTTTACGACAAAATGGAGCGCGCCCGGCGACAGACTTCCACGCGACTGGGAATGCTTGCGGGCCTCGCCGGGATGGCGCAGCAATTGCTTACGTTACTCAGTTTGCTTTCAGCGGTTATCTTCTTCTATCCATGGCTGTTGCTGCTGCTCGTGGCGGCTACTGTCCCGGTTTTTCTGGGTGAAACGCGCTTCGCCATGCTGAACTATTCCATGCTTTACCGCTACACACCCGAGCGCCGTGAGCTGGATTACTTGCGATACCTTGGCGCCAGCAACGAGAGCGCCAAGGAAGTGAAGATTTTTGGGCTGGGAAAATACCTCGGCGAGCGGTCGCGGTCGCTTTTTGAACGTTTCTACCGGGAGAATCGGCATCTGGCGACGCAGCGCGCGATTCACGGTACCCTGCTCAATCTCGTTCCGACAGGTGCCTATTACCTGGCCTACAGCCTGATCCTCGTGCGAGCGTTGGCGGGAACGCTGAGCATCGGCGGCTTGACGCTCATGGTGGGGGCGTTCTCGCGCGCTCGAAATATCATGGACAGCTTGGTTTCCGGGCTGGTTGGCGTATCGGAACAGGCCTTGTTTATCAAAGATCTATTCGGCTTCTTTGAAACTATCCCTGTAATTGTGTCAGTTGACGGTGCGCTACCCGCTCCGCGACCGATCCGCCGTGGTTTTGAATTCCGTCATGTGTCCTTTTCGTATCCCGGTGCGAGTCATAGAGTCCTAAGCGATATCAATCTGACTTTCGATCGGGATGAGCGGATCGCGCTGGTTGGCGAAAATGGCGCCGGCAAAACCACACTCGTAAAATTGCTGGCCCGCCTTTATGACCCGACGGAAGGCGAAATTCTGCTAGACGGCATCGATTTGCGGCAGTACGAGGTGGAAGAGCTGCGGCGAGAAATCGGAGTAATCTTCCAAGATTACATGAGATATGACATGTTGGCGTCTGAGAACATTGGGTTTGGAAGAATCGAAAACGCTCAGAACGAAGATCGTGTGCGGCGTTCGGCTGAGAAAAGTCTGGCTGCGGGAGTGATTGCCAATTTGCCGAAGGGATATAGGCAAATGCTGGGCCGACGCTTTGATGACGGCGTCGATCTTTCTACCGGCCAATGGCAAAAGATGGCGCTGGCGCGGGCATATATGCGGGACGCGCAGATTTTGATTCTTGACGAACCGACCGCGAGCTTGGACGCGCGGGCGGAGTTCCAGGTCTACCAACGCTTTGTCGAGCTGACCAATGGCAAAATGGCGGTTTTGATTTCCCACAGATTTTCCACGGTTCGCATGGCAGACCGGATTCTGGTGCTCGAACAGGGACATATCGTCGAACAAGGCTCACACAAGCAACTAGTGGCGTTAGGCGGGAAATATTCCGAATTGTTCGAACTGCAGGCTGCGGGTTATCGTTAGCGCAGCCTCATTCCGAGCGTCATATGCTGCCATCCGCGGTCATCGCGGCTTCACCAGGGAGCCGCTCGATTTTGCCGGCGCGATAAGCTCCGAAAGACGGATTTCTTCGCCGCTCGTTACCGCGTGGCCGAACTTCGTAATACGGTAGTAACGGCGGCGCTCATCGTCTTTCGATGATTCGTGCATATTTCTTGTGCAGAGGGCCATGGAGCGGCCCCGCCAGCGCAGTAGTTTCCGCTACATGTTGTAGAAGAACTCTTCGTACACTACCTTGCCATCGGCCACTTTATAGACGGCGACCTCTTCCATCCGGAAGCGTTTGCTTTCCGGCTTGAAGGTGACGTCCAGCTTGAAAACCACCGCGAAATGCGAGCCGGCAACCAGCGGACCCTCGACCGCGGCGGAATGGACTTCGTGGTTAGCCACCCACCATTCACCCTTGGCTTTCACGGCATCAAGGCCCTTCGTCTCGCGCGACTGTCCGGGGGGCGCACCCGCTTCCATACTGACGATATCGGTGGAGTACAGAGTCTTCACAGCCTCGTCGAACTTGCCTTCAGAACAGAGTTTGACGAGCGCGTCCGCAACTTCTTTGGTAGTCATTTTGGATCTCCTATGCACACTTTTGGATGATTTTTATATCGCTGACAAGCGGTATGACGCTGAATGTTTCGTCAAAGTGGCAAAAATATCTTGCGACTTACACATTGCTATAGTAGGATTACAAACAGGGATAGTAGAGAGCGATGGCGGAACCGAAATTCACCAAACTTGAACTTCAGATCATGCAAGCCCTGTGGGATAACGGCGCGGTCTCGATTCGTGAGATTCAAGAAGCGTTCCCCGAGCGTGGGAGGCCGTCGTACACGACGGTGCAGACCACAGTGTACCGGCTGGAGGGAAAAAATGCGGTGCGGCGCGTCAAAAAGATTAGTAACGCTCATATCTTTGAGGCCGTCGTTTCCCGCAACGCCACGCAGCACAGATTGATTGACGACCTTTTGGGTTTTTTTGGCGGCCGGACGCAGCCCGTTATGGCGCATTTAATTGAGTCCGGCAAGCTGACTCTCGACGACGTGAAGGAAGCGGAGAAAGCGCTTCGAAAGTTGGAGAGAAAGGACAAATTGCAATGATGCACATCGACTCCCTTTCGCCGTTAGCAAATCACCTTTGGCAATCGACGCTATTCGCGGCAGTTGCCGGCTTGCTGGCACTGCTATTAAGACAGAATCATGCACAGGCCCGTTATCGGCTTTGGCTGGCTGCGTCGGTGAAATTCCTGATCCCGTTTTCTTTGCTGATCGCGATTGGCAGTCACTTCGGGTGGTCAACTGCACCAGAGATCGCACCGTCCGGTCTTTCGGTGGTGATGGAACAAGTGAGCCGGCCGTTTGTCGAGGCGCAGCCGCATGCGGCAAGCGCGCAGGCCATTGTTGCGAGCAACACGAATGTCTTGCCGGAAGTTCTGCTGCTTCTTTGGCTGGGCGGTTGCGCCGCCGTTTTACTGCGCTGGGGCGCCTGCTGGCGTCGCACGGCAGCGACTCTGCGGGCCGCTTTGCCGGTACGTGAGGGACGTGAATTCGAGGCGTTGCGCCGCGTCGAATCGATTGCGGGCAGGCGCACGCAAATCGAGCTGGTGTCTTCGGCAGCTTGTCTCGAGCCCGGAGTTTTCGGTATCTTCCGGCCGGTGTTATTTTTGCCGGCAGGCATCGGCGATCTTCTGGCGGGGCCGCAATTAGAGGCGATCATCGTGCATGAACTGTGCCACATCCGCCGCCGCGATAACTTGGCCGCTGCAATTCACATGCTTGTCGAAGCCGTCTTCTGGTTTCATCCTTTGGTGTGGTGGTTGGGCGCGCGGCTGGTGGAGGAACGCGAGCACGCTTGCGACGAAGACGTGTTGCGGCTGGGCGGCGAGCCACAGAGCTATGCCGAAGGCATTCTAAGAACCTGCCAGTTCTATCTGGAATCACCCTTGGCTTGTATGTCAGGCGTTACTGGTTCAGACCTCAAGAGAAGAATTGTGCGCATCATGACACAGCGCCTTGTGACGAGGCTCGATTTCGGGAAAAAGCTGCTGCTCGCTAGCGCAGGAATCGCGGCCGTGGCCGGACCCATCGTGTTCGGCTTGCTGAATGCACCGCCGAGTCGGGCTCAATCGCCCGTTTCAAACGCACCGGCACCGGAATTTGAAGTAGCGTCCGTCAAGCCGAACAAATCCGGGGAGCGAGGCGGGAGAATCATGAACTCTCCTGGTGGAAGGTTCACCGCCGCGAATATCTCACTCAAGATGCTCATCCACCTGGCGTACGGAGTGACGGACTCTCAGATTTCAGGCGGGCCCGGATGGCTCAACTCTGAAAAATTCGATATTGAGGCGAAAACGGACGACTCTAGCATCGCCGACCCGTGGAAGCTGAGCGAAGAGCAGCGGAAACTCGCGCAGGACCGCTCGAAGCGCATGCTCCAAGCGCTCTTAGCTGATCGTTTCAAACTGACGCTTCACCGCGAAACAAAGGAACTTCCTGTATACGCGCTGGTTGTCGCCAAGAACGGTCCGAAGCTCCAGCAGGCCTCCGCCGATGAGCTGCGGCCGCCCGACCCCAAGGAACATCAAGACTTCCGGAAAGGGCCGCCGAACGGAGCAATGCCCAAAGGCCGCGGCCTTTTTATGAGGCCGGGGCAGTTGACTGGCACAGCGGCGCCGCTCACGGTTTTAGCCGAGACGTTATCTAACCAACCAGAGCTCGGCCGTATCGTGCTGGATAAGACCGGACTCAAAGGGAACTATGATTTCACGCTGAAGTGGGCTGCTGACGAGCGTCAAGGTCAGATGTTCGGTGGACCAGGAGGGGGTGGCAAGGAAGGGCCTGGTTCCGACAGCGCCCCTCCTCCCGATTCCGGCCCTTCGATTTTCACGGCTATTCAGGAGCAACTTGGCCTGAGACTGGAATCGCAAAAAGGCCCCGTCGAGATCCTGGTCATCGACAGCGCGGAGAGGCCCTCCGAAAACTGACGGAGTGAGCTGTTTCGATGACAAGACGCATTGACAGTTCGCTGCGTCTCTTGTTGATCGGGTGGTTAGCTGCGTTGATGCTCGCCGCTTCGGAGCACCACGGACAGGTCACTTTCGGCGGCCTGCCGGTCCCTGGCGCAACGGTTACCGCGACGCAAGGCGATAGGAAATTTAGCGCTATCACCGATCAGCAAGGCGTTTACTCCTTTCCCGATCTGACGGACGGAAGATGGACGATCGAAGTCAAGATGCTGGGTTTTGCAACGAGTAAACGGGAAGTAGTGGCTGCGCCTAATGCACCGGCAGCGAGCTGGGAATTGACGCTGCTGCCGCTGAACGAAATCAAGGCGGAAATCAAAGCCGCGTCTCCAGCACCCGCGCCGCCCGCCACGCCAGTCCCCGAAATTCAGGGTCCACCTCCGACGGCCACGGCCCAAAAGACGCCTGGCGAGAGCGATGCGAGTCAAAACACATCCGATGGGTTCCTCATCAACGGCAGCATAAACAATGGAGCGGCTTCCCCATTTGCACAGTTCGCCGCGTTCGGTAACAATCGCCGTGGTGCGAAGGGGCTGTACAACGGCGGCATCGGTCTCATTCTGGATAGTTCCGCCTTGAATGCCCGATCGTTTTCCCAGACCGGTCAGGACACGCCTAAGCCGGCCTACAATCACTTCTCAGGCGTGGTGACGTTGGGCGGTCCGTTGAAAATTCCGCACCTGCTAAAAAACGGCCCCAATTTCTTTGCCGGCTACCAGTGGACCCGAAACCGCACCGCGACCACGCAATTCGCACTGATGCCAACGCCTGAAGAACGCAATGGAGATTTTTCTCAAAAGACAAGTCCAATTTTCGATCCAACCAACGGCATGCCGTTTTCGGGCAATGTGATCCCACAAAGCCGGATCAGCCCGCAAACCCGCGCTCTGCTTGGCTTCTATCCGCTTCCCAATTTCAACAGCACGCGCTACAACTATCAAGTTCCGATCGTTTCGGCCACGCATCAAGACGCGCTGCAATCGCGCCTCAGCAAGGCAGTTGGTCAGAAGAATCAGTTTTACGGCGGCTTTGCGTTTCAGAGCACACGAACCGACAGCCCGAACCTGTTCGACTTCCTCGACACCACCGATGTACTCGGAATTAGCAGCAATGTCCATTGGTCGCACCGCTTCACTCAGCCGCTCTTCCTGAATCTCGGGTACCAGTTCAGCCGGCTGTCGACACGCACCGCGCCTTTTTTCGAGAATCGCGACAATGTTTCCGGCCAGGCGGGAATCACCGGTAACGATCAAAACCCACTGAACTGGGGACCGCCGAGCCTTACATTTTCGAGCGGCATTGCACCGCTCACCGATGGCTTACCTTCTTACGACCGCAACCAAACCGGAGCATTGTCGTATTCGATGCTGTGGAATCGGGGCCGTCACAACCTCACGTTTGGAGCCGATTTTCGCAGGCAACAGTTTAATTACCTGTCGCAACAAGACCCGCGCGGCAGCTTTACCTTTACGGGCGCTGCAGCCGGCTCCGATTTCGCTGGTTTTCTGCTCGGAGTTCCAGATACCAGCTCGATTGCCTTCGGCAACGCGGACAAGTATTTTCGAGCATCCGCCTACGACGTTTATTTCACCGATGACTTTCGAATCAGCCCCGAACTCACCGTGAATGCGGGTGTCCGCTGGGAATATGGCGCGCCCATCACGGAACTGTACGGGCGTCTCGTGAATCTGGACATCGCGCCTGGCTTTTCGGCGATAGCGCCAGTCGTTGCGAACGATCCAATCGGCTCTCTCACCGGAGAAAACTATCCCAATTCGCTGCTTCGTCCCGACAAGCGAGCATTTGAGCCGCGGGTTGGAATCGCTTGGCGCCCTATTTCGGGAACGTCGCTGGTCGTGCGCGCCGGCTACGGAATCTACTACAACACTTCGGTATATCAAACCATCGCCAGTCAGATGGCGCAACAATCGCCACTGTCGAAAAGTTTGAGCGTGCAAAACAGCCCCACGAATCCGCTCACTCTGGCCAATGGGTTCAACGCCTCGCCTTCCATCACCACCAACACATTCGCGATCGATCCGAACTTCCGCGTTGGCTACGCGCAAAATTGGCAGTTGGCTGTGCAGCGAGATCTGCCGGGTGCACTGCAAATGACCGCCACTTATCTTGGCATCAAAGGAACGCACGGAGCGCAGGAGTTCCTGCCAAATACGTACCCGGCCGGAGCGTTGAATCCGTGCCCGCTCTGTCCCACTGGCTACGCCTATATGACCTCCAATGGCAATTCCAGCCGCGAGGCCGGCCAATTCCAGTTGCGGCGCAGGCTCCATAGTGGTTTTACCGCGACGCTTGAATATACTTTCTCGAAATCAATGGATGATATCGCGGCGTTCGGCGGCGGAGGGCAGGGAAGCGGCTCGCAGAATACCATGCAGAATCCTTTCGGTCCCAATAACAACGCGCCACCAACCGCAAGCGCTCAGCCCAGCATCGCGACCGCCCAGAACTGGCTCGATCTAAGCGCCGAGCGCGGGCTTTCAAGCTTCGATCAGCGGCACCTTCTGAGCGCGCAGTTGCAGTACACGAGTGGTATGGGAAGCGCCGGAGGAACGCTCCTGACTGGTTGGAAGGGCGCGCTGCTGAAGGAATGGACCTTCCTGACTCAGATCACAGCCGGTAGCGGTTTGCCGTTGACTCCTGTTTACCCCGCAGCGGTGAATGGCACCGGCGTGACAGGAACCATCCGGCCGGATTACACGGGAGCGCCATTGTACGCCGCTCCTTCGGGTCTGTCGCTGAATCCGGCGGCTTACACGGCGCCCGCGCCCGGCCAGTGGGGAAATGCGGGAAGGAATTCCATAACGGGTCCCGCTCAGTTTTCTTTGAACGCTTCCCTCGGCCGCACGTTTCGGTTGAACGACCGCTTCAATCTCGATCTGCGAGTGGACGCAACCAACGCCTTCAACCATGTAACGTTCACGAGTTGGAATACTACCGTGACGAGTGCACAATTCGGGTTGCCTACAGCAGCAAACGCCATGCGGAGCGTCCAAACCACATTGCGCGTGAGGTTCTGAAGATATGCGCCGTATCATTGCTATCCTTCTCTTCGGCGGCCTGGCTGTAGCTCAGCAAATCGGGCAGAATGCTCCAGCGGGCGGCAATCAAGCCGCCACCTTCACGACTAGTACCCAATTAGTCGTCGAGACGGTCGTCGTCAAGGATAAGAATGGCAATCCCGTCGACGGGCTGACCGCGAAGGATTTCACCGTCACCGAAAACGGCGTGCCGCAAGCGATCCGTTTTTTCGATCACCAGAAACTGTCGGACGCTCCCGCCGCCGGGCCCGCTGCAGCGCCCGCCACTCGAGCGAAGCCTCCTGACATCCACATCTATGACAAGCTGACTCGCACGCAAATTTCACCCGAGGCGCGCGGCACTACTCGCTACCAGAACCGGCGCCTGTTGGCGCTGTACTTCGATCTGACCGCCATGCCGCCCGGAGATCAGCTACGTTCCCTGAACGCCGCGAAGCAATTCATCCGCACGCAGATGACAGCGGCGGATCTCGTCGCCATCATGCGCTACACGGGCGGCGCAGTCGATGTACTGCAGGATTTCACCGCCGATCGTGATCGGCTGTTGAGCATCGTCGAAACCATGATCGTGGGCGAAAACGAAGAAGGCTTCGATGAGAGTGGGAGCGACGCCGGTACGCCCGACACCGGCGCCGCCTTCGGGCAGGATGACAGCGAGTTCAACATCTTCAATACCGATCGCCAATTGTCCGCGCTCCAAACGGCCGCCACCATGTTAGGCGGCCTCAGCGAAAAGAAGTCGCTGCTGTACTTCGCAAGCGGCCTGCGGATGAACGGCCTGAATAATCAGGCGCAACTGCACGCCACCATCAACGCCGCCATTCGCGCCGGGGTCTCTTTTTGGCCGATCGACGCGCGCGGTCTGGTAGCGCAAGCTCCTCTAGGAGACGCTACCCAGGGTTCGCCCGGCGGTATTGGCATGTATTCCGGCGATTCGGCGCTCGCCGTGACCACAAATTTTCAGCGCTCGCAGGATACGCTTTGGGCGCTGGCGGCTGATACGGGCGGTAAAACGCTGCTCGATTACAACGACCTTGCGAAAGGAATCGTCGATGCCGAGCGGGCTACTTCGAGTTACTACATCCTGGGTTATTACACGAGCAATGCGGCCTTAGACGGGAAATTCCGCCGCATCAAGATTTCTTTGAACACCAACCTATCCGCCAGCCTGGACTATCGCCAGGGTTACTACGCCGGCAAGCAGTTCAGTAAATTCACATCTGCCGACAAGGAACGCCAGCTCGAAGATGCGCTCATGTTGGGAGATCCGATCACCGAGCTCACCATTGCCATGGAAATCGATTACTTCCAATTGAATCGGGCCGAGTATTTTGTCCCGATCGTGGTAAAGATTCCGGGCAGGGAACTGGCGCTTGCCAAGCGCGGCGGCTCCGAGAGGACGCTCATCGATTTCATGGGGGAAGTGAAGGACAACTACGGGACGACCATTTCGAATATACGCGACAAAATCAGCGTTAAGTTGAGCGAGGCAACCGCGCTGGAATTAGCCAAACGTCCGATTGAATACGATACCGGCTTCACGCTACTGCCGGGCAAGTACACGCTCAAGTTCCTGGCTCGCGATGCCGAGACAGGCAGAATCGGTACCTATCAAACCAATTTTGTTATTCCCAATTTGAATAAAGAAGAGAAGCGCATCCCGACCAGTTCCGTGGTCTTGAGTAGCCAGCGCGTGGACTTTAAAGATGCGCTCTACAACGTAAAAGATAAAAACAAAGAGGAAGACGCGAATCCATTAGTACACGACGGGAAGAAATTGATTCCGAGCGTAACACGCGTCTTCAGTAAGAGCCGCGACATGTACGTCTATCTGCAGGCATATCAGCAGGGGCTGGAACGCACCCGGCCTCTCATCGCCTTTGTGAGTTTCTATCGCGCCCAGGAGAAGGCGCTCGAAACACAGCCCATCGAGATCACGACGGGCTGGAATAATCGGCTGAAGACGATGCCGATTCAGTTCAATATCGCTCTCAACAATCTTCCTACGGGCAAATACAATTGCCAGGTGACGGTGCTCGATTCAACCGGACGGAAGGCCGCGTTCTGGCAGGCTCCGGTGATGGTTACGCCATAAAGTGGCGCGATGCGTAGCGGAGGGCCGTCTGAGGACCCACTTTGGTTGCGCGGCGCGAGGGAATCCAGCAGGCCAGCAGCGCGATGCCAACCAGGAACAGCGGCCCGGGCGATTGAGACAGCCGCCTGATTGCATAGGTCAGATCTTGCCGCCAGTTTGGCATGATGTTTTCTCCTGAGCCTTCGGTACGTCGACGCGCGTCCGCTTGTTCCGCTAATCCGGCCGTGGTATATCTTCTATGTGATATCCAATGGAAGGGCCATATTCCGCCTTCTGGTGGCCAAGATCCAGGGGCTATTCCGCAATCGAGCGAAGGATTCCGATTTCGACGATGAGATGCGGACGCACTTGCGCCTGCTTACGGAGCGATTTGTCCGCCAGGGCATGACGCCGAGTGATGCTGTTTTTGCCGCCCGGCGGCAGTTTGGGAACGCGGGTTTATTGCAACAGGACCACAGAGAAATGCGAACCTTCCTATCGCTTGAGACCTTTTGGCGCGATCTGCGCTACGGGGCGCGGCAACTCCGCATGAACTGGTTGTTCACGGCTGCCTCGGTATTCTCGCTGGCCCTTGGCATCGGGGCGAACACCGCTGTTTTCACGCTGCTCGATCAACTGGTGCTTCGCTTGCTTCCCGTGTACGAACCGGAGCGGCTTGTCATGATCTGGTCCACCGGCCCGCATTTCGGCGGTAACGATGGGCCACGGAAGGCCTCCTATCCGATGTACCAGGATTTCCAGCGCAAGGCCGAGGCCTTCGAATCGGTTTTCTGCCGCTTCGACACGCCCGCGGCCATCGCCTTTGAGGGCGGCACGGAGCGCGTCGACGCGGAACTGGTTTCGGGCAACTACTTTCAAGCTCTGGGTGTGGGGCCAGCGATCGGCCGCGTGTTCTCGCCCGAGGCGGATGACCAGATTTATAAAGGGCACCCGGTTGTGGTGCTGAGCCACGGCTACTGGACGAGCCGGTTCGCCGGCGATCCCAAGATAGTGGGCGCGAAAATTCTGGTAAACGATTATCCGATGGAGGTGGTGGGCGTAGCGGCGGCGGGATTCACCGGGCTCGACCCATCGAGCACGCCTCACATCTGGGTGCCAATCCAGATGAAGCCGGTGATGACACCTGGGCAGGACGATCTGGGGGAACGCCGGAGCCAATGGATACAGATGTTCGCGCGCCTGAAGCCGGGCTATACCGTGGCGTCGGCGCGCGCCTCGCTGCAGCCGCTCTTCCATCAGATTCTGCTAGAGGAGGTGGGCCAAGCCGCTTTGCGCAACCTTTCGCGGTATGATCGGGAGCGGTTTCTCAAACGCACGGCACTGGTGGAAACAGCAGCCACCGGCTATTCAAATTTGCGCCAGCGATATTCGACGGCACTGATCGTGCTGATGGGCATGGCGGCGCTGATTTTGCTGATCGCCTGTTCGAACGTCGCGAATTTGCTGATCGCGAGAGCAGTCGCGCGCCAAAAGGAAATCGCCGTGCATTTGGCCATTGGGGCGGCCCGTAGGAACGTGATCGCGCGCCTGCTGACGGAAAGTCTGCTGCTCGCTTTCACGGGCGCCGGGCTGGGCTTGGTTCTGTCCGTCGTGGCGACGCGTGCCTTATTGAACATGCTGCCGGCAAATGGCGTGCTGCTGACCCTCCACGCCGAGCCCGATCCGCGTATCCTGCTGTTTTGCGCCGGCGTGGCGCTCGCGACGGTGTTGTTGTTTGGCCTGGCGCCGGCCTTGCAGGCGACGAAACTCGACTTATGGACAACTTTGAAAGATATGGTGGGCGCGGTGACGGGCGCCGGCGCGCCGAGATTGCGGAAGGCGCTGGTAACGACACAGGTGGCGCTTTCCCTCCTGCTGCTAGTGGGAGCGGGCCTGTTCAGCCGGAGCCTGATCAATCTCAAGAACACGCAAACCGGATTCCGGGGAATCGAGAACGTGGCCTCGTTTCAGGTCGACCCGGCGAAACAAGGCTACCGCGTTCCGCGCATCCACAACTTCTATGCGACTGCATTAAACGAGATTCGCGCGATTCCCGGTGTAAAGTCGGCGGCCTACGCCATGTGGCCCCTGCTCGACCGGGTTGAGCTGGATATGACAGTGGCGGTAGAGAGCTATCAGGGGAAAGACGGCGAAAACATGCAGGCGTATTACAACCAGATATCGCCCGGATATTGGCAAGCGATGGGTATACGACTTCTTGCGGGCCGCGATTTCGATGATAGCGATCGATTCGATCCGCCTGACGGCGACAAAGACCCGGTCGCCGGCATGACGGTGGCCATTGTCAATCGCTCGTTTGCCGAGCATTTCTTCAGAGCGGAGAGCCCGATTGGGCGGCATATCGGCTGTTGCCACGGCTCCGCCACACGGCCCGATATACGGATTGTGGGGATGGTAGAGAACTCCGTCATTGGAAGCCCGCGCGATGGCGCACTGCGGCAAGTGTTTTTTCCTTACCTGCAGCTCAACCTTCCGAAGCCCGTGACCTTTTATGTACGCACCGGCTCCGGAACGGCCTCCATATTGCCGCAGTTGCGGCGCGTGATCGCGAAACTCGATGGAGCGACGCCGGTCTACGACATGAAAACGCTCGATACGCAATTGAATGAAACGTTAAGCACCGAGCGGCTGATCGCTTCTTTATCCGTCGTGTTCGGCGTGCTGGCGACGGCGCTTGCCGCGTTGGGGCTCTATGGCGTGACGGCGTTCGTGGTCGCGAGCCGCACGAAGGAAATCGGCTTACGCATGGCGTTGGGCGCAACGCGGCTATCAGTGCTGTGGCTGGTGCTGAAGGAGCTGTTGATGTTGCTGGGAACCGGGCTGCTGATAGGTCTCCCATGTGCTTACACGTTGAGCCGCTCGGTGTCTTCACAATTGTTCGACATGGCGCCGGTGGATGCGTGGACCTGCGCGGGGGCGGTGGCGATTTTGGTTTTCGTCGCCGCGGTTTCCGGGTTTTTGCCCGCGCGGCGCGCGAGCGCCATCGATCCCATCAAGGCATTGCGGTATCAATAAATTTTTTCGCGCTGAATTTTTCCGGGCTTGACATATTCCCATATAAGAATATACTGTAGTTGATGCCAAGAGCGGCAACAACTACTGACGTATTCAACGCGATTGCCGAACCCCGGCGCCGCCAGCTTATCGACGCGCTGGTCGACGGCCGGGACCATGCGGTGGGCGAGATGGTGGAAGCACTGCGGATTCCGCAGCCCGCGGTCTCGAAGCATCTTGGCGTGCTCCGGAAAGTCGGCATCGTGTCGGTGACCAAGCACGGCCAGCTTCGCCTCTACCGGCTCAACCCGCAGGAGCTAAAGCCGGTGCACGATTGGGTGAAAACCTATGAGCGCTTCTGGGCCCACCAACTCCAGCGCATCAAAGAGCGGGCTGAGCGAAAAGTATCGAAAAACAAGGAGCAAATAACATGACAAGCACTGCATCAGAACCGACCGTTCAAACACTCGAGATTACGAGGGATGAAGAGATCGCGGCGCCCATCGGCGTGGTGTTCGAAACCATCCTCGAGGAGCTTGGCACACATAACCAGACGTCCGACGGAGTGTCGCTATCGATGAAAATCGAGCCTTGGCCCGGTGGGCGATGGTATCGGGATTTGGGAAACAACGCGGGCCATTTTTGGGGACATGTGCAGGCCATCAAGCCGCCCACGCTCCTCGAAATCTGTGGGCCGCTGATGATGTCGTACCCGGTCGTCTCGAACGTGCAATACCGGCTGACGGAAGAACGCGGCATTACGCGGCTCAAGTTCGCGCACCGGATGATCGGGCAGATTTCGCCCGAACATCAAGCCGGCATGAACAAAGGGTGGGACACGCTTCTGACGAGAATTCGTAGCGCTGCCGAGCGTCGAGGTGCAGATCCAAAGGAGAAGAGGTGATGAAAGTCGTTGCGAGAGACGAATGGCTCAAGGCGCGAAAAGCGCTTTTGGTGAAGGAAAAGCAGTTGACGCGGCGGCGCGACGAGTTGAGCCGTGAGCGGCGTGAATTGCCCTGCGTGCCGGTAGAGAAGAATTATGTATTCGACGGCCCCGGAGGGAAGGAGACGCTCGCGAGTCTCTTCGACGGACGCAGCCAGTTGGTCGTTTACCATTTCATGTTCGGCCCGGATTGGGAGCAGGGTTGCCCGGTCTGTTCGATGGTGGGCGATCATATTGACGGCAGCGTGGTGCATCTGGCGCGGCGCGATGTAACGCTGATAGCGGTTTCGCGCGCGCCGCTGGCTAAGATCGAAGCGTTCCGAAGGCGCATGGGATGGCGCTTCCCGTGGGTGTCTTCGTACGGCAGCGATTTCAACGCTGATTATCAGGTTTCGTTCAGCAAGCAGGAAATGGCGCAGGGCAAAGTCTACTACAACTACGAATGGCGCGAATTCCCGAGCGAAGAGGCGCCAGGCGTCAGCGTGTTTTACCGGGACGATCGCGGCAGCATTTTCCACTCCTACTCGACATACGCCCGCGGAGCGGAGGCATTGATCGGCACTTACACCTATCTCGACATGGTGCCCAAAGGCCGCGATGAGGACGACCTGGCGTTTACCATGTCGTGGGTTCGTCATCACGACCGGTACAGGGACGCTGCGCCTTCGGCGAAAGAGGTACATCGAGAGGCTTTGGTCGCGATAACCTAAGAGGCTTGAGACCAAGAATTCCGTTCTGCCGGTTAATGACATGCGCCATCGCGGCGTTCAGCCTGCTTTCAGCTCAGCCGCCTACGCGGACGCCGATCGTCCTGCATGCCGCGCATTTGCTCGACATCGAAAACGGTCGTCTGGTGACTCCCGGCGAAGTGCTGGTGGAGGGCGAGCGTATCGCCCAGGTGGGGCAGAGCGTCACGCACGCCGCGGGCGTGCAAACCATCGACCTCGGCGATGCCACCCTTATGCCGGGATTGATCGACGCGCATGTGCATTTATTTCTGCACCCAGGCGCTGAGGATTTGCAAACCGTCGAAGAATCGGTTCCGGAGCGTACGATTCTCGCGGTGCTCGCGGCGCGGGCCGATCTGATGGGAGGCTTCACCGCTGAGCGCGACATGGGAACGGAAGGCGCGGGTTCAGCGGATAGGGCGGTTCGTAACGCCATCGACAAAGGGCTCGAGCCCGGACCGCGCCTTCGCATCAGCGGCAACGCCGTCGATATCCTCGGCGGCCACGAAGACGCGAATCAGTTCAACCCCGCGCAGCACATCTTCTCAAACGCGACTTATGCCAATGGTACGGCGCAATTGATTGAAGTCATGCGCGAGCAGTATAAGGAGGGCGCGGACTTCACCAAGATCTATGAGACAGGAAAAGATTCGCTGCGCGACGGAAAGCTTTCGAC
>DASYAX010000239.1:0-51973 GCA_036501045.1 Bryobacteraceae bacterium
AAGTGGGGCGCGTACGCCAGCGGATCGCCCAGCATGCCTAACCAATCGGCAGCCTCGAAGGCCGCTTGGATGGCCATCGCGCCAGGCACCTGATTCACCACGGGCGGAACGTCGCGAAACGGATAGTTGTCGTTGAACAAGGGTGGCGGGTAAGGGTCTGGAAAGTAGGGCTCGTCTGGCGCGGGCGGAACATTAAAAAGGCCAGAATTCACGGTCGCCAGAAATTCGACGGCAAGTGGCCGTCCGGTAAGAGCGAGGCGCGCGACATCCACGGAAGTGCCGCCTGCTCCGCTCAAGACGGCCGCTTTAACGTTCGGCTCAACGGCCTGGAAGAGCGTGCCGTAGGTACCGCCAAACGATTGGCCAACGTAATAGATCCGAGTCGGGTTGACTTGCAGACCCAGGCCCAGCGTTCGCCGAATCGTGTCTGTGAGGGCGATCAAGTCGACCGCGCTCTGACGGCCGCAGTCGCGAACCGCAACCGCTCCCGGCGCGATGCAGCCGTCCGCGGGCCCAATTTGCGTATTCCCCGGAATGAGAATGCCGCGTCCGGGCGTGAGCACCGTGTGAACGGCTCCGTGTGAGTCGGTTAGCTTTACTACGCTGCCCGCGCCATAACCGTGGCCGGTGATTTCCAGCGCAATCGTGGCAAATCCTTTCTTCGCCAATGTGGACGCGATGAAAGTCGGCGCGCCGAATTGATTGTCGCCCAGCCCATGACCATAGATGACTACCGGAAATCCGCCGGCCGGCGGAGCGGTCGCAGGAAGAAAGATGTGAAAGGAGACCGGTACGAAACCAAGCGGTATCCCGGGAACCGGTACCGTGCGGCTGATTGGAGCGCCCGTCGCGGTCGTCGTAATCGTTCCATCCGCTGGGTTCAGAAAGTTTGGCGATAGAAAGAGACCGAAGGCAATTGTGCCGACACCCGGCAAGGCGGAAAGGGGGATATCCTGCGGCGGCAATCCGCTCTGTGCGGGAATCCAAGTGATGGTTCGGAGGTTCGACAGCGCGAAAGAGAACGGCAGACCGGCGGGCAATACGACTGGCAATTGGGTAGAGTCTACAAAGTTCCGCGCTCGTTCCAGCCAGGAGGTTGCGCTCATGGTCGTAAATAGGGAGGCCCCAACGATGTTACCGGCGGACGCGTGCTGCTGCTTCAAGGCCTCGCTCAGCGCTTGGCAATAAGCGTCGCTGTTGTGCAGGCAATCTTTAAAAGCGTCGTCCGCCTTTACTTTCTTTTCTTGGCTGTCGTGAACGGCATCCGTGACCGTAAGCAGATAGCGCGTTTGCTGATTGAGAACCTGATTTGGCTTGGCGAATGCGCAATTACTTGATGGATCGAAAACGACCTGGTTGATGCTCACTGCGGACGCGCTTCCTAACGGAGCGATGTGTATTCCCGCTTGCAGAGTGGCCGGATCCACCGGTCCGGAAAAACACACCATCAGGCGCGGATTCACGCTGAATCCGTCGAGCTGATTCAGCAGCGCGGAATTGCTGCAGACGCTCGGACTGCCGGTAGGATCGCAATAGTCGCTCGACGATGGCAGATTGACCCGCACGCCGGTGCTCTGATGTGTATCGGTCAGAGTTGTCGCATTACTCGGAAAGGGCCCAATACTCAGTGAAGCGGGTTGGAATAGCATCCTCGTCCCGCCGGCCCAGAGACTTATGTTGAACGCGAGCAGCAAAACAAGCGGCTCGATCCGAATCAGTCTGGTCGATTTCAGTTTCATTACCGTAAGGCGCGTTGCACCCAAGTGTGCCGATCGGCTTCTGGGCGGCATTTGTGTGCAAGACCCTGCAAGCATAACATGCGATCCATGCTATGGGCTTCGTTATTACGGCTTCTTCTTTTTGAACTGATCGAGTATTGAATTAACCGGATTGGATTGCTGCTGGGATCCGGACTGTCCCTTGGCGCCGCCGAGGATTCCGCCCAACACGCCGCCCGCTCCCTTTTGTCCCAGCACGGAACCGAGGATGCCGCTAGCCTTCATTTTCGCCATCGCCTGCACATCGGGCGCAAATATCGGATGCGCCATGTTTCCCGTCACTAACACGGGAAGCACCAACTCGCCCTTATTGTTGGCGAGCGCGGTGGTGAGAAAACCGCCGACCTTCGAGCCGCCCACGGACTGGCTGGTGCTGCTCCCGAGCGTTGCCGTCATGTGCATGTTCACATCCTGGTTGACCAGGTTCAACGCTCCGCTGGCTGCAAGCGATCCGGCATCCAACACCGCTGTCAGGTTGTTGGTGCTCGCCACACCATTGACAATGTTCAGTGTTCCGGAGAACTTCTTGAGTGCTGTGCCCGAGCCGGAAGATTGCAGCGCCGCGCTGTTCAGGAATTTGCCCACTTTCGAAATCTCGCCGAGAATATTAACGTTCTTAAGTTGTCCGTTGGCGAGATTGAAGGCCAATGTCCCGTTGAGAGTGCGCGCCAGATCGGCGCTCGAAGCGAGCGCAAAGCGCATATCCGAATCGGCCGCCAAGCCGCCATACAGCGTGTTCTTCACCGAGCTTACGGCGGAAAGCAGCGCATTCGCATCCACGCCCGCGAGCTTCGCTTTCACCGCGCATTGCGGAGTGGCGGGCCGCATATCTGCCGTCAGGCTGCCGTTCTCCTGACCGCCGAAGACGCCTGCCGTCAGCGGTGACAATTGAATGACACCCCGATTGAGCTGGCATTTTGCTTTGACGTTCGTCAGCACAAAATCCTGCGCCTTGATCGTCCCAACTGCGAGCGTTCCGGAGCCCGTCGTCAACTGCAACAAGCTGGGACCATTCGCCGGCGCCGCCTTGACGTTAGCCGCCGGATGCGGCGCTGGCGCCACGACTTGCTCCAGTTCGGTGGTGTCGATCTTATCCGCGCTCAGCGCGAACTGAACCTGCGGCGCCGCGAAATCCTTCGCCTCCAGGCTCCCGCGCGCGGTCGTGCTTCCGAGCGTTGCCACCAGGTTATCGAGCGCCACCGAGTTCTGTGAAAACTTCGCGTTGGCCGAGCTGATCGCGAGCGGCTTCGTCAGTGCAGGCGTCGATAGGCTCGCATTCGCAATGCTTGCGGTGCCTGCATAAGCGAGCTTTGAGGAATCGGAGACCGGCCCCTGGACGTGAACATCCAACGATAATTTCCCGCTTCCGGAGGTTCCTTGCGCGGCCGTTGCGCCATAAGCCTTGGCGATGTTTAACAGCTCGGCGATGTTCGCGCCATCTGTTTTTAACGTAGCGTCCACGTTCATGTTCTTGGTTGTATATTGCGAGAGCGTGAACGCTGCCGCTAGCGTTGTCGATCCGCTCTGCACCGTGAAGTTGGTCGAGTGCACGGTGTCGGGCGAGAGCGCCAGTACGATTTCGGGCACCGACACGGGTTGCTTGATCTCACCGCCGCTAGCTTGCAGCCCTTTGGCGGTGAACGAGCCGTTCAATTGCGGTGCGTTCAACGGTCCCTTGGCCGATAGATCCGCGCTCACGGTGCCGGTCACTTTGTAAGCGGGATTGAAGGCCACGCCCAGTGCGCCCGCCAGCTTCGCCAATTCCGTAATGGACGAATTCTTGGTGCTCAATTGCACATTCAAATTGGTCGGCTTCGCGCCCGCATCCACGTCTCCGGAAGCCGTGAACTTCGTGGCTCCCAACGCCACGTCGGCGGAGCGGACTTGAATCTTTTCTTGTTTGCGATCGGCGCTCAAATCGAAATTCGCGCTGATCGGATAATCGAGCTTCGCGCCATGGATGATAGTGTTCTCGAGCTTCAGGCCGCCTTTGCCGGTCAGGCTATCGCCTTCGGAGCTGATGTCGGCGTCGCCCGAGGCCACCGTGTCGGTCTGTGGCGGAATGGTTCCGGCCGCAAAGCGGTTCACCGCCGAAAGCGAAACCTGTTGCAGCGCCAGATGCCCGCTCATCGGCGGTAGGGCGGCGCCTTGTCCCAGTGGACCGGCCTTGCCCTTGAAGGCCAGCGTCTGTGTGCCTTCGCCTGGAAAATGTACGCCCAACTCGATGCCGAACTGCTTGCCGGGAGCGAAATCGGTCAGGTCAAGGTCGATGTGGTCGTAAACCTCCCGCGCTTGCTTCGTTGCCAGATCCGTGTATCCCAACTGTCCGTCCTTGATCTTCAACTCGCCTAGTGAAAACTGGCTCTGCTGTGTGCCGCCGCCGCTTCCCGTCGAGCTGCCCAGCGTCGAAAAATTCCAGACGCCTGCGGCGTTCCGCACCAGTTCAATCTGTGGCTTGTCGAGAGTCAGATCCTTCACCTCCGGGTTGCCCCGGATCAATGAAAATAGACTGGCGCTCACGTAGACTTCGCTCGCGGTCGCAAAGGGCCGGGTAGAGGAAAATGCCGGCGAGTCGCCAATCGTCAATCCCTCCACCTTGATGGAGAGCGGGAAGATCTTGAGCCCCAGACGTGTAATCGTCACCGGGCGGTTCAGCTTCTCCTGCAATTCGGCCTGCACCTTCGGCCGGTAGTGATCGATATTGCCCGCGAGAAAGGCAAGTCCAGCCGCGATGACAAGGGCCACTAGCACCAGCGGAATAACGACGAAACGTGCTCGCATAGTACTCCTCCTACGTTAGATGCGAAATTCGCGAAATCTTTCCACTACAATCCCCTCAATATCGAACTTGCCGCGCCGCAAGTCATGCCCCGCCTTCTCAATCACGATCAATGCGGCAGGCCCCGGAAGCAAACGCAAAGCTGCGGTCATTTCTTCCACAGATCCGAATTCGTCCCTGCTTCCATGCACGAAGAGAGCCGGTGTTTGGAGATCAGCGAAATGCGCGATTCGCAAGACCGTCGGCTTCTTCGGAGGATGCAGCGGGTAGGAAAACAGCAGTAAGCCATCAACGCTTTGCGGTTCTTCGGCGGCCAACATGGTGGCCTGCCTTCCGCCGTAGGAATGACCGCCCAGGAAGACTCGTCCCGGTGCGATCGCGCGCACTTCATTGACCGCTTGGCGGAGGTTTTCACGGTCGCCTGCCGCCTCCGCCGGGCCAGGAGGTCCGTGGGGCCGGCGCTGGCGAAACGGTAGCTCGCACCGCAACACCCACATCCCGCTGGCGGCGAATGCCTCAGCCACGGCGGCGAGCAAAGGGGCCCGCGCGTTTCCGCCCGCGCCGTGCGTGAGCACCAGCCCTTCGCCTGTGGGCGTCTCCGGCTGGTTGAGCAATCCTCGCACCGACTTCGCCGCAAACTCCGTCGCCTCAATCATTCCAGTGTTTTCCAGCTTCCATTGTGTCTGGTTGCCACGCAGGACATAAAGTTTGATCCGCTACACTAAGGAGTTTGAGTTCTGGTGTGCAGGGGTAGTCTGTCTTCAGTTGACCTACGCTGAAACCTGCGTGGGGCGCCTAACGTCAGGGGTGTTTTCCTCATCCGGATCACTACATTTATAGCGGCATGGTTTACAGCGGCAAGGAAAGGATTTGCTTTTAGAGATGATTCACCACAGGCCTAGCCGCCTGCGTATACCTTTCTTAGCCGCGCCTTTGGCTGCCATAGCAAGTTTCGGTATCCTGATTTCGTTTGCGGGCTTGCCCGCTTCCGGCGCCGAGGTGTTGGTAGCGGGGCTGGTGATCGAGGAGCAGTCTCCGCCGGCGCAGCAGCAGCCGCCCGCTCCCGCCCAGAAGCCGCCGCAAAAAAAACCGCCCAATCCGTTCGAGAACGTTCCGGAGGCGCCTCAGAAGCCGGCTCCGCCGAGCAATGCACCCTCCACGATTCAGGAGGCGAAGCCCGTTCCGGTGGGCGACAACATTATTGAAGGCGTCGACTTCCGCGGCGAGCGCAAAGTTCCTCAGGACACGCTGCGTGCTCTGATCGTCACCAAGAAGGGCGACGTTTACGACGAAGAGGCGATTCATCGCGATTTCATCCAGTTATGGAATTCCGGCCGCTTCGACGACCTGCGCGTCGACAAGGAGAAAGGCCCGGGTGGTGGCATAATCCTGGTTTTCCATGTGACTGAGCGCCGCACCGTTCACACCATCGATTACACCGGCAATAAATCGATCAGTAAATCCGAGATTCTCGACCGCTTTAAAGAGCGCCATGTGAACCTGACTCCGGAGTCCCAGTTCGATCCGGGAAGAGTACAGCACGCCAAAAACGTTTTGCAGGATTACGAGGCCGAGCGCGGTCATCAATACGCCACCGTCACGCCGCAAATTCGCCAGGTTCCTCCGGGCGGAGTAGATGTCATCTTCGCCATCAACGAAGGCCCCAAGGTAAAGGTCGGCAACATCATCATTGAGGGGAATAAAATGTTCCCGCACCGAATGGTCGTCGCGGCGATGAAGAACCTCAAGCCCATTGGCATTCCTCACTCGATTCTCTTTGAAAGCCTCTTCCCCCGCACCTACGATTCCACCAAGCTCGACGAGGACTCCGAGCGCATCCGCCAGTTCTATACATCACGCGGTTATTTCACCGCGCGAGTGATTAACCACTCTGAAAAAGTCTATGACGTATACGGCCGCGGCTTGAAGATTCCGTTGCTCAATCCGAAGAAGCCCGGCAAGCACGTCGATATCACGATGGTGGTCGACGAAGGCGATCTATACCACTTGCGGAACTTCAGCTTCATCGGCATGAAGCTGTTCCGCACGCCTGATCTGATTCAGCGGCAGATCTTCCGCATGGCGCCGGGCGATGTGTTCTCCACCGAGAAGCTCCAGAAAGGCCTGGACGAGCTGCGCAAGCTATATGGCAATTTCGGATACATCGATTTCGTCGCCTCGCCCGATCCGGAGATCGCGGTCGGCGGCAAAGATCAGATCGATCTCAATATGGACATCGACGAAGGCCACCAGTTCTTTGTCCGTCGCATCGATTTTCAGGGCAACACCTCCACTCGCGATAAGGTGATCCGGCGCGAGATGCTCATCGATGAAGGCGATCTCTATAGCCAGCAGCTCTGGGATACCAGCATTCTGCGCTTGAACCAACTTGGCTATTTCGATCCGCTAAAGCCCGAAGATGCCGCTACCATCACGCGAGACACGCGCACGAATACTGTCGATCTGTTGCTGAAGGTCAAAGAACGCGGCAAAAATTCCATCCAACTGAATGGCGGAGTTTCGGGAATCTCGGGGAGTTTCATCGGGTTTTCGTATTCGACGAATAACTTCCTCGGACTGGGCGAAACGCTGAGTCTTGGCGCCCAGGTGGGGACGCTGCAGGATAACATTACCTTCGGTTTTACCGAACCCTATCTCTTCGATAAGCCCATCCAAGCCGGCTTTACCGTCTTCTATACGCGCTACAGCTATAACCAGGGGCAGCAGGCTTCCATTTTGGCCGGCCAAAATCTGATCGGCTACTACAACTCGCTGGGCACCGATAATTTGCTCAACTATGTGTCGAATGGCCGCGGCTTTACCACGTTCCTGAGCTACCAGTTGCGCCGTAGTTTTGCGCGCGTCGGTCTCAGCTACTCGTACAGCACGCAAACCCTCACGCCGCTGACCACGGCGGCGACTTCCTATTTCGATTACCTCGATTTCCAAGGAATCGGCGGCCCTACCTCTTTAGTGAACGGCGCAAACTCGCTGAGCGGTATTAAGACCAGCACCATTACGCCGACCTTTGCCTACAACACCGTCGATCATCCGATCATTCCGCACCATGGCTTACGCGTGAACTTGAGCTTCGGCTTCACCGGGGACGTGATTGGCGGCAACGTAAACACCTTGCAGCCGGCTGTCGACATCGCCTATTTCCGCCACGGCTTGTTTAAGGGCAATGTGATGGGCTTTCACCTCAACAGCCGCTTCATCACAGGCTATGGCGGCAAAGTAGCCCCGCCTTACAGCCGCTATTACATGGGCGGAGAAGACGATATCCGCGGGTTTGACATTCTTACCATCAGCCCGATCGCCTTCATTCCCACCAGCACCACCATCAGCGTTCTGAACAATGACGGAAGCGCGCGCGTTCAGAAGATTCTAAATTCCGACGGCACGCTGGGCGTGCAAGCCGTCACGCAAACCATTCCGTCATACCAATTGATCTTGCCGGGCGGCGATACCGCCACCGTCTTCAATTACGAGTACCGTATTCCGATCTTTGGCCCCGTCACGCTGGCGCCCTTCATTGACGCGGGCATCGATCGCCTTTCGCTACCGAGCCAGCTTGGCTTGAACCCGGCCCGCGTGACGCAGTTGAACGCCCTGTTTCCGCAGGCCGATTTTGGCCGCCAGGCCTATATTGCGCCGGGCACCCAAAAACCACGTGTTTCCGCCGGTCTGGAGCTGCAAGTACTTATGCCAGTGGTCAACGCTCCATTCCGCTTATACTGGGCGTATAATTTGAGTGTTGTCAATACAAATTTGCAGGCCCCGATTGTAGCGGATCGCTCCTTTTTTCCGAACAACGCGACCTACCAAAGTTTCGTGCAGTCGGCATTTGGGCAGCCGCAATCGCTCGACGAGCGGCGGAGTCTTTTTCGCTTCTCCATCGGACGAACATTTTAATCCGGTTAGCCGCTTGGGCAGAACGCCCGCTGTGTGGCGATAATGAGGAACTTCGAAAGGAATTGAGTTAAGCAGATGTTTTATAGAAGCAGTTTGATCGCAACCGCGGCTGCATTGTGTCTTGCTGGCGGAGCTTACGCCCAGCAATCAACCAAAGTGGGTGTCATCAGCATTCAAGGTGCGATCGTAGGCACCAAGGATGGTCAGAAAGCCTCGCAGGAGCTAGACGCGAAGTTTGTGCCCAAGAAGAAAGAATTCGACACGCGACAAAGCGAAATCGCTCAACTTCAGGATCAATACAACAAGAGCGCCACGGTCATGGCCGAGGACAAGCGCAACCAGCTCGCGCGCGATATCGACGAAAAGAAGAAACGGCTGGAGCGCGATACCCAGGATGCGGAAGAGGATCTCAAGGCCGAACAGCAAAAGGTCCTGCAGGGGCTGGGCCAGCGGATGATGGCCGTAATCGAAAAATATGCCAAGGACAATGGCTACACAATGATTCTGGACGATAGCAATCCCAATACGCCGTTGCTCTATGCCTCCAGCAGCATCGACATTACGCAGGACATCATTTCGCTCTACGATAAGACCTCGGCGAATGGCGCGCCTCTTCCCACCAGCGGCACGCCGCCGCCGAAGACGTCCAATGCAGTCCCGAGCGCTGTTAAAACGCCAGGCGTACCTCGCTAGCTTCTCGATTTGTTTTGGTTTGTGAACAGCGCCCACGCCTGCTCGTGGCGCAGGCGCTCCCAATATTCGGCGTCTTCGGGACGGTATTCGTAGAAGCCTCTGCCGTCCTTGATTCCCTGATATCCCTTGTCCTTCATCTCGCGTAGCAGCGGCGACAGTTCGCCGCTGTTGCGCAAGTCCGGCAGCACGCCCTGCATGGCTGTGGCGTAAAGCGCCGCGCCGCCGGTAATATCAATCCAGCGAAACGGACCGCAAATCGGCGCCCACAGGCCGAAGCAGTTCCGGAACGCGCGGTCGATGGTCTCTACATCCGCCACGCCCGTTTCCACCATATGGACGGCTTCGCGGTACATCGCATAGGCGATACGATTGACGATGAAGCCCGGAACATCGCGCTCGACGAAGCTAGGCTCTTTATCCAACCGGCGTGCCAGAGCCGCGGCTTGCTCAAAGGCGGCGGCGCCGGTGTACGCTCCGCGAATCAGCTCCAGAAAACGCGTCGCGTAAGCGGGTTCCGACCAATGCATGCCCAGAAAGCGCTGCGGCACTTTTCGATTCTGTTGCAGCAGCGTGATGGGTAGGGCGGAAGTATTGCTCGCTATGGGAATATCGGCGCCCACCGCCGCTTCGATTTCTTCATACACCTGCTGCTTGATCGCGAAGTCCTCGAGCACGCTCTCAATGACGAAAGTGCAAGGCGCTAGGTCCGCGAGCGATTGCGCCGCTGTGTAAAGCCCCGGCCATTCTTTGACAACCGCGGGGGAGACGATTCCATGGGCGGCCATCTCCTCTAATGCCGCATCAATATAGACAGCCGCTCGCTCGTGGGTATCGGCGCCCACCGTATACGCGACGATCTTAAAGCCATGGGCGACGAGACAAGCGGCAATGCCGCGTCCCAGAAAGCCGAGACCGGCTATACCAACGAGGTCGCTCTCATGCATGGCGGGGGGATTGTCTACGGTTGGGTCTCAGGGCGGAACTCGAACACGATCGTGTGTTGGCTTTCAACCTTCTCGCCTTTCAACGTAGCCGGTTGAAAGGTCCACTGCTTGGCGGCCGATACGGCGGCGTTCGTAAGCGCCGGCTTGCCCGTGCCGCCGTCATTCAATACCCGCGCTGACGCCACGTGGCCCGCTTCATCGATCCTCACTTCCACCTCGACTCGCGTCACCTGATTGATCAAGCCGGGCGAAAGCGATCTGGTATTCGGCATCACCTGCAATAAAGGTCTGGGTGGGACAAACGCAACTTTCGTTTCGCTGGCCGGGGCCGCCGCGGGCGCTTCCTGAAAACCGCTGCCATCCCAAGGATTGATCGTCGAGCCGGTGCCCAGCGGCTGCGTGCTGCTCGGGGTGGACGGCTTTTGTGTCTCGGCGCGTTCCGGTCTCGATCGAGGTGGCTGAGCGGTCGCCGATGCATTCTCGGGCACGGCCGGGACGCTTTGGGGCGCTGTGGTATTGGCCGGCGGAACCGTATTCCGTGGCGGCGCACTGTTTTCTAGTTGCGTCAGATCGGCGGCCGCCGCCGGTTCGAGCGCCGAATAATTGGAAGTTTGCCGCGGCTTCGATTCCGTCGCGCGAGGCGCTGAAATCGGTCTGCTTTCACCGTTATGATAAAGAACTCTGCTGCCGCGGCTGCTGTTCTTGGCGACGGCTACCGGGAGATTCAGTTTCGGCGCCTCTATCGGAGCCGCCGCAACCACCGGTGGCGCCGCGGCCGGCGGTTTTTCCGGATTACTCACATCCATCACCGGACCCTCATGCGCGTTTACCGCTGAATTGGTAGCGTCCAATACCCGCATGCTACCCGAGGCGGAACTGTTCTCCGCGCCGTGTACTTCCAGGCGGAAGGTCACATCGCCCGAGAGCGGTTTATACAGCACGGAGCCATCCGCGATCTGGCCGCCATCCAAGCGAACCTCGCGATGCTGTGACCCGTCGAAGATTTGCAGGGTTCCATCGCTCGCCGACGCAACCGCCGGGTTGCGGCGGTTCCAACTCAATAACAGCCGATCGCCCTGGCTCTCGACGTGCATTCCCAAATCGGTGCCCGGAAAAATGACCCGCATGATCTGGGCAAGCTTTCCGCTGCCGGATTCCATGCCCACGACGGCTAAGATCGCAAAAGTAACGCCCGAAAACAGAAAGAACACCAACGCTGTGGAGATCCAGGGAACTCGCTGCGGCTGCTGCTTAGTGTTAATCACCATGGGCAGCCCCGATACCTCGACCGGACGCGGACGCGTAGCCCGGAACGGCTCGGAAACTCTGCTGGCTTCGCGCAAACTGCTTACCGGTTCAGGCGCTTCCTCCGTATGCCGGAACAGCGTACCCGACTCCCAAGTCCGGGATTCCCGTACGGCATGAGGACGGGCGCCGGCGCCGTTGCTGGCGCGCGGAGCGCTGTATTCCGGAGCCTTCGGCCGTCTTGTGAGAAGCGATCGCATGCTTCGCTGGGCGGACCACGCAATCTTCTTCCATTCGTCGCGCCGTTCGGGCTTGTCGGCCGATTGATAGGCCCGCAGATACGAGTCTTCGTTTACTTTGACGCGCATCGCCAGATCGATCGGCTCGCTGACATGCCGCATCTCCGACGACAGCCGTACCGAACTCCATCGGTAATCCTCGCTCGAAAGCGTCCCGTTATCCGCTTTCGAGTAGAGTTCCGCGATCACCTGCGTGTCCGCTTCCCGCCAGACCACCAGCGCCAGATCTTCGGGGCTCTTGAAATGCCGGTTATGAAAATCGACATCGCTGGTCAGCAGCCCGCTGCTGCTGCGCAGCGAAAACCAGCCCACAAGCTTAAAGGGCGCCAGTTCCGGATCGTCGTAGGCTTGCGCAAGTGTCGCCTCGAAAGCTTTCGCCAGGCGCTCGCGTTTCGCCAGGTCGCTTCGCGGGCCGCTGTCCTCAAAGGTCTTCAGCGCGTCCACCACCGTCAGGCCGTCTTCCGATCTCCCGAAAAGCAGTCCGCTCAGTTCCGTTTGCGCGTGTGTCCTGTCTCTCACCGCGCGCGTCAGCTCGCACAGAGTCTCCACCAAATACGGCGCCAGACTGACCGTATACGAAGTGTTCCTTGACGTTCCGACGATGGGATTTGCTACACTCATTCCGCTTGTTTTAACGAAGCTTCAGTGTACCGCCAAAATGCCCGGCCAAAGGTGTTGAGCGCACCTTCGGGTACCAACCTATTTCTTCCTAGATGTAATAGGATAGCCGGTCTAGCTTCGCGTCCCTCCCAGACCCGAGCCACACCATATCATTATCAACCCAACTGGAGGCCAGGCGTTATCGGGGCGCGCTTCTCTCGGTACCCGCAATCCCCCATGAGCCATCGCCTCTCTTGGCCAGGATGATCTTGTTTTGCGCGGAAAGATTGCTCTGGTATACAAGCGTAAAGTAACAGGTGTATACCGTACTGTCCGCGTTTGGCGTGCAACCCTTCAAATTGTGCGTGCGGATTTCGCCGTTCTTCTTTATCGCTTCTCGCACGTTTGCCGACCATCGCTGCTCGCTGATCCGCGCTTGGCTCTCCGGGGTGAATTGCTGCCAGGCGGCTGCCAGATCCCCGGAGTCTCTGGATTGGATGAAGCGCTGGGCCGCGGCTACGACTTCTGTTTCGGGCGAGCCACCGTGCCGGCTGTGGTCTCGCGGATGGCGCAGTAGCAGCCATCCCAAGACGGCCAGAAAGACGACCGCCGCCACGGCAATGGCCACTGTCGTTGTGGAGAGAAGCATGGGTGTCGGGCCGGCCGTCGCGGACGGAGCGGCGTTCGTGGGCTGCGTAGGCGGTGGAACAACGGGCGGGTTCGCGAGCGAAGGCGCTTTGCGAACGGTCGTTTTCTCCGCCGGATAGCTTGTGTTCTGCCGAATCACGTCGGCCAGGCGCGCCACCGCGGCATCGAATTGCCCGGCGAAGGCATCCAGCCATTGCACATTTCCGAGAAAATAAAGCAGCCCGGGCGGAGGCTGCACGTCTTCTATACGGAAGGTGATAATCGGCAGCCCCTGGTGATCGGCCAGCTCGGCTTCGCGCGAAATCTGCCGCGCGTTCTGCGAGTTTGACGATAGCAGTAGCACGAAGCAATGCGAGCGCTGCAACCCCTCGACGATCGCCGTCGCCCACTCGTTGCCCGCCGGAATGTCGCGCGGCGCAATCCAACTGGATATGTTCTGGCGCTCGAGCGCCGCGCAAAGGCGCTCCGCGGACTCTTTGTCTTCGCTTCGATAGCTGATAAAAACGTCTCGCGCCACGCGTAACCTTCTAATGGGATAGCATACGACGTTATGACGCGGTTCTCACGAGGCAGTGGCCGCTCAGTCCCTTTTCGATAATATGGTCCTGATATGTGGCGATTTGCTGCTTTTTTGTTTGTTTCCGCCGCCCTGGTTTCCCCTCATCTGGTTTTCGCCGATGAGCCGCATCCTACCCTCGCCCTCGGTTCCCCCGCGCCGGACTTTGCGCTTCCCGGCGTCGATGGCAAAACGCACCGCCTCGCCGATTACGCGTCCGCGAAAGTGCTGGTCATCGTTTTCACCTGCAACCATTGCCCGACCGCCCAGCTCTACGAGTCTCGGATTAAGAAGCTGGCCGACGATTACCGCGGCAAAGGCGTGACGCTGGTAGCCATCGATCCCAATAATCCCAACGCCATTCGCCTCGACGAGCTCGGCTACACCGATGTCAGCGACAGCCTTCCCGAAATGAAAATCCGCGCCGCTTATCGCCATTTCGATTTTCCTTATTTATACGATGGCGATACCCAAACGGTCGCTCGCGCTTATGGCCCGAAGGCCACGCCGCACGTCTTCATCTTCGATCGCGAACGCAAGCTGCGCTACGAAGGGCGCGTCGACAACAGCCAGCGCGAATCGCTCGTGAAAACGCAAGATGCGCGCAACGCTATTGACGCGCTTCTCGCCGGCAAGCCTGTGCCGGTCGATCACACCGGCGTTTTTGGCTGCTCGACGAAGTGGATCTCGAAAGAGGGCAGCCGCATGGCTGAGCTTAAGAAGATTGAGGCGGAGCCGGTCACCGTCGATCTCGTTTCCGCCGCCGATCTCAAGAAGCTGCGAGCCAACGGCACCGGTAAAGTGGTCTTGGTCAACTTCTGGGCTACCTGGTGCGGCCCCTGCGTGCATGAGTTTCCCGATCTCGAAACCACCTACCGCATGTATCGCCTGCGAGATTTCGATATGGTCACCGTCTCCACCAACATGCCCGACGAAAAAGCCGGTGTTCTGAAAAGACTCAACCAGCAGCATGCCACCGGGCGTAACTTGCTATTCGGTTCTGACGATACCTACGCTATGCAAGCGGCCTTCGATCCCAAATGGGATTCGCCCGTCCCCTTCACCGTCTTGCTCTCACCCGACGGAAAGATTTTGTACCGCGAGCTTGGCGAAGTCGATATCCTCAAGCTTCGCCGGGTGATCCTCGCCAATCTGCCCGACCCGGATTACATCGGCCACCGCGCCTACTGGGCCAGTAAGTAACGCCCGGTCGCCATTCGTCAAAATTTTTTATCTCCCCCAAATTCACCGCCTTACCTCGCCTCTAATCCATCAACCCGCACGCCCCGGATGCAAACTCGCGCACAGGAGGGCAATCCATACCCATGCCAACGCAAGCGCAAATTTCCGCTAACCACGCGAATTCGCAACGCTCCACCGGAGCCAAAACCATCGAAGGAAAAGCGGCGTCCAGCCGGAACCACACCATCCACGGCTTGGCCGGCGAGTTTCGCGTGCTCCCCGGCGAGTCACAGTCTGTCTATGACGAGCGTCTCGAAGAGCTCCGCCAGGAACTCCTACCCGCCACCTCGCTCGAGAAAACCTTCGTCGACCGCATGGCCGAGCACGCCTGGCTCCGCCAGCGCGCCGTCACGCTACAGGAAAAATGCTTCGATCCAGAAACCGCCGAAATTCGCGACACCAAACAGTTCACCCTCTACCTGCGCTACCAGACCACCCACGACCGCGCCTTTCAGAAATGCTTCAACGACCTGCTAAGGCTAAGAGCCGAAAAGCGCAAAGAGCAAATTGGCTTCGAATCGCAGAAACGCAAAGAGGCCGAGGAGCAGCGCCACCAGGACAAGCACGCGATGAAGAAACGCTGCTACGAATTCGATGTCCTGCTCGCCGAAGCCCGCGTCGACCAGCAAATGATCGCCAATTTGAACACTCATCCGCCCGGAGTCGGACAATCCGTCGCCGCCCACGCCTTTATCGACAAGACAGCCCGGAAGCTCGAAGCCGTCAGCGACATCAGCATCCTCTAAATCGTGCTCGGAAATCGCCGCACCGCTCGGACGAGCAGAGTTAGACTGTGTGCATAGACCGTCATCGCCCCGTCGCGTCATTGCAAGCACAACCCCGTCGTTCGAATACCACGCGTCCGTGCCAAACTGACTGAACCGGCGAGCACGAAGAGAAAAAGTTGAAATGAGCAGCCAGATCGCGCAAACACTGGAATCTACCCATGTCCTGACCCTGGAAGAAATAGGCAAACTGGCCGAAGAAGGCGGCAAGCCTGCCGAAACGCTGGCGAATCTCGTCGCCCTGATCGCGCGGCGTTTTCGCACCGACGTCTGCTCGGCCTATTTGCTGGAACCCGATCGCGCCAACCTGGTGCTGGCCGCCACTCTCGGGCTGCGCAAGCAAGCGGTCGGCACGCTGCGCCTCGCGCTGCAGGAAGGTCTCGCCGGCCTGGTCGCGGAACAGGTCCGTCCGGTCGCGGTCGAACAGGTTAAGCAGCATCCTCGTTTCAAATACTTCAGTGAAGCGGGCGAAGATGCCTACCAATCGTTTCTCGGCGTTCCATTGATCGATCGCGGCGTCTTGCAGGGCGTACTTGTGGTCCAGACCATTGAGCCGCGCGTCTTCCGCGAAGAAGAAATTCGCATGTTGTCGGAAGCCGCCGCGCAGGTGGCGCCCGTGGTAAGCCAGGCGCGCACGCTCGATCGATTCATCGCCCCCGCGCAAGAACGTCTCTGGTCGCTCGCCCGCAATCTCTGGTGGAGTTGGGATCACGACGCCACCAGCTTGTTTCACGATCTCGATCCGGTGCGCTTTGCCGCGCTCAATCAAAATCCCGTGGCGCTGCTCCACGAGATGCCGCTTTCCGGCATCGAGCGCCGCGCCAGTGAATTACTGCTCCATAGCCGCATTAATTACGCGTATCGCCGTCAGCAGGAATACCTGCAGGCCAATCACACCTGGGGCGCCATCAATGCCGGTATCTTGCGGCCGCGGCCCGTCGCCTATTTCTCGGCCGAGTTCGGCCTCCACGAGTCGCTGCCCGTCTATTCCGGCGGCTTGGGCGTGCTTGCCGGCGATCACATCAAAAGCGCCTCCGATCTCGACATCCCTCTCATCGGCATCGGCCTGTTTTACGGTCAAGGCTACTTTCGCCAACGCCTCGACAAGTCCGGCTGGCAGCAGGAACAGTACCTGCAAACCGACGTGAATTTGCTTGCCATGGAGCCGGCCATCGGAAAAAGCGGCCAGCCCGTCGCCGTGCAGATCGATACCCGCGGCCGCGCCATTCGCGCCAAAGTTTGGCGTGTCAAAGTGGGCCGCTGCGATCTCTTGCTGCTCGATTCGAATGTCGAAGGCAACGCGCCCGAAGATCGCGAGCTGACCTCCCGTCTGTATGGCGGCGATGGCCGCATCCGCATCCGCCAGGAATTGCTGCTGGGTGTCGGCGGCGTGCGAGCCTTGAAGGCCATGGGCGTCACTCCCAGCGTGCTCCATCTGAATGAAGGTCACAGCGGATTCGCCGTGCTCGAAGCCATACGCAACCGTATGGAAGAAGAAGGCATGAGTTTTGAGCAAGCCGTGCCGCGCGTTTCGCGCGAAGTGGTCTTCACCACCCACACGCCCGTGCCCGCCGGTCACGATCGCTTCAGTTCCGATCTGATGGAGGAGCATCTCGGACCTTTGCGCGAGCAGCTCGGCCTCTCGCACGGCAAGCTGATGGAGATTGGGCGCGAACACACCGGCAATGATCGCGAGGATTTCTGCATGACCGTTCTCGGCTTGAAGCTCTCGCGGCGCGCTAATGCCGTCTCGGCGCTGCATGGCGAAGTGTCCCGCGCCATGTGGACCAGTCTCTTCCCCGGCAAATCGGAAGATGCGGTTCCCATAGGCCACATCACCAATGGCGTGCACGTGCCCTCCTGGCTGGCCCCGCAAATGTTCCGTCTCTACGACCGGCATTTGGGTACCGGTTGGCATCAGCGCAGTGGTCAGGCTCAAACTTGGGAAGGCATTGAAGAAATCGATGACGGTGAGTTGTGGGAAACCCATCTCAGCCTCAAGTCGCAGCTCTTGGACTTTGTTCGCCATCGCGCCGTCGAACAGTCGAAAGGGCGCGACGAGCCGATGGAAATGCGGCAGAGACTTGGCTTCGTATTGTCGCCCGATGCCCTCACCGTCGGTTTCGCCCGCCGCTTTGCCACCTATAAGCGCGCCAACTTGCTTCTGGCCGACATCGAAAAGCTCGCCTCCATGGTGAACGATCCCAAACGCCCGGTGCAGTTTGTGTTCGCCGGCAAAGCGCATCCGCGCGACGAGCCCGGCAAACGCGTGCTCCAGCAGATTGCCGAGTTGATGCACAACGCGCAATTCGCCGACAAGTTCGTCTTCGTGGAAGACTACGACATCAATGTGGGGCGTCGCTTCGTACAAGGCGTGGATGTTTGGTTGAACAATCCGCGCCGTCCTTTCGAAGCCTCCGGCACCAGCGGACAAAAAGTAGTCCTGAACGGCGGCCTCAACCTCTCGGTTTTAGACGGCTGGTGGGCGGAAGCCTACGACGGCCTGAATGGCTTTGGCATTGGCAGGGGCCGTACGAACTCGAACACGGATGTACACGACAAGCGAGATGGTGACGATCTGTACCGCGTGCTGCGCGAAGAGGTGATTCCCTTGTACTACCAGCGCGACCGCGATGGTCTGCCGCGCGGCTGGATCAAGCGCATGAAACGAACCATCCGCACGCTCGGCTGGCGCTTCAATGCCGACCGCATGGTCATGGATTACGTGCAGAAGTGCTACGTGCCGGCGGCCGGAGGTACGTCGAGCGACATGAGCGGCCGATGGTAACCGACTCAACCGGTCTTGAGCTCGTCCGCTACATCAATCTGAAGCTGGCAGCGCTCGGCCAACCCACCAGCGCGAGCACCGCCGATCCTTACTTTCTCGAAATTGCCGGCCCGCTCCTCCGCAATTACTATCAGAAGGATCAATTGCTTGGCGGGCGTTTGTGCCCCGCCGACGCTCGCATCCAGGCCTTTCTCGATCGTTATCTCAGCGGCGTCACGAGCACCGGAGTGCCGCGCTTGCCCTCCCACAGCTTTGTGCTCGACCGGCCCGGCTTGGCCCGCGTCATGTCGCTGCCCGCCGGTGAAGACAACATCGAATCGCCTTACCTGCACTCCTATCGCGTGCGCCAGGGCGTGCTGCACAATCCGCGCAGCGATCGCCGCACCACTCAGGGAATCTTTCACATCGTCGAAGGCGGCTTGCCGATTCCCGCCGACAAAATCGCTGTCCCAAAAATCGCCTTCGCCGGACTCTTGTCCGCCGCGCTTCAGCCGCCGCCTGAAGTCATGGCGCTGCCCTTCACCGCCAACCAAACCGACCAAGTGCGCGTCTTCGCCACCTTGCTATTGCGCCCGCTGGTCTGCCCCTCCACCGGACGCGACCCGGCCAAAACCATGGAGACCCGCTTCTTTGTGCCGGCCAGCCTCGTGAGCAATCTCGATTTCGTCGAAAGCATCTTCGGCAACGGCGGTGATCCCGATCTGCCGGAAAATGACGCCGCGCTCGATGCTCTCCATTGGACCGGACATACCGGCTGCGTTATCCTCGCGCCGCATCTCACTGGCCTGAAGAAAAAAGATCTCGGCCTGCCGCATTATGACGACGCTACTGAACGTCAACGCCGCGATCGCATGTGCTGGCGTGATGCGTCGGAGGCCTATAACGATGGAGGCGCCTTCAAACTGACCTGCCGTGACCGGCAGGGTGTGATGGTGACCGTTATTGCAGACAATTATTACGGCTATTGCAAGAAGGAAGTCAAAACACAAATCAGTTTTGCCGCCAATCTCTTCGGTTTGTGCGAAGAAGAACACGCCGGCGGAGCCATCGCGTTTCCCGCCTATGTCCTCGGCAAACAGTTTTACGCCGGCCGCACCGTCCTCACCAAAAAAGTTTCGTTCTCGGAAGCCATGCATTGGCTGGGCGGCCGGGTCGAGATCAAACCCGAAGGCTACGCCATCGACCGCCGCTATCCCGACATCTTTTATGTTCCCGAAAACGCCGAATTCAGTGTTCGCCAAGGTTCCGTCGAGTGGGAACGATCGAACGGTGAGCGCCACAAACTCATTCTTCGTGCCGGCGAGACGTACATGCTGCCCTGGGGCACCAAGATCCGTTTGCAAAAGCAAATCGAAGGAACCGCCTGGCGCTTGGTCGCCTCGCGCGCCGATGGCATCCTTTGCCACAAACCGTGCACCGTCTCGGGCGGTGGCAAATCGGAAATTTCGAAATCGATTGCGAGCATCATTCTAAAGGGCCCTATCTTTGTTGGCGATTACCCCAAAGACATCGAGCAGGTGGCGGAAATTCTTCGCCGCGATTTCTCGAACATCTACCGAAAGCCGATTTCGCCAGATCGCGCCAATTTGGCCCGTGGCCGCCGCCCCATCCTGAGTCACGAACGCTCACTCGGCTCCGTAATCAAGCTGCTCACGCCCTCTTCCGATTACACCGCCGAACACAACGCCTGGGTCGCTACCGTGACGCCCGAGGTACGCCAGCTTCTCATCACCGTCAAGCGTTATTACCAGCAGGAGTGGGGTGACAACTGGCGTGAGCATTTCAGCGTCGACCGCATCAACGGCGCTCTCGGTAATGAATTAAAATTCGAAAGCCAGAAACTGCTCGCCAATTATCTCCGCGTCGGCTACGATCCCGACGGCTCCTGGCGCATTTACAAGCTGCGGCCCGATTTCAATCCCGCCGACAAAGTGCAGGTCGAAGACGACATTACCGCCTCGGTCGTTCTGCCGAAAGAAAGTCTCGACAATCTCGATCCCGAGTACCGCAACCCGAGCGTCAAGCTGGTAGCCAATTGCGAGACGCTGCTGTTCCAGCGGCCCGACGACGCCATCTATCGCGGATTCGATAAAGATGCCGAAGCGGATATCGCGGCCGATGGCGTCTTTCTATCGAACTTTCAACCGCTCGATCAGGCTGACGTCGAAGCCATCCTCGACGAGGTAGTCGAATTCGACAAATACACCGAGCCGATGAAGCGCCTGCTCTCGAGCTTTGCCACCGATCCGCATCCGCGGTTCGTGGTCTCTTCCGCGCATCCGCGGCTGGTCGATGGCAGTCCCTCGAAGAATCCGCGCTATCTGCAAAAGCGGCCCGATCTGGTTCATCCGCGCGATTCCTACATCGCCGAGATCGGAACCCGCCTGGCGCGCGAGATTCCCGCTACGCATAAAGCGCATTTTCCGGTGAACGCCGTGCTCTCGGGCCGCCGCAACAACCCGCCCGATCCGAAAACCGGCGCACCGCCGCTCGCCGTCTACAATCCGATTCATTATCAGGATCTGCCCGAGCTGTTCATGGATTTCATCTGCAGCCTGACTGGCAAATCACCTTCGACCACCGGCTTCGGCAGCGAAGGAGCGCTGACCAAAGGTCCTTTCAACGCACTGCCGCCGGTCATCGACGTCAATAACGCGCTGGTGTCGGCCATTGTCACCGGTTACGACGGCTTTACCACCGCCGCCGGCCACATTGGTCCGCGCTATCGCATGGATCACGACAACAGCATGCTGGTGCCGGAGCTTTGGTGCCGCATGCGGGTCTTCGAACGGGAAGCGCAATTCCTGATCGCGCACGGCTATCTCGAAAGAGTGGAAGATTTTGAATTCGCCGGCCGGCAAATTTTAGCGAGCCGCTTGGGATACCGCATCACCGCTTCGTTCGTCGATCATTTCCTGGGCCGGATTTTTGAAATGCCGGGCGCTGTATTTCCCGAAGAGCTTTTACGCCCCGAAAAACAGGATCTTGCGGTGTTTGTCACCGGCATGGAGGCCATTGTAGAAGCCCAGCGCATCGTTGCCCTCAATTACTTCGAAGATGGGAGCGTCGAGGCGGCCTGCCCGCCGATCCGCGCTCTGCTGCACATCATGGCGTATGGCGCGTATGAAGGGATGCGCGAAAAAGACCCGCGCTTTCGGGCGTTGTTCACGCGCGAGTCGCTGCTCGCAAGCGACTGGTATCAAGAGCGTTTGCGAACGAAACAATGCCACGACATCGCGCTCTGGACGCGCCATCGCGACAACAACGCCATAGCGGCTGTGCAGGCTGAACTCGAGCGAGTAAGCAGCCCCGCTTATTTAACGGAGCTGAGAGGAACCATCGGCCTCGACCCGTTCGCTACTCGACCGTAACGCTTTTCGCCAGGTTCCGTGGCTGATCCACGTCGCAGCCGCGCTTCACGGCAATGTGATAGGCGAGCAATTGCAGCGGAATCATCTCGAGTAGCGGCAGCAAGAGTTCACGCGTCACCGGAATCGTGATCGCGAAATCGGCCATCTTGATCACTTCTTCATCGCCTTCGCAAGTGATCGCAATCACTTTGCCGCTCCGCGCTTTCACTTCCTGAATATTCGAGAGTGTCTTCTCGTAATGCACCTGGCTCTCTTCCGATTCCGGATCGCGCGTCGCGAGCACCACCACCGGCAGGTTCTCGTCGATCAGCGCGTTCGGTCCGTGCTTCATCTCGCCCGCCGGATAACCTTCGGCGTGAATATAGGAAATCTCTTTGAGCTTCAGCGCGCCTTCAAGGGCGATCGGGAAATGAATGCCTCGCCCGAGATACAGAAAGTCCTGCGCGCGCGAAAAATGCTTGACCAGCTCGTCGTAGATTTCCGTCTGCGCCAGCACGTGCTCGAGCTTGCCCGGTATCTGCATCATCTCCTGCACCAGCGTGCACGCGGCGGCGTTGTTCATCGTGCCGCGCACTTGTCCGAGGTACATGCCGAGAATCAGCAGCGCCGTGATCTGCGAAGTGAACGCCTTGGTGGACGCCACGCCGATCTCCGGTCCCGCATGGGTAATCAGCGTGCCGGCCGCTTCGCGCGTGATCATTGATCCCACCACGTTGCAGATAGCGAGCGTCTTCGAGCCTTTTTGTTTCGCCTCGCGTTGCGCCGCGAGCGTATCCGCCGTCTCGCCCGACTGCGAGATCACGATCGTCAACGTGTCAGGCAGAATAATCGGATCGCGATAGCGGAACTCGCTCCCATAATCCACTTCTACCGGCAGCCGCGATAGCCGCTCGATAATAAACTTACCCGCCAGCGCCGCATGCCAGCTCGTGCCGCATGCCACGATCTTCACTTGCTTGAAATTCTTGAAGTCCGCTTCCGAAATGTCCACTTCATCCAGGAAAACCCGGCCGCTTTCCTGACCCACCCGGCCGAGCATTGTGTCTTTAATCGCCCGCGGCTGCTCAAAGATCTCTTTGAGCATGAAATGTTTGTAGCCGCCCTTTTCCGCCATGATCGGGTCCCACAGAATGTGCGACACCTGCCGCCGCACGCTTTTCCCCGCAATGTCTGTCAAACGGACGCCGTCCGCCGTGAGAATCGCCACATCGCCATCGTTCAGGAAAATCATGTCGCGCGTGTGGCTCAGCAGCGCCGGCACGTCGGAGGCTACGAAAAATTCTTCCTGCCCCAGTCCCACCACCACCGGCGGACCCGAGCGCGCCGCCACAATTTTGCGTGGGTCGCGGCTCGAAATTGCGCCGATCGCGAAGACGCCGGTAATTTCCTTGAGTGCCGCTCGCACCGCATCCTCCAGGTTCCCGTTCAGATGTTTCTCGATCAGGTGCGCAATCACTTCCGTGTCGGTCTCGGTGACGAACGTGTGTCCTTCGGCGCTAAGCTGTTTCCGCAGCGCCAGGTAATTCTCGACAATCCCGTTGTGCACCACCACGATCTCGCCTTTGCAGTCGCGGTGCGGATGTGCGTTTTCTTCCGTTGGCCGGCCGTGTGTGGCCCAGCGCGTATGCCCGATACCGTAAGAACCCGCCAGCGGCTTGTTCCGGATGACCTCTTCGAGATTTCGCAGCTTGCCCGAAGCGCGCCGCACATCCAGCTTCCGGTCTTCGGAAAACACCGCTACGCCCGCTGAGTCATAGCCCCGGTATTCCAGCCGCCGCAGCCCGTCGACAATCACCGGAACCGCCTCGCGCGCCCCGATGTAACCAACAATTCCGCACATATAGTAATGAGGGTAAAACTAATCTAAGATCTCGACGCGGTAATCCTCTATCACCGGATTGGAGAGTACATCCCGGGCAATCTCGTCCAGTACCTTCGCCGCGCTTTCCCGGCTTGTCCCGTCCGCCATGCCAATTTCGAAATACTTGCCCTGGCGCACCGCCGCGATCTCGCCGTGCCCCATGCCGTTTAACGCTGAGCAGATTGTCTGGCCTTGCGGATCGAGTACCGTGGGCTTCATGGAAACGTATACGCGCGCTTTCATACCGGAACCTCTATTGTAGAGTTTCCGCCTTCAAACAATTCCCCACAACTTTGTTCCCGTTTCTGCTATAACTAACCGAAGAGGAGCATAGTCCTTATCGTCAAGATTTGCATCCTCGCTAGCAGCAGCGCCGGGAACTCGGCCTTCGTTTCTTCCGGGCGGACGCGTGTCCTCGTCGATGCTGGCCTGAGCCGCCGCGAGGCGACCAAGCGCCTGGCCGCTATCGGCGAAGACATCACCGCACTCGATGCCATTCTGATTACCCACGAGCATACGGACCACACCTGCGGTCTCGCCGCCTTGTCCAAAGCCGCCGCTCGCCCGATTCCGGTCTATCTCACCCACGGTACGGCGCGCTTTATCGATTGGGGTGAAACCGAACCCGTCCTCGAAACCTTTCAAGCGGGCCGCAGCTTCTCGATCGGCGATTTCGACATTGCCAGTTTCACCATCCCGCACGACGCCGCCGATCCGGTCGGCTACACCTTGAGCGCTCATGGAATCAAGATCGCTCTGGCCACTGATCTCGGCTATATCCCCGATTCGCTCCGCATCCATCTTCGCCATACCGATTTGCTGGTGCTCGAATCAAATCACGATCTCGAAATGCTGCGTGTCGGCCCTTATCCCTGGTCCGTCAAGCAGCGCGTCATGAGCCGCCGTGGCCATCTTTCGAACGAAGTCGCCGCCGGCTTCATCCGCAACGATCTCGATACCCGCGTCTCGACCTTGGTGCTCGGCCATATCAGCGAACACAACAATCATCCCGAACTGGTCCGCAATGCCGGCCTGAAGGCGCTCAACGGTCGCACCCTCTTCACCCGCCTGGTAGTCGCCGAGCCCGGTGTGCAGTCCGAAGTATTTTGTTATTAGGGCCAAAGCTGTCCCGCTAATGAATTACTTGATTACCGGAGCCACCGGCTTCCTCGGCAAGAAACTGGTCAGTCACCTGCTCGAGCGCGGAGATTCGGTCAACTATTTGGCTCGCAAACGCAGCCGGCAGCTCGATCCGCGCGCCGCCTATCATTGTTGGAACCCGCCCGAGAAACCTCCCATGAACAGCGTTCCCCGCCACGACGTGATCGTGCATCTCATGGGCGAACCGATCATGCAGCGCTGGACGGACCAGGCCAAAAAACGCATTCGCTCGAGCCGCGTCGATAACACGCGTCAACTGGTTTCCGCCATTGCCGAGCTGAAGTATAAGCCGCGCGTATTGGTTTCGGCTTCGGCCGTCGGTTACTATGGCAATCGCGGCGACGAGATTCTGACCGAACGTAGCAGCCCGGGCAACGGCTTCTTAGCGGAACTTTGCCGGGACTGGGAGCGCGAAGCGCTGTACGCCTGCGAACTGGGCTTGCGTGTGGTTACGGTCCGCATCGCTCCCGTGCTCGGCCGCGAGGGTGGCGCGCTAGCCGAAATGCTGAAGCCCTTCCGCTTGGGTCTGGGCGGCAAATTCGGCAGCGGCCGGCAGTGGATGCCCTGGATTCATATCGAAGATCTGATCCGGCTCTTCCTCTTCGCGGCGCAAAACGACACCGTGAGTGGCGCCGTGAACGGCAGCAGCCCCAACCCGGTTACCAATACCGTGTTTACCCGCACGCTGGCAAAGGTACTATCTCGTCCGGCCTTTTTCACCGTTCCGGGCTTCGCGCTGAAGCTGGCCCTGGGCGAATTAGCCGATTTCCTGCTCGATAGCCTTCGCGTGATTCCGCCTGCCGCCGAGCAAGCCGGCTTTTCGTTCGAACATCCGGAATTGGCGGGTGCGCTCGGCTCCATGTTATCCTGAAACTCGACATGGCGATTCCGAATGTAAAGCGCTTTCGGCCTTTTTGTCCGACGTGTAATGAGACTTACACGCTGATGGCTGTTCTACCGAAAGACACCGACGTGGACGCGTATCTGAAAGATGCGGTCGCCCGTCACGATCACAAGAGCTTTCAAGAAGCCAAACAGCAGCAGTTCAAGATCCGCGTCGGCCAGCAGAAGCAGAAGAAAGCCAAGTAATCGTCTTTATCAAGAAGGCTTGCGGGCTTGGAGTATCCGGATGGCCCGCGACGCCGCAAATGACACATCGGGATCGCTGTCCTTCTGGAGTATATTTAGCGCCGGCATACTGCCTTCGCTCCGGCTCGACCCGAATATCGAACACAGCGCGATCTTCTGCGCTTTGGTCGTTTCCGGTAGCAGCTTGACCAGACCGTCCCGCACGCTGGCGCGTTTAGCCAGCTCGGTCAAATAAGCGCTCGCGACATCGGCGCGGCCATTCGAATTCAGCGTCTCTACCAGGTAAGCTAACGGACTGAATTCCTGCGTGTCCACTTTGCCTTCATCGACCAGCGCAAAGGCCGCCGCCAGATGGATGCGCCAATCGGCATTTGGTTCATCGAAGGCTGCCTGCAGCGCCGGGGTATCCTCAGGCTCGCGTATGCGTCCCAGACCTTCGAGCGCGTAAGCCCTCAGCTCCGCATCTTGATAACTGGCATATTGCTGGAAAATGGCGCGATCTTCCGCCATGCCGAGCATCGCCAACGACTCCAGTGCAGCGCGCCGGATCTTGATGTTTCGCGCGTTCGTCAAGGCGTAGCGAACGTCCGGCGCCGCAGGTAAGCTGCGCAAGACGCCGATAGTCTCGAGAGCCAGCGGCTGGATACGGTCGTCCAGATCGCGCGCCAGAAAACCAACGTGCGGTCCGGCCGAAGGATCCTGAATCTTCTGAAGCGCAATCAGGCTTTCGAAAATCATGTCGTTCTCTTTCGAATGCAGCGCTTGCACCAAGGCCGGCACCGCCGGCCGGTCGCGCAAAATGCCTGCCGCCAAGGCCGCGTTCGTGCGGGCATCCATGCTGAACCCGTCGTTGATTTCGTCGGCAAGCGCCTTTGCCACATCGGGGCGAATCACCAGGTCCGGGTCGACTACTTGATCGTTGCGCGACGAAAAGAACTGCTTGACTTGCCGGACTCCATGCGTGAAGTAACCGCTCAGGCTGTTCCTTGTGACGTAACCCGGCAGGTAGGCGTTGACAATCCCGTCGGTGGCGCGAATGCGGACTTCCGGATCGCGATCGCGCGTTGCTTCCACCAGCGGATCGAGGCTGCCGGTGGTGTCTATCTTGACAATCGCCTTCACCGCTTCCACCCGCACGTCGCGATCGCCATCTTTGAGATACGGAGCCAACGTGGGAAGAGCGCTCGCGTCCCTTTTCCCTAATTGCCGGATGCGGAGAATCCGCTGATTGCTGTTAAAGCTGTCCCCGGTTTGACCCGGAACGAAGAGCGGCAGCGCCAGGGCGCAGGCTGCCACCCGGACTAAATGCGAATACATGATTTGAAGGTAACTGGGCTAGCGAACAACTTCAACCCTCGTTTTGTGAGGAATCAAGCCTGCCTCATGACCGAGATCGAAGAGCTTCTGGGCGGCGCGCGGCACAATCTCTTTGCCATCCACCGTGTGATGATTCACGTACATCCCGACAAATTGCTCGGCGAGGGCATGGTCGAGGTCGCGCGCGAATTGCATGGCGTAGTTCAATGCTTCTTCGCGATGGTCGAGCGAATATTGAATACTTTCGCGCATCAGCCGCGAGCACTCGGCTTGTACTTCCGGGGCCAGGTTGCGGCGCAGCGCATTCGCCCCAAGCGGCAGCGGCAGCCCGTATTGCGATTTGAACCATTTGCCCAAATCGATCACGCTGTAGAGGCCGCCGTGTCCGAAGGTAAGCTGGCCCTCGTGGATAATCAGGCCGGCCTCTACTTCGTGGGCTTTCACGGCGTCCAGGATCTTATCGAACGGCATTACGACCGCCTCGAAATCCGGCTGAAAGAGCTTCAGCGTCAGAAAGGCCGTCGTCATGGTGCCCGGAATAGCGACCTTTTTCCCCTTCAGCTCCTCAGCCGCCAGATGTCTCGAACTGACCACCACCGGACCGTAGCCGTCTCCAACGCTCGACCCGCTGGCCATCAGCACATATTTGTCGGCCACGTAAGGATAAGCGTGGTAGGAGATGGCCGTGAGCTCGTAACGTCCCTCGGTGGCCTTCCTGTTCAGCGACTCAATATCTTCAAGAACATGGCGAAAGGTCAGTGTACGCGAGCGAATCTTTTTGGTCGCCAGGGCATAGAACATGAACGCGTCATCGGAATCGGGACTGTGGGCGCAAACGATCTCCAGGACCGGCGAGGAACTCATAGACAAATGCGGGGAATTGGGCAAACTTAGTGTAACAGGGCGCGCGGCTGGATGGATTGCGGGCTGGGCTTAGCGGGCAGCCGGCAACGAACGCATCGCCAGCAATTCGGGATCGAGGTCAACGAGATCCCGTTCGAGAGCGGCGAATGAATCGCCGCAAAACCTGCCGTCTTCCGCCTTGGCGGCAAGCTCCAGCTCTTGGGCGCGGCAGCGTGCGCGCGTCGCGTGAAGACTTCCGAGTGAACCTTTAATGGTGTGGGCCATTCTTGAGAGCATCGCATAGTCGCCGCCGGCCAGTGAGTTGCGCATTTCCTCCACCTGGTATTGCCGCTCCTCGAGAAACAGATCGATGATCTCGATCATCAGGTCGCGATCGTAGCAGACCTGCTCTTCGAACTTCTCGGGCTCGAATACGGGCAACCCATTTGCCTCGGGCACCTCTTGCGGGTCCGCCGGGCGTCCTACCGCTTGCGCCAAGCGGGCTACGGCGTCGCTTAATGCGGCCAGATCGAGCGGCTCCTCGAGATAGCCATCGCATTCTGGACTTTGGGCGGGTCTGGCATCCGCCGACGACTGTGCCACAAACGAGAAAATTGGGATGCGCGCAAACGAGCGCTGGTTCAGCTCAACCTTTCGCAATCTGGCAGTGAACTCCGCCAGACCCGAAACAGGGGAGCCCAGAAGGACTGCGTCGAATCTTTCTACAAACAGCGCGTCGCCCGCTTCCTCCAGGCGCGTTGTTTGCAACACCGTATGATTGACGCTCGCCAGAATCGAGGCGATCCGATCGGACTGCCGGGGATCGCTATGAACCAGCAAAAAATGCAAAGAACTCATGTCTGTTGCCTCATAACCAGCAACTGGCTCGCCCCTGCCCCGATGCGGGAGCGATACAATTCAGCATACTTAAAAATCGGCTGGATCGGGGAGCAACTTTAACTCCGGACGGCCTACTTTTATTAGGTATGTTGTATACTTTCGATTTAGTGGGGGTGTGCCTTCCCTAGTCTTGCGACTCGCACCGTCATAGCACATACCGGCGGACTATCACAAACCTCGCGGATTGTCGCCTTCAAAAGCCTCCCCACGCGCGTTTTCAACCTTGTTTTTCCCGACGATTGCCGGCTGTGCCAGCAGCCTTTGACCAATATCTCGCGGATACCGATTTGCTCTTCCTGCCTCTCCTTGCCACAGCCTCTCCAGGCGGAGTTCTTCTGCCAAGCCTGTCGGACTCCTTTCGTGGATGACTATCCCCTGGATGAACACGACCTCTGTACGGTCTGCCGGGAGGGCTTGGCGAATTTCGATTCGGCCTACTCTTTCGGCAGTTTCGAAGGCCCCCTCCAGCAGTTAATTCATCTCTTCAAATACGCCAAGATAGAAAGCCTAGCCGGGCCGCTTAGCCGCCTGCTGCTTCAGGCGCTGCCGCTCGACCGCAATTTCGATGCGGTCATCGCTATGCCGATGCATTGGCGCAAGCAATGGGAGCGGGGCTTTAATCAAGCCGAGTTGCTGGCTCGACCGGTCGCCAGGCGCTACGGGATGACACTGTGGACGAACCTCCGCCGCCGGCGTTATACGCAGTCCCAGGCCGGGCTGACCGAGATCGAGCGGCGCGCCAATCTCAAGAATTCGTTTGCCCTGAGGAAGCCCGGGCAAGCGGCCGGCAAGCGCTTCCTGCTAATCGATGACGTTTTCACGACGGGGGCCACGCTGCGGGCCGCTGCCGCGGTGCTCAAATCCGCCGGCGCCGCGCACGTTTCCGCGCTTACGCTGGCGCGTGTCGATCGCCGCGGCGTCCTTGCCAAGCCGCTTACGAATTCTGCCGCCAATTTCGCCTCGGCTGGTCTCGGGGTCAACTAGTGGAACACAAGGAGCGTCTGATGCCCATTCCGGATCGGCTTCACCGGCCCGTACTGGTTCTTAATGCGAGTTACGAGCCGATCAACATCTGCGCGGCCCGCCGCGCGCTGGTTCTGGTCTTGAAGGGCGTGGCCTCGGCCGAGGAAGTGGCCCCGGCTCACATCCACTCCGCCCGCCGCACGCTCAGCGTTCCTTCCGTGATCCGCCTGCTCGAATACCGACGCATTCCGCACCAGACCCGCGCTCTTTCCCGCAAGAATATTCTGATGCGCGACCGCTATACCTGCCAGTATTGCCACCGCACGCTGCCCTCGGGCGAAATGACGCTCGATCACGTAGTGCCGCGCTCACGGGCGGGGGAGACCACCTGGGAAAACCTGGTAGCCTGTTGCCATCCTTGCAACAACAAGAAGGGCAACCGGACGCCCGAAGAAGCGGGCTTGCGGTTGTTGCGGCCGCCGCGGCCCTTCAGCCTGCACACCAGCCGGCACCTGATGCGCCTGCTCGGGCGAAGTGACGACCAATGGCGCAAATACCTGTTCTATTCGGATTAGACACTGCCCTTTTTGGGGGCCGCGGCGGCCATTGACAAAATGCCCCGCGGCGGTTATCTTTTAGAAGAACGTAAACCCTTCCTATCATTTGAACTCACTCGGTACGGCCCACCCTTGAACGGTAAAGCAGCTCTCGATTCCCCTCAATTGATTTGTTAGGTTTTTGTCACAAGAAGGAGAGTATTTATGAAAGAAACTGGAACCGTAAAGTGGTTTAATGCCTCGAAAGGGTTTGGATTCATCGCGCGCGAGAACGGCGAGGATGTGTTCGTGCATTTCTCTGCGATCGAGTCGTCGGGCTATCGCAGCCTGGACGAAGGAGCGCGTGTATCCTTTGTCGTGAAGAACGGCCCCAAGGGTCTGCAAGCGGAACAAGTAGCCTTGGCGTAAGGCCAAGGCCTAAGCAACCTAAAAGTAGGGTTTGGCCCCACCCCCGACGGCTCTTGTAGCGCGCTTGCGCGGCGCGGGGGATTTCTTCTTTACCGCCTTGCGCGCCGCCGGCTTCGCCCGGCTGACTCCGAGCGACCGCTCGAGGATCTCCTCGAGCAGCTTCTTCTCGGCGGGCATGACCGTCTTCGTGAACTTATCGGGCCGCTTGCTCGCCAGTTGCTGTAGTTCCGATATCCAGCGCAGGGACTCGGCGGCCGGATGATCGCCGATCTCGCCTAGCAGCTTCAGCGCTGCTTCCAGGTCGGGAATCGAACGGTAGCAGGTTAGCGCTTCCTTGAGATTCCCGCCAACCAGGTGGCACTCCGCTGCGCGGCGAAAATCGCCCAGTCCTTCGTGGCAGGCCGCTTCGAGCTTGGGCTGGCGTTCGGCGAGCTCCCGCAGGGTAGCGAGAGCGGGCGCAAATTGCCTTTGTTTCATGAGAAGCTGAATCGAGCGCTGCTGCAGACGCTGCGTGCGGGCCACCCGATCGGGAATGTCGAGCGCCACGTAGAACGGCGGCAGCAGCTTCACCAGAATGGCCGCGTTGTGGCCGTTGAAAACGGCCGCTTCCAACTCTTCTATCCAAGCCTTGGAGCGGGAGCTCAGCTCGATTAGCATCCAAGGTTCTATCTCCGCTTGATGCGGCGGCAAGATGTGAGCCAAGTCAACCAAGGCGTGCAGCCGGTTCTCGCCGCTGGCGCGATGAAGCTGTCCGATGGCCTCGATGATTTGTGCCAGTCCTAAGCGGGTGGCGCAGACGGCAGCCCGGTACGCCTCGTTAAACAGATCCGGCCTGCCCAGTTCGGGAGCGAGCCGCGCATTTCGTAAACCGAGAATGAAACAGACCTCAGCGAGGGTCAGGAAGGCGGCATTGCGGGCCGCTCCATCGGTGACGGCTGCCAGAGAACCGGAGCGCCCCAGCAGCGTGATGGCTTGCTGCGCGCGCGACCAGGCGACATCCGGCTTTACTTCCAGATATTGCCTGGCATCGGCCTGACAGCGCTGCACCCGCTCTTCCGGATCAAGGTCGTCTTCCTCGAGAGTCTTCAAAAGCGCCGCCGGCACGCAGGACGCCACTCCCGTTTCGACATTCCGGCCGTTGAGAAAAGCGATGCTCTGGCGAACCACCTCGCCGGAAGGATTGATGTCCATCCAGAACAGGCGTTCGGTCGGGCGGCTCAGTGCGACGCGAAGCTGGTCGATGGCCAGGCGCCTCCGCAGCGCTTCGATATCGGAGCCGGCGCGCAGGCGGCTCTCTTCGCGAACAATTCGTTCCAGGTGATGGCCCGCGTCGAGCACGCAGACGGCGTTGAAATCCAGTCCTTTCGCTTCGGGAACGGTCAGCACGGCGAGCCGCGCCGCCTCGGGAATGTAGGCGGGAACGGTGTCCTCTAAAGTGATCAGCGCGAGACCCTCGCGGGTGGAAAGCGAAATCAGCAGCTCGTCCAATTCGGGTCCGGGGCTGGCGCTGCAATACAGAATCTGGTCGGTGGCGTCGTCTTCGATTTCGGCATAGCCGGTTCCGCCCGGCCGCTCGTGCTTCTGGAGATGAGAATAGAGATCCCAGACCCGGTTCACCAATTCGGCGATACGAAGCGGGCTGCGCAAGTTAGCCGTCAGCTTGAATTCCGACGGAGTGGCCAGTTGGGCATGGAGGAGATCGTTAAGGCAGCCCCATTCGAAGTCGGTCGGACGTACCGTCTGCGCCTCGTCGCCTGACAACAGCAGCGGGGCGGGGAGGCGGCGCGGGCGATTGATGCGCAGGGTCAACTCCACTACGAGGAACGCTTCGAGCGGCGTGAGATCCTGGCACTCGTCGACTGCGACGCAATCGAAATCGAGCAGCGCCGCATCCATCGTTGCGTTCGCGCGCAGGCCTTCGACGGCGCGCCAGGCGAGCAGGAGCGCCGGGAAATAACGCTCGGCAAGCGTACTGGACTCGATCTTTTCGAGACGGGCTGCCGCCTCCAGCGCGGACGTTACCGCCTGCTGGCCCAGGTAGCGCGTGCGCCGTTCCCGATAGGCGCTTTCGGAAACTCGCGGGGACTTGCAGGCCGCGAACCGTCCAATGGCGACAGGCAGCGCATCGCCCGCCAGATGGGCGTAAAATTCGTCGTACAACGCCCGTTGGCTGTTGGTCCAGGAGCCGAGAGTTCGCGCAAAAGGCGCTAAATCCCGCAGAAAGCTTTGCTTGGCTTCCTGCTCGGAAGGAGCCGGCGTGTCCGTCCCGAGCACCCGCTGCACCAGATCGGCAAAGGTCATTACCTGAAATCGCTTGTGAGACGAGCAGAAGCGGTCGAAGTACTCACGGGCGAGCGCGGCCAGTTTTCGCGAATACGTGACGTAGAGAGTGCGCTCCGCCCCGCAAGAGTCGGCAGCGTGCAGGAGCGCGGTGGTCTTGCCTGAGCCCGGATGACCTTTTAGCAGCCGCACCGCCTGGCGGGCCGAAGCAAAGCGCATCTGCGACGGAGTCCACGGCGGCGGCGCATATTCCTCGCGGCGCAGATCGCGGACGGTTACCGGTAAATAGTGGGCTTCCAGCGATTGCGGCGCTAAGAGCGAATGGTCGTCGTGATGGCGTATGTCGCGCAGGAAAAGCGCGCCGTCCGGTACGCCTGAGAACTCGCCGGATTCCTTCAGCGGAAGCGCGTTCTTGGGAGCCCACCAAGCGTAGTAATGGCTGCCGTGACCGCCCCCCAGCCGCGAACGGCGCCACCCGCGATTGACGCCTTGCGGTTGGCTTGTAGTGCAGCCGTTGCGCATCAACGGACAGCCGCTGTAGCGGAAAGCGGTTCGCCTGCCGATAGCATCCTTGCCATGCGCGGCGAGTTTTTCCAGGAATTCCTCGTGGCAGTAAAGAACGTTGGGTGGCCGTGCCGTTTCGAATGTGTCAACCAGGGCAAGCTGTTCTTTGGCGGCCACCAATCATCCAGAATAACCGCCCAGTATCCACAAAAGCCGAATCGCTAAAGCCATTCCATGGTCGTGCCGCTGAGTGCTCCGCCGAGCATGCTGGCGGCGTGTGCTTCAACGGCATTTAGGACCTGCTCGGCATGCACGCGATCGTTTGAAACCGTGACGGCCGCCACTACGGAATGTTGCCAGGAATCGAGGCCGTCGATTTCGGCTACCGCGATGTTAAATCGCTCGCGCAGACGGTCTTTCAAGCTTTTGACGACGTGGCGCTTTTCCTTGAGAGAGTGCGAGCCCTCCACCTGGATTTCAAGCGTCAAGACGCCAATGGCGGGCATGAGCCGCGTTAATGGACGGGCTGCGGGAGTTCAGCGGCGACGCGCTCCATGCTGAACGCTTCCAGAATGTCGCCCACCTGAATGTTGTTGAAGTTGACCAGCGAAATGCCGCACTCCAAACCGTTCTTGACTTCGCTGGCATCGTTCTTGAAACGCTTTAAAGCTTCAATCTTGCCGGTATGCACCACATCGCCATTGCGCTTTACACGCACCTGGCTATCGCGGCGCACCGCGCCAGTTGCCACATAGCAGCCTGCCACCGTGCCAATTTTGCTGATGCGGAAGGTTTCGCGAACCTCGGCTTGCCCCAGCACGGTTTCTTTGTAGACGGGCTCGAGCAGGCCCGTCATGGCCAACTGTACTTCGGCAATCAACTCATAGATGATGCTGTGTTGACGGATATCCACCCGCTGCTGCTCGGCGAAGGCCGGCACTTTGGCTTCGGGTTTTACGTTGAAGCCGACAATCATCGCTTCGGAGGCGGAGGCGAGTAATACGTCGTCTTCGGTGATGGCGCCGACGCCCGCTCTTAGCACGCGCACGCGAATCTTTTCATTCGAGAGCTGCTGTAAGGTATCCGAAAGGACTTCCGCCGTGCCGCCCACATCAGCCTTGATGATGAGATTAAGATCTTTGAGGTCGCCTTCCTTGAACTGGCGATGCAGGGAATCGAGAGTGGCAACGCGCGCGCCTTTCGCCATGGCAACGTCGCGCGCCTTGGCCTCGCGATACACCACGATCTGTTTGGCCTTCGAAGTATCGGAAACCACTTGAAAGCTGTCACCCACATCGGGCAGGCTCTCGAGACCGATCACTTCTACCGGCATGGAGGGCTCGGCTTCTTTGACGGGATTGCCGCGATCGTCAAACATGGCGCGGACTTTGTTGAAGAGCGAGCCGCAGATGAAAAAATCACCGGTGCGCAGAGTGCCGTTGCGAACCAGCATGGTAGCCACTGGACCGCGGCCCTTATCGAGCTTGGCTTCGAGCACCGTGCCGAGCGCCGGCCGGCTGGGATTGGCCTTCAGATCCTGCAGATCGGCGACGAGCAGTATCATTTCGAGCAAAAGATCGAGGTTCTGACGCGCTTTGGCGGAGACCGGAACCATCACCACATCGCCGCCCCAATCTTCGGCCAGCAAGCCGCGATCGGAGAGCTGCTGCTTCACACGCTCGGGCTGCGCATCGGGCTTGTCGATTTTGTTGATGGCGACGAGTATGGGAACCTTGGCGGCGCGCGCATGATCGATGGCCTCGAGCGTTTGCGGCATCACTCCATCGTCGGCCGAGACCACCAGCACTACGATGTCGGTAACCTTGGCTCCGCGCGCGCGCATGCGGGTAAACGCCTGGTGACCGGGCGTATCGATAAAAACGATCTTGCGGTTGTTGCGCTCAATGTAATAAGCGCCGATGTGCTGCGTGATGCCGCCCGCTTCGCGCCCGGCAACGTTGGTTTCGCGAATGGCGTCGAGCAGCGAAGTTTTTCCGTGATCGACATGGCCCATGATGGTGACCACCGGGGCGCGCCGGACCAGGTCTTTGGTATCTTCCGCGAGCTCGATTTCCTGCGTGCTCTCCTCTTCGTAGCTGACCTTGTTGGTGGAAGCGCCGAACTCGCGCGCCAGTTCCTCGGCCAGCTTGACGTCGAGAGTCTGGTTAATCGTGGCGAAGATTTTTTTCTCGACCAGCTTCTTGATGACCAGGTTCGCCTTGACACCCAGCTTTTCGGAAAGTTCTTTGACGGTGACGCCCTCGGCCACCGTGATTTCGCGGTCTATGGGTGGCGGCTCCAAAATCGCCTGACGTTTGGAAACGCGCTCGCGAAGATTGCCCTCCTGATCCTCACGCTTGCGCGCCGGTTGGCGGGCGCCAGGTTTGGCTTGATGCCGGCGCTGCAACTCGGTGGGCGGTGGGGCAGCCGACTCGGGACGCAGACTCGTTGGATGCATCGGGCGCAAGCCGCCTGGACGGCGCTGACCCGGCAATACAAGGCTGGACGGTTGACCGGGTCCGCGCATCAGCGGCTGACCCGGACGCACAGGACCGCGATAGAGCGGCTGCCCGGGAGCGGGCGAGGGACGCGTCGGCGCGCCGGGCCGCGGCATGGCCGGAGCGGCCGGGCTAGGCCGTGTTTGCTGCTGCTTCAAACGTTGCACCAGATCCGGACGAGGCGGAACGATGGGACGGGCCTGCGGCTGGCCGGCCAAGGGACGAGCGCCCACGGGGCGTGGGGCAATCGGCGCGCCGGGCGTAAGCGCGGGACCGGATGGCCGCGGCGGCGGAGCCGGACGTGCCGGGATGGGAGCGCCGGGAACACTGCTTGGAGGCGCCGAAGCGCTTGCCGTGGGAAGCGACGGAGTCGGGCCGGGCGCTACCACATGGGTCGGCGCTTGCGGTAACCGCATAGCGGGAGGTTGCGGCGCACTGGGTGGTGGGGGTGTCTGTTGAGGAATCGGACGCGCCGGCATGCTCGCGCCCGGCATCGGGCGCAGTGGACGTTCGGATACGCGGACGGGCTCAGCCGGCAAAGGCTGTCTGGGACCGGCCGAGAGAGAGCTGCCCGGGGAGGAGCCGGGAGCCGCCGGCGCTTTCGGCAGCGGCGGAACCGGCCGCGCCGGGATGGAAATATTTCGATTGACCGGCCCTGGCAGCGTTTGCCCGCTAGCTGGCGCCAAGGGTGGATGAATGGCACTACCGCCGCCGAGGGGTGGACGCAGCGGCCGGAAGGAAACGGCCGGGCGTTCCGCTTCTTCGGGAATGGCCGGTGCCGCCGGTGGAGTGGGAACCGATTCCGCACGCGGTGCTGACGGCGGCGTGTTCACATTTTCGCCCACGGTTGCCGAAGAGGCTGTGGCCTGCTGAATCCGGACCGGTTCTTCCGCCACCGCGTGCGCAGCGTCACGGTGGGAATCTTCCTCATGGTGCAGATCATGATCTTCTTCTTCTTCTTCACGGTGATACTCGTGAACGTTTCCGTTTGCCGATTCGCCAGTCGAAGAAACGGAAGCAGCGGAACCGGTGAGGCGGCGCCGAAGTTCTAGCGCAACGTCTTCATCGATCGAGCTGGAGTGGGTCTTCTTCTCGTGCACACCCAACTCGGGCAGCATCTCGATGATGACGCCCGGTTTCACTTCCAAGTCCCGCGCCAGCTCGTTAATCCTGATTTTCTTCATAGAAGAGACTGCTAGATAACTCCTTACAGCACCATACTTTGTAGCGAATTAGCCGGATTTCCTCATGGTATCAGATCCAGCGCCTTCCTCAACTTCGTCCGAACGCGTAAAACCACTCAACGAAGAGGGTGCACCCGACAAGCCCTCCACCAATCCAAGATCTAAAGCTTCGCCATCGCCGGTATGCTCAACAAGCGCGGTTTCATGCCGGGCCAGATCGTGCTCGAGTACTCCGGTCTCGACACTTTCAAGTGCTTCGTCAGGCTCGGGTTTTGGGGTGTCCACGGAAGCTTCCGCAGCTTCTTCTTCTGCGTCGTACTGCCCGTAAAAGGCGACTACGGTCGATTGAATCTGCCCGACGATTTCTTCATCGATGCCGGGAATCGCTTCGAGCTCTTCGGGCGTCATCGAGCCCAAGCGCTCTACAGTGCCGATGCCGGCGCCCACCAGTATTTCCACGATACCTTCGAGCAGCCCGTGATCGATGAGGATGGAGACGGGCGCTCCGGAGATCACCATATCGCCCATGCGCGATTCCAATTCGCGGCGCTTCTCTTCTTCGCTCTTGATGTCGATCTTCCAGCCGATCAGCTTGGCGGCTAAACGCACATTCTGGCCGCGCTTACCGATGGCGAGCGAGAGCTGCAGATCATCCACGACGACTTCCATGTGCTTTTCGGTTGGATCGACAATGGTGACCCGCGAAATTTTAGCGGGACTCAGCGCTTTGGTGACGTACTGAACCGGATCGTCGGAGAATTCGATAATATCGATTTTCTCGCCGCGCAGCTCGCGGATGATGGACTGCACGCGCATGCCCTTCATGCCGACACACGCGCCGACGCTATCGACATCGCGGTCGCGGCTGAACACGGCAATCTTGGTGCGCTCGCCGGCTTCGCGGGCGCACGCCTTGATCACGACGGTATTGTCGTAAATCTCCGGTACTTCCTGCTCGAAGAGGCGCATGACGAGTTCCGGGGCCGCTCGCGAGACGACTACACCGGAGTTTTTGCCGCCGCGTTCGACGCCTTTGATCACACAACGCACGCGATCGCCCACGCTGAAGTTCTCGATGCGGGATTGCTCTTTTTTGGAAAGACGCGCCTCGGTCTTTCCCATGTCCACCACGTAATCCTGGCCTTCCAGGCGCTTGATACTGCAATTGACAAGCTCGCCCTGGCGGCCTTGAAATTCGGAGTAGACGCTGTCGCGCTCAGCCTCGCGCACTTTTTGCAGGATCACCTGCTTGGCGGTTTGGGCGGAAATGCGGCCCAGCGCTTCGGTCGGCTTGATCTCGCGAAATTCCGTGCCAAGCTCGGCGTTCTGATTGATTTTGCGGGCTGCCGATAAACTGATCTGCTTAACAGGGTCTTCCACCGCTTCGACGATTTGCTTCACGCTGAAAATTTGCAGGTTACCGGTATCCTGATCGAGGTCGGCAATCAAATCTTCCTGAGAGCGAAAATGTTTGCGCGCCGCCGCGAGCATAGCGTCCTTGACGGCGTCAAGGACGATCTGCGGATCGATGCCTTTCTCTTTACTGAGTATCTCGATGGACTGATAGATCGAAGCCACGTCAAAACCTCTTCATTAAAAAACAGGATCTTAGTGCGAGACGGAAGTTGCCGGGCTTACCACTCGAACGTCAGGTTCGCCTTCTGAACTTGCTCGAGCGGAACATGCACCAGGCTGCCCGGTGCTATTTCCACCTCGAGCGCTCCATCGGCGAAGTGGGCAAGCTTGCCTTCCAGACTGGCGCGGGCCTGGCCCGGTGGCTGAACGGCGAGGCGGATTTTCTGGCCCACCACCCGCTCGAAGTCGCGCGGCTTGGAGAGCTTGCGCTCGACTCCAGGCGAACTGACCTCCAGCGTGTAACCATGGTCCGGAATCACATCCTCGTCGTCTAGCAACTGGCCTAATCTCCCGGAAATGAGCTCGCAATCACCATGGGTGACGCCGCCCGGCTTGTCGATATAGACGCGCAGCAAACACGCGTTCCCCGCGCCGCGTAGCTGAACTTCGGCAATTTCTATTCCGGTACCCAAAGCGGCTCGTTCACCCAACTCGCTGATCCTTTCCGTGAGCTCGCTTCTTTCCGCCGCCGCCATTTTCACTTCCTTGGAAATAAAAAAGTGGGCGATTTGCCCACTTTTCCAATCGACACTACGATTTTATTAGACCACATCCCGCAGGAAATGGCGAGTCCGGCTTATTGCATGGCTTACTGCATCGTCGCGCTGCGAAAGGCCTGGCCGACGTGCAAAACCGCCGAGACCGCGCGGCTGTAGTTCATGCGCATGGGGCCCAGCACGGCTACATGTGCCTGGAGTCCGTTCGGCAACCCGAAACGCACGCCGATGAGCGAAAGCTCGGTCATGCTCGGATGCACTTCCGATAGTCCGACCTGGATGGCGATTTCACCGTCGCGCTGTTCGAGGAACTGCTCCAGAAGCTGCAGAATGCGCTTCTTTTCTTCGAGCGCGCGGAAGAGTTCGCGCATGCGCTCCCGCGTCAAATGCAGATCCAGGCCAATCAGGTTCACGGCGCCATCGAAATGCACCTCCGCCACTTGTCCGAGATCCAGCAGACCCTTCGAATAGAAAATGCTGACGCGGCGCAGAATGGCGTCGTAGGCCGCGCTTTCGAGTTCCAGCCGCCGTTTCAATTCCCGATGGATATTGGGCAGCGCCCAACCGCCGAAATTATAATTGATGTAGTTACGGATGGAGGACAATTCTTCCTGCGAGATGTGATCCTCAATGGTAATCAGCTTGTTCCGCACCATGCGGTCGCGCGTGATCACCACCATGAGAATGCGGCGCTCGGGAAGCGCCAGCAGTTCTACCCGGTCCAGGGTCTGATTTTCGGTGGGAATCGCGGCCGCAATGCCGAAGTTCCGCGTAATCTCGGTAAGCAGCTTGGACGAGCGCTCGATGCGCGCTTCCACGCCGCCCGCTCCTCGAATGTCGAAATGGAGCCGATCGAGCTCCGCCTGGACGATGCGATTCCCGATGAGCGTTTTGACGTAGCTTTCGTACGCTTTCTCAGTCGGAACGCGTCCCGCTGAAGTATGCGGCTGCGAGAGATAACCTCCCTCGAGCAGATCGGCCATCATATTTCGAATGGAGGCCGGGCTCATCGGATATTTGCGGGCGATCACACGGGAAGCGACCGGTTCGCCCGTTTCTATATAATTCTGGACGATCGCGTGCAACACGTCGAAATGACGGGGTGTGAGCGCGTCAAGATGATTCATCTATCAGTACCCCTAAGTCGTCCCACATCTTAGGCAAGCCCTCGATGACGATTAAGTTACGCCTAGTCTTGATTATAAAGGGTGCAGGATTACGGGCCGGATGTCAATAGTTCCGCCACCCCATCAGTAATAAGGGTAACGGTCCAACCGGTCAGGCGAGGCAGACTTCGGGCGCAATCAGCCTGGCGTGACGCCACAGCCGTTCGAGGTCATAATAAGACCGCGCGGATTCCGAAAAAATGTGCACCAGAAAGTCACCATAATCCATTAGAATCCACTCGGCGGCGTCATAGCCTTCGATGCTGACGGGTAGCTCACCCATCTCCTTGAGCCCTTTGTGGATTTCATCGCAGATCGCATGTCCCTGGCGGGGATTCGAAACCGAGCAGATCACAAAGTAGTCGGTAAACGAGGTCACTTCGCGCAGATCGAGAACGCGGATGTCGATGGCCTTTTTCGATTCGGCCCGGCGGGCGGCCATGCTCCAGTTGGGAATGTCGGCGGTGTCAAAGACCGGTTGAGAGGTTGTGGAGCGGCGCGGCAGACTTGTTTTTGAACCTTATCCTGCGCCTAGCGTACTACACTGACGCGAGGATCGTAAATGCCGAAATTTACGGTGAGGATGAGCGCGCGGGCTAAGATTGTTCACACATGCCTGGAGCCGCAGAGCGTATTCTCATTTCCGCCGACCGGATTCAACGACGGGTTCGCGAAATGGCGGCCGAAATCGAAGCCGATTATCCCGATGGGCCGATCTATATGGTTTCGGTTTTGAAAGGCGCCTTTATCTTTGTCGCCGATCTGGCGCGCGCGCTCAAGCGGCCTTCGGTGCGCATCGAGTTCATGGCGATCTCCACCTATGGCAATCAAAAAACCAGCTCCGGGCAAGTGAAGGTCACGCGCGATCTGGACGTGAACATCGAGGGTCATGACGTGCTGATCGTCGAAGACATCATTGACAGCGGCGTGACGCTGAGCTATTTGAAGAGGCTGCTGGAACAGCGCAAGCCGAAATCTCTCGCGATCGCCACCCTGCTGGACAAACCAGAAAGAAGGATTCAGCCGGTCGACGTGAAATACATCGGGTTTCAGATTCCCGATGAATTCGTGGTCGGCTACGGCCTCGATTACGCCGAAGATTATCGGAATCTCAGCGACATTCGCGTGCTGAGCGCTTAGTGGCCTTGGGCCCTCGGCACAAGTTGAATCTCGAACAGCTTCGGCCACAGTTTTCCGGTGATGAACAGGCGATTGTGGGCCGCATCGTAGGCGATTCCGTTGAGCACATCCACTGGCTCTGTGTAATCGGCATTGTCGAGTAAGCCTTCGGCATCGACCCAACCCAGCACGCGACCGTCGGCTGGGGATATGCGGACGATGCGGTTCGTCTGATAAACATTCGCATAGATCTCACCGCGGATGTATTCCAGCTCGTTCAGCAAGTCAATTTGCCGCTGGCCGTCATGCACAGAGATGCGCCGTACTTCGGCCAGCGTGGCCGGATCCCAAACGCGAATCTGCGACGTGCCGTCGCTCATGTAGATCTGCTTGCCGTCGTTGGTAAGTCCCCATCCTTCGCCGTCATAAGTAAACTGGCGCAGTAATTGAAAAACCGATTCGCCATAGACGAAACCAACATGAGCCTGCCAGGTGAGTTCGACCACCCGGCTGTCGAGAACCGTGATACCTTCGCCGAAGTACTGCGCCGCCAGGTGAATTTGGCGAATGACTTTTCCGGTCTCCAACTCGACTACCCGCAGAGTCGATCTACCATGTAAACCGGTTCCTTCGTAGAGCAAACCGTCGTGGTACTCGAGTCCCTGGGTGTAGGCCGTGCGGTCGTGCGGATAAACGTGGAGCACGCGAACGCTGTATTCGGGCGGGGCGGCCAGCAGCGCCGCGGCCGTAAACAGGCAGGGAAAAAATCGGCAGATCGTCACTTGGCGGCCAGCCTCGCTTCGGCTCGTTTCTTGCCTATCCATGACCTATGCCATCGCGCCACCAGAAACAAAGCTGATAACGTTACCGTGAGAAGAATGACTTGCTGCCACCAGGGAAGATTCGGGTCGGCGTCCCGGCTGAGCGCGACACCACCAAGGCAGCAGAGAACATGCACGCAGAATACTTCGATGGAAGCCTGGCCCAGCAGCGCGAGCGGCGCCAGGAAGGGCGAAGCGGCAATGCGGGCGCCGAACCTCACCAGAATGATGGCAAGCGCTGAAAAGTTAATCACCCGCGCGGGCCCTAGGTGCCACTTGTCGATGAGCCAACCATACAGGTTCGGGTCCAGCCAACGATCCGCCGGGCTGTGGCGCAAAACAAGACCCACGATGGCGACCGAGAAACTCAGCGGCATAAGCCAGCCAGGGAATTTGCTTTTCGGCTGCGAATCGCCCGGTGGCGCCGTTGTCACGGAACCGGCGGTAATGCTGCCTAAAGCGAGTCCGACCATCCAGAGCAATTGCCAGGCGTAGAGATCGAATGCGCCGGTCGAGTTCTCTGGGACGCCCAATCCGAAAAGGTTGACGTGGCGATAGACCCAGGCGCGCAAACCGAACTGCGCTGCGGCCCACACGCCGAAGCTCAGGTAAATGAGCGGCTCCCAACCCCAGCGCTGCGCGAGCTTGCGGGCCAGCGGCGTGAGCGCCATGAAGATGACGTACATCGGCAGGATATCGAGCAGCGAGGGACGATATTCAAGCAATGCCGCCGCAATGACCGCCGGCTTCGGGCTGTGCAAATAGAACGAGAGCAGGTTTTCAAGCGACAGGCGGTGAAATCGGACGCCCACTTCCGCCACCAGCGTAAAGGCGATGGCAAGCAGCGCGCAGTGATACAGGTACACTCGCACGGTGCGTCTGGCGAGATCGCGAACCGCGCCAAGCTCGCCGCGCTTCTGCTCCATTCGGTGTCCCAATCTTCCGACCATAAACGCGGCCAGGAAGATAAATCCTTCAGCCCCGGACACAAAACCAAAGGTCTGATTCGAAAAGGTGCTGGCCTTGGTGGGCAGATGGGTCAGCGCCATCCACAACAAAAGAAATCCGCGCAGAATATCCAGCTCGATCACGCGCCCGCCGGGCTTGCGGGGGGCGGCTTCGCCGTTCCCGCCAGGGCCTGGAACCGGTTTGGCTAACGGAGCTGTTGGCGCCATACTACGGCTGACACCATGGGCTAAATTTTTGGCTTGGGAGGCGGAAGATCGCGCGCCTTACACAAGGAGGAAAACCCATTCCGCCCGTGTGAACCGTCACAAAACGGCTTGTTCTCGGCCATGCCACAACGGCAAAGCGAAATTACCGAGCGGCCGCTCAAACCGTAGGAATTTCCTTCCGAATCTTCAATCGTGAATTCGCCTTCGATTCGTACCGGGCCGTTGTCGATAATGGTGACTTTCGCTGCCATTGTCCACGATAGTAACAGAGCTGGCGAACCCGCTTCCTTATAATTGTCATCGCAGGTACATAAGTGATTCAATTCGTCTACGAGTCCGATAGGGAGCTGTTCGAGAACGCCATCGGCTTCGCGCAAAAGCAAGTAAAGCGGCTGATCGATACCTACCCGGACTTCTATCCGATGTACACGGTGGGCGGCGCTTGGAAGCACGCAGGACCCGCCTGGACCCACTGGTGCGATGGTTTCCTGCCGGGCATGATGTGGCTGTTCGCGAAGCACCTCGGCCACAACAAGCCGGAAGCGAAATATTGGATGGAGCAGGCCATCCGTTACAGCAAGCCGCTCGAAATGCGCAAGACCGATAGCGATGTGCACGATCTGGGCTTTATTTTCCTTTCGACTTACTACCGCTGGTTTCAGGTGACCCGGGAGCCGGCAATCCGCGATGTCGTGATTCAGGCGGGACGAACGCTCGCGCAGCGCTTCAACGATGTGGGCCAGTACTTACGATCGTTTGTGGCCGAAGATTCGATCTTCATCGACATCATGATGAACGTTGGAATCATTTTTTACGCGGCGCGCGAGACGAAGGACAAACGCCTGCGCGATGTAGCGGTGCGGCATTGCATTACGACGCGCCGCTGCCTGGTGAGAGGTGACGGATCGACGGCGCACGAAGGAATTTTCGATCTGGAAACCGGCGAATTTATTCGTCAATCCACCCAGCAGGGCTTTCGCGGGGATTCGTGCTGGTCTCGCGGCTTGGCCTGGGCGCTCTATGGCTTTACCGTCTCCTATGATTACAGCCGCGATCCACGTTTTCTTCACACCGCCGAAGCGTGCGCCGATTACTACATCACGCACACTCCGGCCGATGGCGTTCCGCCCTGGGATTACAATGCTCCGCTTGAAAATCGATCGCTGGTAGATTCGTCCGCCGCGGCCATCGCGGCAGCGGGTTTTCTACGGCTATGCCGCCACAGCGGAGATCCGATGAAGGGCCACTTCTATTGGTCGACCGCCATCCACATTTTGCGGACGCTGTGCACTAAGTATCTGGCGGCATCCGACGCAAAGTGGGGCGGCGTTCTGAAAGGCGGCGTCTACCATCTTCATAAAGGTTTGGGCGTGGACGAGTCGGTGATGTGGGGAGAATATTTTTTCACCGAGGCGCTTGAGGAAGCGCTCAGAGTAATGCGTACTCCTTCGCAGGCGGTGATGGTGCACTAAAGAAACAGCTAGGCGGCGGCGACCAGTTCCTCCGAGATTTTGCGGCCCAGCGGCGAGCGAGCCGCGCTGAACAATGCCGCCAGATAAAGCAATCCACCGATAATCAGCGTCAGTTTCAGGCCAACGTAAATGGCGAGAAACATCGCTGCCGCCGAGCCCATTACGCTCGAGGCGGCATTGATCGCCCAGGCCCAGCGAATCCCGGCCGGCATCACTTTTTCGAGCAGCGTCAGTCCGGTGGGAAAAGGCATTCCCATGGCGAACCCGGCCGGTGCGATTAAGGCCACCGAAATCAGGACCTTTACCGGAAACGGCAGCGCGACGCCGTTTTCCGCAATGGGTGTCACCACTTGCGAAAGCACGACGATCATGCCCGCAATGCACACCAGAACCACATTGAGCCTCGCGAAGTCTCCGCGAACCAGCCGACGGCTGGCGAAGCTACCCAAGCCGCTCGAAAGCAGCATGGAAAAAATGATTACCGTGAGCGCGTAGGTGGGATGGCCCAGGAACAGCACAAACTTCTGGATCAGGGCGACTTGAATCAGAATGTATCCCGCGCCGATGAACAGGAAAAAGAGCAAGCCGCGCAGGACGCCTTTGCCACGCGGCAGGCTATGGCGCAGCACCAGCGCCGGGAGGGACAGAATCAATAACGTCGCCACGATGCTGACGGCTACTACGACAAACAAAACGGGCAGCGCGCTATTAATCTTGTAATCCTCGCTATCGCGCGAGGCGTGCAGCGCAAACTGCCAAAGATCGCGCGGCTGCACCGTATAAAAGAAAAATGGACGATTGTCGCTGACCGGCCTCACGTCAAATGGATAGCTGCGATAGAAACCGTCGCGATCTGTGCTCAACAGGAGCGTACGGAAGGGCGTATCGAAAGTGGTTCCGGGCGCATAGACCACCTCCATTTTCGCGGTGGCGGCGGCCTTCTTGATCAAATCGATTTCGTCCGCGCGAAATGGCCGGCGCGCCACCAGGATCGTGTCTTGCGCGCCCCATTCCCGAAGTTGCTGTAGATGTTCCCGGACCACGACGACGTTTCCGGCTGCGTCCGCTTGCCCGAGCTGCTTGAACGCCGCCAAAGCAAGCGAGACCACGCGCAGAGATTCTCGCGGCGGATCGAAGCCCCAACGGGTGAACGACAAGATGCCGTCGTCCGTCAGATGCGACAGGTAGTCGACGAAGGCGTTGGTGGTGTAGAGGCTGTTTTCCGACAGCGCGAAAGCTCCGGCCGCGGTGGACGCCCAGGTATCCACCAGCGTCGCTTGCAGCACTTGATAGTGCTCGGTCGAACGGCGCACGAAGGCGCGGCCATCTTCTACCGCAATCTTGACCTCAGGCCGGAAATAGAGCCGGTTGCTGTATTGCGGGAACTTCTGGCGCATGATTACATTGGCGATGATCGGATTGATCTCTACGCCGGTGATATCTTTGCTGCCGGAAGCAAGCGCGCGTGAAACATCCCAACCACCGCCCGGCCCGATCACTAACGTCTTAGCGCCTGGGCGCAAAAGATAGGCAAAGCCCGGTCCGCTGTAGCTCAGATCGAAACGCTGTTGGGGAGTGAGATGCTCGAAATCAAAGCGCGCCACTCCGGTTGCCGCGTCGCCATCGATGACAATGCTTTTCATGCCGCTGCCGGGCTCGGGCTTGAGAGCAATTCTCGAAAAGCTGTTCCACTGCTTGAATTCTTCGTCTTTGAGCGCGTGGCCCTTGGCGTACTTCACGTCAATCACGGAGTATTTCGAGTTGTACGTGATGAGACCCACCAGCAGCAGGCCCAGCAATACCGCGCCGATCCGGCCGCGCGGGGAATGCGCGAGATGAAACCAAATTGAGGCCGACACAGCAAATAACAAGGCCGCGACCAGAATGGTGTTCGGGCCGCCCACCCAATTGAGCAGCGGAACCAGCACGGCGCAGCCGGTAGCAGCGCCAATAAGGTCAAAAAAATAAACGCGATTCACGCGCTGAATGGTCTCGGCGATGGCGAGCGAAACGATAGTGCCCGATACCAAAAACGGAATGGCCGCCGCAAAATAAGCGCCCATCATCGACCATGCGGTCATGTCGCCCGATCTGCCGAGCAGAAACGACAAACAAATGACGATGGCGACCCCATTTACCGCGGCCAGCAAGCCGAGCTTGAGGAAGAACGATCCGCGCCAACCGGCAACCACATACGAGAACACGCCGCCCGCGCCGAGCCCGAATAAGGCAATCGAAATCGCGAGAAAAGCGAAGTGGTAAAAGTAGACCACCGAAAAAACGCGCGTGAGCGCCAGCTCGAGCAAAAGAGTCGCCAGAGACGTGGCCGCGACACCGAAGTAGACTTGGGGCCAGTGCCTGCGTTCGAGCGGCGAAACCGCCTCGCGGACTGAATCGAGGGGTGACAACTTCTTATGGTAATGGACGCCAGGGCTTCAATCGGCGTTTCCCCGCGCGCCGGCGATTTTGAAATCCGCCTGGCCGGCTAAATAGGATGCCACGCGCGCGGCGATCCGCCCGCTGGCTTGCCCGTCGCCATAGGGATTATGCAGACGCGCCATGCGCTGGTATTCCGCCGGCTCGTCCAGCAGCAGAGCTGCCTCGCGCACGATCGCTTCACGGCTGGTGCCCACCAATTTGACGGTTCCGGCAAGAACCGCTTCCGGACGCTCCGTCTTGTCTCGCAATACCAGGATGGGCTTGCCCAGCGAAGGACCTTCTTCCTGCACGCCGCCGGAATCGGTGATCAGCAGGTAGGCGCAGCGCATCAGGTCCACAAACGGGAGATATTCTAAAGGCTCCAGCAAAGTGACATTATTCTTGCCGCGCAGCGTGGCTGCGACCGCGTCTTGCACGTTCGGATTGGGATGCACCGGCCAGACAATCTGAACATCCTCGCGGCGAGCCAGCTCTGCAATGGCTTCGCAGATGCGGACAAATCCCGGCCCGAAGCTTTCGCGGCGATGAGCCGTCACCACGATCAATTTCTTGGCCGGATCGAGCGGGTGAGAAAACCCCGCGAGTTTTCCTCCTTCGAGCGCGTCGCGAATGCGCAACACGGCGTCGATGCCGGTGTTGCCGGTTACTTCAATGGCGTCGGCATTCACGCCTTCGCGCCGCAAATTCTCCGCTCCCCAATCGGTGGCAGCGAAGTGCAGCGCTGCCAGACGTCCGGTGAGCACGCGGTTCATCTCTTCCGGAAACGGGGACTGCAAATCGAAGGTGCGCAGGCCTGCTTCCACGTGGGCGACGGGTACGCGTGCGTAGAAGGCCGCGAGCGCGCCGCACACGGTAGTCGTGGTGTCGCCTTGCACGATCGCGAGCGAAGGTTTCACGGCCAAAAATACGGACTCAAGCCCGGCCACCAGCCGCGCTGTCAAAGCGGTTAGCGTTTGGCCGGGCTGCATGAGGTCCAGATCGTAATCCGGCGCTATGTCGAAGGCCGCGAGCACCTGGTCCAACATCCGCCGGTGCTGCGCGGTGACACACACGATGGTCTCCAAATGGGAAGAGGCTGGGTGGCTTCGCAAACTCGCGATCAAGGGGCACAACTTAATGGCCTCCGGCCGCGTGCCAAAAACGACTAAAATCCGCTGGCGGTGCTGGGAATGCAGGGTAAAACTCTATTTGTGGCGATAGGTGATCCGGCCCTTGGTGAGGTCATAGGGCGACATCTCCAAGGTGACGCGATCGCCGGCTAATACACGAATTCGATTGCGCCTCAGCTTTCCCGCCAGATGCGCGAGAACAGTCCGGTCTTGATCTAGTTGAACGCTGAATAATCCGCTTGGAAACTTTTCCACCACGGTTCCTGTAACTTCAATGCTGTCTTCTTTACTCATTAGCCCCTGGGGTTGGTGTGCGGATCCACTTTGCCCTTTGGGGCCGAATCCGCTATCGGAGAGTATAGCGCAGGAAACGGCATTTTCAGGGCTCTTTTCCCGCGACACAAGAGACAGGTTGTTCTAAGCTAAGGCGGGATATCCAATGAGCGCGACGACAACCGAAGACGAGTTCCGGAAGAAATGCATCCTGGTCACCGGCGCCGGCCGCGGCATCGGCAAGCGCTTCGCGTTGGGGTTCGCGAGATTAGGAGCGAAGATCGCGCTGGTAGGCCGCAGCAAAGCTGAGATCGATCTGGCGCACATCGAGATCGAGCAGGCGGGCGGCAATGCGCTGCGCATTCGAGCGGATGTCACCGATCCGGAGCAATTAACGCTCGCCGTGGATCGGGCGCGCGTAGCCTTCGGCAGCCCGATCGACATCCTGATTTGCGCCGCCGGCACGCCCGGACCGCTTTATTCGTTTCTGCACACACCGCTCAAATCCTGGACAGAAGTGTTACAAATCAACCTGCTGGGCGTGGCGCACTCCTGCCGCGCCGTGCTGCCTTCGATGATTGAAAAGCGGGCCGGCAAAATCATTGTTCTTACGTGCGAAAGTGACGCCGGGCCGAAAGCGAATTTCTCGGCGTATAGCACATCGAAGACCGCCGTGGTGCGTTTTGTGGAGGCCTTGGCAATTGAGGTCGCAGATCACAACGTGCAGATCAACTGCTTCGATCCGGGACCCGCTTACACCAACCTCACCGACGAAATCATACGCGCGGAAAGCAGGCTCGAAGCTCCGGTCGTCAGCGCGGCGAAAGAAACCAGGCGTACCGGCGGAGTACCGGCCGATCTGCAGCTCGCACATGCGACGTTCCTTGCTTCCGAGCAATCGAATCACATCACCGGCAAGCTGATCCACGTGACCGACGATTGGCAAAAGCTGCGCAATGCCACGCTGCGTCCGGACGCGCTCACCTTGCGCCGCGTCAACAAATAACGCCATTACTCCGTGGTGAAGCGGTAAACCGTCATTGCGTGGAATTCCTGGCCGGGATGCAGCACCACAGTCGGGAAATTCGGCTGATTGGGCGAGTCCGGAAAATGTTGGGTTTCAAGACACAGCGCCGACCGATGCCGGTATACCCCACCGATCCCGCGCACCGTGCCGTCCAGGAAGTTGCCGGTGTAAAACTGCACGCCGGGCTGATCGGTATAGACTTCGAGCACGCGGCCGGAACTGGGTTCCTCTACTTTTGCGGCCATCACCGACAAATCGCCGGGCCGATTCAGCACAAAGTTATGATCGTAGCCTTTTCCCAACTTCAACTGCTCGTTATCCTGATCGATGCGCGACCCAATTTCGGTGGCCTTTCGAAAATCGAACGGAGTTCCGATCACGCTCGCGATTGCGCCGGTCGGAATCAGCGTCGCGTTCACCGGCGTGTAACGGTCGGCCGCCAAGGTGAGCTTGTGGTGAAGAACGGTTTCGCTGCCTGCTCCCGCCAGGTTGAAATAGGAATGGTTGGTCAGGTTCAGCACGGTGTCCTTATCGGTAACGGCGCGGTAATCCAGATGTAAGCCGTTACGGTCGTCGAGCGTGTAACGCACGGTCACGTTCAGGTTTCCGGGAAAACCTTCCTCGCCATCACGGCTCAGGTAGCGAAGTTCCAAGGCCGGTCCTTGCTTGCTCGAAACTTCCTTGGCGGTCCAAACCCGTTTGTCGAAACCCTTCAGTCCGCCGTGCAGCGTGTTGGGTCCATCGTTGATCGGGATATGGTACACATGGCCGTCCAACGTAAAGGCGCCATGCGCAATCCGGTTGGCGTAGCGCCCAATGATCGCGCCGAAGTAAGACGTGTTCGTCTTGGCCGTGTAACCCTCCACATTCTCGAATCCGAGCACGACATCTTCGAATTTGTGGTTGCGGTCCGGAACTTTGATAGAGGTGATGGTGCCGCCATAGTTGGTCACCGTCACTTCCATGCCGGAAGCGTTCTTCAGCCTATACAAAAACGCTTCCTGCCCACCGGCCAGTTTGCCGAAGGATTCTTTTTCGATCTTCGGGAAGGAAGCGGCCGAGGAGCCGGCGGCCGACAGCATGAGGAAAGCGAAAGCGGTGATGGCGCCGGTCGAGATTTGCTTCATAGGTTTTAGTCTACGTTGACATGTTACGCTGGCTTGCACCGTGCCTTATCGTATTCTTTCGTTGCTTCTTTTGGGTCTGAGTGTCCGGCTATGCCTTCCCGCCGCCAATGCCAATGAGATTGGCGAGCACTATCAGGATGCTGCGAGCAAGCTAATCACTGCGGCGCTCCAGGATAATGATGGCTACGCCAGGCTCACCTATCTTTGCGACCGCATCGGAAACCGCCTCAGCGGCTCGGAATCTCTGCCGAAGGCCATTCGTTGGGCTGCGGACGAGATGAAAAAAGCGGGCCTGGAAAATGTCGTCACCCCGCCTGTGATGGTTCCCCACTGGGTGCGCGGCAAGGAATCGGGTGCGATTCTTTCGCCGGTGAGCCGGCCTCTGCATATGCTCGGCCTGGGCATGAGCGTGGGAACGCCGCCGACGGGAATAACGGCCGATGCCATCGTGGTCTCGACTTTCGACAAATTGACGAAGCTGGGAACAAAAGTCTCGGGGAAGATTGTGGTCTTTAACGCGCCGTACGAAGGATATGGACAAACGGTGATGTACCGCGTCGCGGGCGCATCCGCCGCCGCCAAGCTGGGCGCCGTCGCGGTGCTGGTGCGGTCCATTACACCGCTGGCGCTCCAATTGCCGCATACCGGCGCCATGCGCTACTCTGCCGGCGCTCCCCAAATTCCCGCGGCTGCCGTGAGCATCGAAGACGCGCTGCTGCTCAGCCGCCTGCAGGCGAGTGGCGTCACTCCGCGCGTGCATCTCGAAATGCAAGCCCACATGGAACCCGATAGTGACGCTGCCAACGTGATTGGCGAGATTCCGGGCGCCGCGCAGCCCGAAGAGGTGGTGGTGATGGGTGGACACATCGATTCCTGGGATGTCGGCGAGGGCGCGCAAGACGACG
>DASYAX010000240.1:0-2541 GCA_036501045.1 Bryobacteraceae bacterium
ATCACGGCGCGCCGGAAATGCGTAAAGCGTGCGACTGGCTCGTCCGCATCCAGAACGAGGATGGCGGCTGGGGCGAGGATGGCTCAAGCTACAAGCTCGACTATCGCGGCTACGAGCGCGCGCCATCGACCGCCTCACAGACCGCGTGGGCGCTGCTGGGCCTCATGGCCGCCGGCGAACGCCATCATCCCGCGGTTGCACGCGGCATCGCGTATCTGACGGCGACGCAGAGCGAGGATGGCTTCTGGAATGAGCCGCGCTACACCGCGACCGGTTTTCCGCGGGTGTTTTATCTGCGCTACCACGGCTATTCGAAGTTCTTCCCGCTCTGGGCGCTGGCGCGCTACCGCAATTTGCGCAGCGGCAAGGTGCGCGCTGTCGCCTACGGAATGTAGGGCGCGGTTACGGGATTTGGCGGTTCGATGTCGCAATCCGCATTGGCTGATTCGGCTGTTCGTTAACCGTGACGCCCGAGCGAATGTGGTTATCCCCCGCCGCGAGGATGTGCAGGGGTTGTGCCGTGCGTCGTAATGTCTCCAAGTTACTGAAATTACGAGAAGAAGTTCGGTTGTGCCCGCTGTGTCTCGCCTACAACACGTCTGAGAAAAGCGCCGCGGCCGCGCAGTATTGTATCGCAGTGTTACACATTGCCCTGCGATAATGACCTCAACAGGCGGGGACGCCTGATGATTTCATGAGGAGGGGTGCGATGACAAAGAATTGGCTGGGAGTGATTAGTGTTTCTGCCGCTCTACTCGCGGCGCCGTTAGCGGCCAGCGCGGCCGATATGGGTGTGCCTTATACCAAGGCGCCGCTGCCGCCGCCCGTGATGAGCTGGACCGGTTGCTACGTTGATGGCGGCTGGGGTTACGGCTTCTGGAATCAGGATCACAATACGACCACGCCCATCGGCACCACGGTAACCACCACGGATGGCGGCCGCGGCTGGATGGGTAAGGTCGGCGGCGGGTGCGATTATCAGACCCCGTGGTTTAACAACCGGGTCGTCGTCGGCGTCTTTGGCGATTGGGATCCGATGAGCCTGAAGGGCAACATCAGCCCGAGTGAGCTCTTCCCGCCGGCAGGCGCCAGCCAGCCACTTACCATGAACGAAAAAGAGAGCAGCGCTTGGTTCGTCGGCGCGCGCCTGGGCTATCTCGTGACGCCCTCGTTCATGAGCTATTTCGACGGTGGTTATACCAGGACGCGCTTTACGACGTCGGGTGAGTTCCAGACCCTCACCGGAACGCCCGTCGCATTCTCCTACCCGAGCTACAATGACAGCGGCTGGTTCCTCGGCAGCGGCTTCGAATATTCGCTGAATAATTGGGTTCCGTTCCACGGCCTGTTCCTGCAAACCGAGTATCGGTTCTCGCAATATGGCAAAAAATCTCTGGCCGAGTTCAGCACGGCGACAGGTCTGCCGGATGGCAACACCCTGAATACCAGGCCGTACGTGCAGACGGTTACCACTGCTCTGGTTTGGAAGTTTAACTGGACCGGACGCTAAGGCTTCAGGTTGATCTGGATGCAAAAGGGCCCCGGTATGCCGGGGCCCTTTTCATTGTGCGAAATCGTAATTTTTCAAGTTCGAGCGACTTGGACTATGCCGCGGTTGCCGCGGTCTTTGCCGCCTTCGCGGCTTTCTCGCGCGCCTCGTTGGCGCGCATCTCGGTCACTGTCAGCTGCACATTGCTGTCGAACACGTATTTTGCCGGGCGCTGCTGCGACATATCGATTTCCGGCGCCATGGCGCCTTCGGTCTTGACGCCGCCCCAGGCGATCATCGCCGCCTGCAGCGGATGCTCCATCATGGCGTTGGCGGCGGTCGCCTCGTAGCCGCAATGCGCCATGCAGTTCGCGCATTTTTCGTAACGGCCGGTGCCGTACGAATCCCAGTCGGTCGTCTCCATTAATTCCGTGAATGTCTTGGCATAGCCTTCACCGAGCAGGTAGCAGGGCTTCTGCCAGCCGAAAATATTGCGTGTTGGCATGCCCCATGGGGTGCAGTGGAATTCCTGATTGCCTGCAAGAAAATCGAGGAACATGCTGGAATGCGTCAGGTTCCAGCCCTTGCCCTTGCCGAGTGCGAAGACCTTGCGGAACAACTCCTTGGTCTTGAGGCGATTAAGGAAATGCTCCTGATCCGGCGCCCGCTCATAAGCGTAGCCGGGCGAGATCGAGACGCCGACGCCGAGCTCCTTCGTCAGATCGAGGAAGGCCGCGATATCCTCGGCCGGGTGGCCGTCGAACACCGTGCAATTGACGTTGACGGCAAAGCCCTTGGCCTTGGCGGCCTTGATGGCGCTGACCGCTTTTTCGAAGCCGCCCTCCATGCACACCGATTTGTCGTGGTGATGCTTCAAGCCGTCGAGATGGACGGAGAAGAACAGATAAGGTGACGGTTCAAAAACGTTCAGCTTCTTTTCCAGCAGCAGCGCATTGGTGCACAGCGAGACGAATTTCTTGCGCGCCACGATGCCTTTGACGATCTCGCCGATCTCCTTGTGGATGAGCGGCTCGCCGCCCGGGATGGCGACC
>DASYAX010000241.1:0-2686 GCA_036501045.1 Bryobacteraceae bacterium
GTATCACGCGGGCGACACTGCGCTTTTTGGTGACATGAAGCTGATCGGAGAGCTTTACGCGCCGGACGTTGCGCTGTTGCCGATCGGAGACTATTACACCATGGGTCCTCGTGAAGCAGCGATGGCGATTCGGTTCCTGAATGTCCGCCATGTAATCCCAATGCACTTCGGGACGTTCCCCGTGCTGGTGGGCAGGCCGGAACAAGTGCGCCAGCTCACGCAGGACATCAGCGGGCTGGAAATCCATGCGCTGAAGCCGGGCGAATCCATCGGCGAGTTGCGGTCGAGTGTTACATCCCAAGGATAAGAAAACCAGGAGCGTAGATGCCCGGAATTTTGGAACCAGCTGTCGAGAAATACTTGTCAAACCTTCTGCCCGCTCGCGACACCGTGCTAGCCGATATGGAAAGTTACGCGAAGCAGCATGATATCGCGATTATCGGGCCGGATTGCGGGCGGCTGCTTTCACTGCTGGCGCAGATTTCCGGCGCGAAGCGGATTTTCGAGATGGGCTCGGCCATCGGATATTCAGCGATCTGGTTCGCGCGAGCGGCGAGACCGGGCGCGGAAATTTTCTGTACCGACGGCGATCCGGCCAACGCAGAACTTGCCCGCAAGAACTTCGAGCGGGCTGGGGTTGCGGACCGCATCCGCTTCATGACGGGCGACGCAGTGGAGTTGATTGACCGCGTGGAAGGCAAATTCGACATCATTCTGATTGATGTCTACAAACATCAATACCCGGCAGCCCTGAAGAAATCGCTGCCGCGGCTCAACAGCGGTGGCCTTCTCATTACCGACAACGTTTTGTGGTCCGGCCGGATCACGCAACCGCCGAAGGACGATCAGACGCGCGGCATTCTGGAGTTCAACCAGACCATCTATTCCTCGCCGGATCTTTTCTCCGTGATCGTGCCATTGCGCGATGGAGTCGCTATCTGCCGCAAGTCATAGCGTTTCCCCTTTCAAACGCTACTGGCTGACAGCGATGGATACGGGTTGCGCTAGCTTGAAATGCAGCCGGGTTTCCGCTGGTAGCACGATATCTTTCTTCCCGGTGAAGCCGGCGCCTGCCGCGCCAGCGCCGCCGCCCGCGACCGCGCCGATGGCCGCGCCCTTACCTCCGCCCGCCAGCGCACCGACGATTGCTCCAAATGCCGCACCGCCGCCCGCGCCAATTCCAGTTCGTTTACCGCGCCCTTTGCCGATTTCTTCGAATTCGGAAGTTTGAATCGAATAGCGGATTCCGTTGAGCCGGACCGAATCGAGCGTGAGTTGCAGCAACGCGTGCCCGTTGAATTTGCCGGCCGATTGCGCTTGCACGATAGTGCCGGAAACCTTGGCGCCTATGGGAAGAATCACGTTGCCGTCAACCGTGACGGGCTCGGCTAACGAGGCCGCGAAAACATCACCGTTGTTGGCGACCTTGGAGTTCACCGTTTGATCGAGCGTCACCGTGAGTACCGTCGCGGCAGGGATGACCACCGGAGGCGGTGGAGGTGGCGGCGTGGGAGCGGGTGCCGGCGTCGCGGGAGTCTGAGCAGTGTTGCCCGCGCCACTGGGCTGATTCGGAGATGAGTTGCTGGTTTCGGGAGTGGTGGATTTGCTGCCGCATCCGGCAACGGCCAATAGGACGAGAGCTATGAGGCATCGAGCGGCGAAGTTGGTGCGCATTTTCTGCTCCTGTCGGATCGAAATAGAATTGCGTTACAGGGGCTGGACTCCTACGCGGTTGTATTCTAATTCGAGCGAGACGTATTCTCAATCTCTCGGAGATTCGGCACACGCGCGAACCGCCAGCACGCTAAGATCCTCTGGGAAGTGCAGGCGTAGCCGCGCAGCCTAAGACGGGGCGTTGCCGGACGATCGAGGCAACAGATTCCGTAAGAAAAACGCGACGTTTGCGGGCCGCTCGGCCAAGCGGCGCATGAAGTACGGAAACCAATCCACGCCGTAGGGAATGTAGACGCGCACGCGATATCCTTCGCGGACCAGCTTTTCCTGCAAATCGGTGCGAATCCCATAAAGCATCTGAAATTCGAACAGGTCGCGCTTGATGTGTTGTTCGCGGGCGAAATCCTTGGTCGCTTCGATCATGGCGGGATCGTGCGTCGCGATGCCGTGGTAGATCCCGCTCGGAAGCATCATTTTCATGAGCTTCACGTAGTTCGCGTCCACGTCGGATTTTTTCGGAAACGCGACTTCCGGCGGTTCTTTGTAAGCGCCTTTGCAAAGACGCAACCGGCAGCCAGACGCCAGGAGCCCCTGAACGTCCTGCTCCGTGCGGTAAAGATACGCCTGCATGACGGTGCCGACGCCCGAATATTTGGCGCGCACTCGTTTGGCAATATCCACGGTCCGCTGCGTGTAGGCTGAACCTTCCATATCAATGCGCACGAAATTTCCCTGCATGGTGGCGTGCGCCACAATTTTTTCGAGCAGCTCCAGGCAAAGATCCTCGCTCAAATCGAGCCCCAGCTGCGTGAGCTTCAGCGAAACGTTGGCGTCCAGATGTTCGGCCGCGATCCGGTCAAAGATCGCCCGATAGCCGTCCGCGGCGCGCCGGGCTCCAGCTTCATCCGACACATTTTCGCCGAGCAAATCCAGGCTAGCCAGTTGCAGGCGGCGGTTCACTTCGCGTGCGGCTTCCACGGCATCATCGAGGGTTTCGCCGGCGACAAAGCGG
>DASYAX010000242.1:0-23452 GCA_036501045.1 Bryobacteraceae bacterium
GCGGGCGTGTTTCATCTGTGGGCATTGGGTGTGGCGGCGGTCATTTCGGGCGATTTTTTTGGCTGGAATTTCGGCCTTTTGTCGGGCGGTTTCGGCGGACTGCTCGCCGCGCTCGTCATCATGACGCTGCTTTATGTCTGCTTGTGCTTCAGCTTGGCGGAAATGTCTCCCGCACTGCCGCATGCCGGAGGAGCGTACTCGTTTGCCCGGACGGCGCTCGGGTGCTCGTGCGGATACGTTACCGGCTTGGCGGAAAATATCGAGTACATTTTCACTCCGGCGGTGATCGTGGTGGGCATCGGGGGATACCTCGGCACCGTCTTCGGCACGCCGCCTTCCTGGGCGCCCTTCTGGTGGCTATTCTGTTACGCGCTATTTGTTGGCCTCAATATTCTGGGCGTCGAAGTTTCGTTTCGGGTATCCGCCGCCGTGACGCTCTGCGCCCTCGCCGTCTTGTGTATTTTTGCGCTGGCGGCGATTCCGCATTTTAATCTCCATCGCTGGGCGCTCGAAGGCGGCCCTTGGTTTCCTAAAGGCCCAACGGGGATCTTCGCGTCGCTGCCGTTTGCGTTGTGGGTTTATCTTGGTATCGAACAACTACCGCTGGCGGCGGAAGAATCGCATGACCCGGCACGAAGCATGCCGAAGGGCATTCTCTCCGCACTACTCACCTTGATTGTGTTTGCGTTCGCGGTTCTCACGCTGAATTCCGGTATCGCGCCGGGCGCTAGCGCAGTGGGGAAATCGAACGAGCCGCTATTTCTCGGCTTCCGAACCGTATTCGGAGAAGGCCTGCAATCGAAAGTGCTGGCGCTCGTGGCCTGCACTGGCCTGATTGCGAGCTTTCACGCCATCATCTACGCGTACGGCCGCCAGATTTACTCACTGGCTCGCGCCGGTTACTTCCCACCGTGGTTCGCCATCACTCATCACCGGCGCAAGACGCCTTATCGCGCGCTGATTGCCGGCTCGCTGCTGGGATTCGGCACTGCGCTTCTCATCCAGTTTCTGCCGCAACAAAGCTCGGTGGCCGGCGTGCTGCTGAACATGGCCGTGTTTGGTGCGGTGCTGGCCTATGTTCTGCAAATGCTTTCGTTCCTCGTTCTGCGCCTTCGGCATGCCTCGATGGAACGGCCATTCCGAAGTCCGTTGGGTATTCCGGGCGCGGTGATTGCCGCCGGCATTTCGACAGCCACTCTAATTGCGCTCTTTCTCAATCCCGACTACCGGCCCGGCGCTTGGGGAGCCTTTATTTGGTTTCTATGCGGGCTCGTGTACTTCGCATTGTACGCGCGAAAACGGCTGATCCTCTCGCCGGAAGAGGAATTCGCGGTTCGGGAGAACGCAAGAATGCTTCTTCGAGAGGCGGAATGAGCGGTTATCGAAGCACGCTTGGCAGCGTTGTTTACGAGTTCTCGGATTTGAAGACGCTGCTCGCGAAAGCCACGCCGCTGCGGTCGGGAGATCAGCTTGCCGGCATCGCCGCGAAGACATCTGAAGAGCGAGTCGCGGCGCAGATGGCCCTGGCGGATCTTCCGCTAAAGGCGTTTCTAGCTGAGCCGCTAATTCCCTACGAAGACGACGAGGTCACGCGTTTAATCTTCGATTCGCACGATGAAGAGGCGTTTCGGCCCGTTTCAGAGCTTACTGTCGGAGAATTTCGTGATTGGCTGCTCGATAACGCGGTCGATGGCGAGATGCTGACGCGGCTAGCGCCGGGCCTAATGCCCGAACAGGCGGCCGCGGTATCGAAACTGATGCGCCAACAAGATCTGGTGAAGGTCGCGAGCAAGATTCATGTCGTTTCGCGCTTTCGCACTACCGTCGGATTGCCGGGACGCCTGGCCACCCGCTTACAGCCGAATCATCCGGCGGACGATCCCCGCGCGATCGCGGCAAGCATCCTCGATGGTCTCTTGCTTGGCAGCGGCGATGCCGTAATTGGCATCAATCCCGCATCGGACAATCCGGAGGTTGTTCGAAAGTTGCTGATTCTGGTTGATTCGATCCGGCAGCGTTACTCGATACCTACTCAAAGTTGCGTGCTGGCGCATTTGACGACGCAGATGGAAGCAATCGCGGCTGGCTCTCCAGTGGATCTTGTGTTTCAATCCATCGGCGGGACGGAGCGCACGAACACATCGTTCGGCATCAACCTGGCCCTGTTGAAAGAGGCGGACGAAGCGGCCCGGGAACTCAAGCGCGGAACGGTTGGCGACAATGTCATGTACTTTGAGACCGGGCAGGGCAGCGCGCTTTCGGCGAATGCGCATCACGGCGTCGACCAGCAGACCTGCGAAGCGCGCGGGTATGCAGTAGCGCGGCATTTCCAACCAATGCTGGTGAATACGGTGGTGGGCTTCATCGGCCCTGAATATCTTTATGACGGCAAACAGATTCTTCGCGCGGCGTTGGAAGATCATTTCTGTGGAAAGCTGCTGGGATTGCCGATGGGCTGCGATGTCTGCTACACGAATCACGCGGCGGCTGACGATGACGACATGGACGCCATCCTCACGATGCTAGCGGCAGCGGGAGTCAACTACATTATGGGCGTGCCGGGGGCCGACGACATCATGTTGAACTATCAGAGCAGCTCGTTTCATGATGCGCTGTATTTGCGATCGCTTTTTCATTTGCGCCCCGCGCCCGAGTTTGAGACTTGGCTCGAAGCGCACCGGCCGTCTTTGCCGGCGATGATGGATTTGCTCGAAGCATGAAGGAGCTGAGTGATTACACGCCGGCGCGCGTGAACCTGGGCTTGGCTGGCGATAGCCTGCCAACCAAGCCGTTACTCGATCTTCGCTTGGCTCATGCGCGGGCGCGGGATTCAGTCTATTCCCCGTTGGATGCTTTCTCTTTGGGGCAAGAGATGGCGCAAAGAAACTGGCCGTCGCGCGTTCTCAGCAGCAATGCGCGAGATCGCGAAGAATATCTGCGGCGCCCCGACAAAGGAAGAGAATTGAGCGAGAGTTCCACGGCGGAATTGACAGGAGCCAGCGGCTCGCGCGAGATTGTTTTTGTTATCGCGGACGGCCTCTCGGCGTTAGCGATTCATCGTCATGCTGTGCCTCTCCTGGAGCAAGTGCTTCGGGCATTGAACGAAGTTCCCGATGACGCGAACCCGATCTGCATTGTGCAGCAGGCGCGCGTCGCCATCGGCGATTGCATCGGTGCTTTACTGCACGCCGACCTCGCGGTGGTCCTGATCGGCGAGCGGCCCGGATTGAGCTCTCCCGACAGCCTCGGCGTCTATGTCACCTGGCAGCCAAGGGTCGGACGAACGGATGCGGAGCGTAATTGCCTCTCAAATATCCAACCGCATGGCCTCTCGTACGAACTCGCCGCCCACAAGCTGGTGTTCCTTATCAACGAAGCCCGGCGGCGCAAGCTCAGCGGTATTGCTCTTAAGGAGACGGCGCGGCAATTGCTACGGTGACGTTTCATCGACAATACGATAGATTTGCGATCCGTACTTTTCTACCGTCGACATGCCGACACCGGAAATCGCCAGTAGTTCGTGATCCGTTTTGGGCTTTGTGCTGGCCATTGTTCGCAACACCTGATCCGTGAAGATGCGGAAGGCGGGAATACCGCGCTTTTTCGCTTCGCTCAAACGCCAGGCACGCAAGGCTTCTTCGACACGCGTGTCTTGTGGGCCGGCCTTTTGGCTCGCGATCGGCGCTGCTTTCGACTTCTTTGCTTTTCTGCGAGTCTGCTTCGGAGAATCCGGTGCGGTCTCCTTCATGACGAAGTTGATAGCGGTGTCTTTGTTGGCTTTGTGTCCATCGGGAGTGAGCCGCACGACACGATAGGGAATTTGCTTGCCGTCTTTCTCGAAAGCGGTTTCGAGCTGCTGTACTAATCCGGCACGCGCCATGGCTCCCAGCACTTCCTCGAAGTCATTACGGCTCATCTCGCCGTCCGGGCAGAGCTCGCTGTGAAGCTTGCCGGTCGATTTCGAGCCTCCTGCGCGCAACGCACTCAACACGCGGAAGAGAATCGCACGCTCAGCCGCGCTAGCGGTACGAAATCTCTGCGCTACGCATTGGTCCGGAGCGCAGAAATCACAGATGCCGCAAGCGCGTTCTCCATCCGCCAGATCGCCGAAGTGGCGAACCAAAGTGGACATACGGCAGTGAGAGAGACGGGCGTAGCGGATCATTGCTTCGATTTGTGCCGCTTTGTGTTCTCCTTGTGCGACGTAGGGTTTTCGCCAGCGCGCATCCCCGCGGGTGATGTTCTCTTCGTAATCGAGCGCGGCGCCGGAATGGATCCATAACTTTTCCAGAGCCTTATCAAACAGGTCGGGATCGAGTCTCAGCCGTTTTTGTAGTTCCTGTTTACTCACAGGCTCGGCCGTCAGCGCGGCGTAGATCTGGTCGAGCACCACAACGTCCGGATAATCGCGCTCGAAGAAGAAATCATGCGTGTGACGGTCCACGTATGACTGCATGAGGATCGCCCGGCTCGGAGCCCCATCGCGGCCCGCGCGGCCGATCTCCTGGTAATACGCTTCCAGACTTCCGGGCAGCGCAAGGTGAAGCACGGTGCGCACGTCGGGCTTGTCGATCCCCATGCCAAAGGCAATGGTCGCGGTCATCACGTCGGTCCTTCCTTCGAGGAAATCCTGCTGCACGCGCTGGCGGCGCTCGGCATCGAGTCCGGCGTGGTAGGCAGCGGCCCGGCATGAATCGGTGAGTTGAAAAGCCAGCTCCTCTGTTTGCCTGCGCGTGGGGGCGTACACGATGGCGGGTCTGCGAGCGGGATCGAGCAAAATATCGCGTGTAAGTTCGAACCGCTGCGAAGGAGACGCCTCCACGACTTCGATCGCAATATTGTCACGGCGAAATCCGTGAATGAAGCGCGCCGGTTGAACCAAACCCAGTTGCTCGGCGATATCCTTCTGCACGAGCGGTGTAGCGGTTGCGGTGAGCGCCATGACCGGCGCGGGACGCAGCGTGGGCAAGCGCTGCCCGAGCATGCGATAGTCGGGACGGAAATCGTGGCCCCACTGAGAAATACAATGCGCTTCATCGACCGCGATCAGCGAGGGCTTCCGCTTCGCGAGCATTTCCGGAAAACCGGCGACGCGCAACCGCTCCGGCGCAACGAATAGGAATTGCAGCTTGCCTTCTAGATAATCGATACAGGCCTGGCGCGAGTCCTGCCGCGTGCGTCCGGAATGAATGCGGTCTACCGCAAAGCCGCGTTCCTTGAGCTTCGCCACCTGGTCTTCCATGAGCGCAATCAAGGGGCTGATAACTAGCGTTGTCCCGCCCAGAACAATGCCGGGCAATTGATAGCAGAGTGACTTGCCGGAACCGGTAGGCATGACCAGCAGCACGTCCTTCGACTCGATCGCCGCCCGGCAAACCGTCTCCTGGTTCGGTCGAAACGACGCGAACCCGAAAGCGCTATGGAGAAGCTCGCCCATCGTTTTGCCGTCGGTAGTAGGAGGCGGAGGTGCCGGAACCGCTTCTTTGCGCGGCGCTTCGCCCACCTTGCCCACCACTTCCCGCACATACTGTTCGATGCCTTCGAGAAATGGCTCGAGCTTAGCCGCGCCGTGCTGGATGCGCCTCAGGTATGACTCCCATTGGCCGGTCATCGCCGGGCTCTTCACCTCCGGATGAACGACTTCAATCAACCGGATGCCCTTTTCGGTGGCCTCGAGGCTCTTTCCATCGCGAACAACGTAGCCACGCGTCAACAAAACTTCGATAATGGCGGCGCGTGTAGCGGGCGTGCCGAGCCCCGACTCCTTCATGGCATCGGAGAGCTCTTTCTCATCCAATGTTTTGCCCGCCGTCTCCATCGCCGTCAAAAGAGTCGCGTCGGTAAAGCGCTTGGGCGGCCGCGTTTTCTTGTTTACGGCGTCAATGCCGGTTACTTCGACGGTTTGACCCCGGGCTAACTCCGATGGCAGCGCTTGGTCCGCGGGATCCGCTTCGGCGCTCTTGGCGGCCTTCTTGCGTTCCGGTGTGAGATCCAACACCTTCCAGCCGGTTTGCTGAACGGCCGTTCCCGACGTGTGATAGCGATCGACGACGCTGCCGTTGGTGACGGCCGTAATGATAGTAGTCACGGCCACGATGTAATCTTCGTGCCATGCGCTCAGCAGGCGCCGGCAAATGAGATCGTAGATCTTCCGCTCGTCCGCGCTGAGCGACGCCTTCCCGGTGGAAACCGCGGTCGGGATAATGGCGTGGTGATCGCTGACCTTCGAATCGTCGACGAATCGGCTTCCGAGCGGACGCTCGCCGGTTCCCGGCGCGATAGCATACGACCCGCCTATTGCGTGTATAATGCGCGGCAACGTTTTCGCCACATCCCGCGATAAATGGCGGCTATCGGTGCGCGGATAGCTGATCAGTTTGTGGCGCTCATAGAGAGCCTGCGCCAGGTCAAGCGTCTTTTGCGCGCTGAAGCCGAACAAGCGGTTCGCATGCCGCTGCAGTTCCGTTAGATCGTAAAACAGCGGCGGCAACATGCGTTGCGTCTCCGCTTTGATGGATTCAATTTGCGCGGCTCCGCTCTTGGCGCGTTCAAGAATGGCCTTGGCTTCGACGCCATCCGCGGGAAGCCGCATGGCCTGTTGCAGACCGTCCACTTCGGAGCGAAACCACGTGCCCTGATAGGCGATGTTTTTCGGAAGCTCGATGGGATGGAAGCGGGCAACGACCTCTATATACGCTTCCGGCGCGAAATTGCGAAGCACCAGCTCGCGCTCGACCAGCATGGCGAGCGTGGGCGTTTGCACACGACCCACCGAAAGCTCTTCGTGGAAGGCAAGCGAGTAGGCGCGCGACAGGTTCATGCCAACCAACCAATCGGCACGGCTACGGCCACAGGCGGCATCGCTCAGCGGATCATAATCGGACCCCGGACGAAGCGCGTCGAATCCTTTGCGTATGGCATCCGGCGTCAGCGAAGAGATCCATAAGCGATCGAAGGGCTTTTCACAATCTGCCGCCTGATAGATATAGCGAAAAATGAGCTCGCCCTCGCGGCCGGCGTCGGTTGCGCAGACGATGCGCGACACGCGCGGCGAATTCAAGATTCTCCGCACGATTTCGAACTGGTCTTTGGTCTTCTCGTTGACAACCAACGGCCACTGTTCCGGCAACATCGGCAACAGATCGCTTCTCCAGCGGCGCCATTCCGGATTGATTTCGTGCGGCTGCGCGAGCGCCACCAAGTGGCCGATCGCCCAAGTCACCACGTAGCCAGAGCCCTGCAGGTAGCCATCGCCCTGCTTGCTTGCGCCGAGTACGCGCGCGATATCTCGCGCAACCGAAGGCTTTTCGGCCAGCACGGCGATGGTACCGAACTCCGGCGGCATTATGAAATTTCAGTTTAGACGGCGCCTGCGGCGGGCGGTAGTACAGTAAGCGTTGGTGGTATCAGGAGACCGCCCCGTTTGCGACAGTTATTGATTTGCTCACTTTGTCTTTCGTGCCTGGCGGGCGCTTATGTGGTGACGCGGCCGGCGGACATCCCGTTCGAGAAACATACCATCGACCTTGGCTCCAGCGAAACAGCCGTCGTGTGCGACATTAACGGCGACGGCAAGCTCGACATTGTTTCCGGCGAGAACTGGTATGAAGCGCCGCATTGGACCAAGCATCACTTTCGCGACATCTATTACACGAACAATTACATCGACGACCTGACCACGCTTCCGCTGGACGTGGACGAAGATGGCCGCATCGATCTCGTTACCGTTGGTTGGTTCAGCAAGAAAATCGCATGGTGGCACAATCCCGGCCGCAGCGGCAAATGGGAAGAGCATCCGATTCAAACCGGCTTCAACGTTGAGTTCGCGCAACTTGTCGATTTGGATAACGACGGCAAAGCAGAAGAAATTCTCCCTCAGTTCGGGAATCAAAACGCGCCGCTCGCCTGGTATGAGCGAGATCACCATGGCGGCATCGCGAAGCACGTTGTGAGTTCCCGCAGCTATGGCCACGGCATCGGCGCGGGCGACGTGAATGGCGATGGCCGTAACGATATTCTCACGCCGAATGGCTGGCTCGAAGCGCCGGCAAATCCTCGAAGCGCGGATTGGAAATTTCATCCCGATTGGAAACTCGGCGACCTGGGATTTTTATATGTCGCCGATGTGAACAACGACGGGCGGCCGGATGTCATCAGCTCCATGGGGCATGGTTACGGGCTCTTTTGGCTCGAAAATAAAGGCGATGGGCAGTGGGAGAAGCACATCATTGACGACAGTTGGTCGCAGCCGCATGCGGTGACGCTGGTCGATTTTCGCGGAACGCATAATATTGGGCTGCTCACGGGCAAACGTTACATGGCTCATAACGGCCACGATCCGGGATCCCGTGAGCCACTCGGCGTTTATTGGTACGAACGACTCATTGTTCCCGAATCGAAAGAGATTGAATGGGTAAAGCACGTGATTGATTACGGCGGACGGACCGGCGGAGGAATCGAGATTCCGGCGGTTGATATCGACAAAGATGGCGACATCGATTTCGTCGTGGGCGGTAAGAGCGGCCTGTTCTACTTTGAGAATCGGAGTAAATAGAGGATTAGGGTGCAGGAAACAACAAGCAACAAATTGTACGACGTGATCGTCGTCGGTTCCGGGGCCGGCGGCGGTGTGCTCTCCTCCCGGCTAGCGCATTTAGGCGCTGACGTGCTGGTCCTGGAAGGCGGACCGAAGATCGACACGCGCACCGATTTCAATACTCACGGGCTACCCTTCGAATTCCCGCTGCGCCATATTCCCGTGATGAAGCCTGGCAAGCCGGGCATGGATGGCGAGCGCAGCCGCGGGTTGGGTGGCAAGACGCAGCTTTGGAATGCCGTATCGCTGCGCTTCAGTGAGCGCGACTTTAAAGGGCGGCAGCATGACGGCGCCGGCCAAGATTGGCCGTTCGGTTACGCCGAGATGAAGCCCTATTACGATCGCATCGAAAGTCAGGTGGGCGTCTGCGGGAATTACGACCATCTGGAAGATTTACCCGACGGTATCTTTCTCCCACCGGTTCCCATGAAGTGCGCCGAGCTTGCCATTAAAGCCGGCGCGGAAAAACTCGGCGTGAAGGTGATTCATGTCCGCAAGTCTACTTTGACGCGCCCGACGAAGACTCGTCCGGCGTGCCATTTTTGCGGCAATTGCATGTCGGGCTGCGATGTGGCGGCTAAATACAATTCGTACGACGTGCATATGATTCCGGCCCTTAAGACCGGGAAGCTCACTCTGCGAGGAAACAGCATTGTTTATGATTTGCCGGTTTCCGACGAAGCCAAAGTCAAAGAAGTTCACTACTTCGATCGCGAGACGCGCGCGCAAGGCGTAGCTCGCAGCAAAGTGGTGGTGGTCGCCTGCGCCTGCGCGCAGAGCGTGGCGCTGCTGCTGATGTCCAAGTCGAGCCGCTTCCCCGCCGGGTTGGCTAACGGGAGCGGAGAGCTCGGCAAAAATTTCATTCCGCATATTAACGCGGGCTTTGAAGTTTTTATGACCGATCTCATTGGTACGCCAACCATCAACGATGAAGGCTTTCTGGATCACGCCTACATACCCTCGTTTATGCATGCGAAAAAGCGCGATTATCCGCGCAGTTTCGGGATTCAATTCGATTATCAAAATCACCGCAGCGTTGGCTGGGCGCGCGCCATGAAGGGCATGGGAAAGTCCTATAAGCAATCGATCAAAGAGCGTTACCCAGCCTATCTCACGTTTTCTCCCTACCAGGAGATGCTTCCCAATAAGGACAGCTTCATCGATCTCGATCCCGATCAGCTCGACGAGTATGGCCTGCCGCGCGCGCGACGCACCTGGAAGCTCTCCGATTCGGATTGGAAGCTCCATAACGACATGAAAAAGTGGTGCCGCGATATCCTCTTATCCAGCAAGGCGGAAATTCACTCCATGAGCGCCGCGCCGACCCCCAATCACGAAATTGGCGGCTGCCGTATGGGCACCGATCCCAAAACCTCAGTCTTGAACGAATTTTGCCGCTCCCATGACGTACCGAATCTGTATGTGGTGGATGCGAGCGTTTTCCCGAGTTCTTCGGAAAAAAACCCGACCTTGACGATCATGGCGCTCGCGACGCGCACCGCCGATCATATTGCGGACCGTCTGAAAAAAGGAGAAGCGTGATGGCAAGTTATTCGAGCGATCGCCGCTCGGTGCTGAAGATCCTCGGCTCGATCGGAGCCACCTGCGCCTATCCGTTTGCCGGCGATGAATTATTCGGCCAGAACTCGCCGGCGCATCACCATGCCGTGAGCATGCCGATGGAGACGGAGCCCCGATTTTTCAACGGGGACGACTTTTCGATGATCTCCCGCATCGCCGATTTGATCATTCCGGAAACCGATACGCCAGGCGCGAGCGGCGCGGGCGTACCGGCTTATATCGATTTAGTGATCTCCCGGAACGGCGAGCACCAGCGTGTTGCCGCCGATGGCCTCCGCTGGCTGGACGCGGAAGCGAAACGCATCGCGGACAAGAAGTTCATCGATCTTACCGAGCAACAGCAACTGCCTATCCTAGAGGCGCTCTGCGAATCCGCAGATAACACGGAAGGCGCTGCACGCGGGCGCAACGTGCAGTTCTTCGCGTTGATGAAGGCCCTCACCGCGGATGGCTACTACACTTCGCAAATCGGGCTGATTGAGGAACTCGGATACAAAGGAAATACCGTGCGCAGCAGTTATCCGCCCTGCGTCCCCGAGCATTGATCCAGTTTTTCTGACAGACGCTGGAGCGTGGGAAAGGCCGCCACGCCGCCATAAGCCTCGGTGGAAAGCGCGCCACACAGGTTGGCCGTGCGTAGACAGATCGCCGGTTCGCTCCCCTGGAGCCAGGCATACAAAAAACCGGCGTCGAAGGAATCTCCCGCCCCTGTGGTATCCACTGGCGTCACGCGATGAGCGGGAGCGTGAAACAAAGCTCCATCCCACAAGAGAGCGGCGCCGTTCGGCCCGAGTTTGAGCGCGACGCGCCCGATACCCTCATCGGCAAACGCCTGTAACATCTTCTTTGGTTCTTCTTCTCCGGTGATGCGGCGGGCCTCTACTTCGTTCGGGAAAAAAATGTCTGTCAGCCGGAGGATTGCGAGCGCACGGCGATCGGAAATCCAGTTTTCGCGCCAGCCGACATCGAGCGAAACGGTGCAGCCATTTCGATGGATCTCTTCGAAGAGCGCTTCTCCGGCATCGAAGCTCGGCGCGTAGGACAGATGAACGTGCCGGGAGCCGAAGGCGTTGGTTGACGCAACGGCTTTTCGGAACGCCGCTTCGAATCGGCAGTTCGGTCCGTCATAGGTGAGGAACGACCGATCGTTCGCATCTGTCGCGACAACGCTGAAGGCCGTTGCTTCCTTCGAGTCGAGCTGAATGTCCGGTACAGCGACGCCGTAGTTTATCAACCTCTCGACGATCCAATCACGGAGGTCGCCACCGGCAACTCCGAAAAGTCGAATGCTCACGCCCAGCTTGGCGAGACCGCACCCGGTGATCATGGGACCGCCACCAACTTCCCGATGGAATTCTTTTGCAAAGACTTCTTTACCGGGTTCCGGCCAGAAATCGAGACCGCTCATGATCAGGTCGACGTAGAGTTCTCCCGCCACAACCACGTCCGCATGACGAGTTTCGACGGTAAGCAAGGAATACGTTACCATAGCGGATACTTTGCGCACGTTTTTCCTCTGCGCATTTCTGGCCGCCTGCGCGCTTGGGCAATCGCCCCTCGAACAAGCCGTGACGCTCGCACGCGCCAAGCACTACCGCGAAGCCCGAAACATCCTGCAGGGAGTGAAGGAACCGCCGGGCATACGCCAGCGAATCGCGTTTCATCGCCTGAAAGCGGCTATCGCGTCCGGATTGAACGAGGGAGCAGTTGCTGCCGGCGAGATGCGCGCTGCATTGAGTCTGGGGCCGGCCGATCAAAGCCTGCTATTGGGTACGGCTTTGGCAGAACTGCAGGCAGGCCAGGTGCAGGACGCTATTCGACACGTGGAAAAGGCCGGGACAGGAGTTTCCGAGCAATATCGGATCTCCTTCGCTTTCGAATTAATCAAACGACAGGCATTCCTGCCTGCGATCGGCATTCTCAAGACGTCTGTTGCGTCATTCCCGCATTCCGGAAAGCTTCGTACCCTTCTCGGGATTGCGCAGTACGCCACGGGAGAGATCAAGGACGCCCAGGAGTCATTCCAGGGCGCTATCACGGTGGATCCACAGCTCAACTCTTCGTACGAATGTCTTGCGCAAATCACTCTTCAATCGTCGGCTAGCCCGCCGCCGCAGGTGGTTCACTCACTGTGCGGATGGAACGAAATCGTTTGCAGCGCATTGCGGCTTCGTTCGGCCCGGGAAGCCGGCAATTCAGCGCTGGAACAACAAGCCCTCGAGGGTCTGAAGCTGGCGCCCGAGGAAAGTATTATCGGCCGCTGCGAATTGGCGCGCGGCTATGAGTGGACGGGGCGGCTCAAACAGGCTCGCGCGGAAATGGAGGCATGCGTGCGCCTCGATCCCATTCCTCAGAATCATTATCGATTAGGATTGCTGTACCAGAAGCTCGGTCTTACTGACTTAGCACGCCGCGAAATGGAGTTGCGCGGCCAGACTCTACAAAGGATGTCGGAGCAGACTGCGCTGGGGTTGAATGCTCTGCAATCGTTCGGGCATCCATCGAAATAAAGGTAAAACTACGATCTTGCCCAAGTATGCACGTTCATGTTACGATTCCGCAAACGATTCTTCCTTGAGGTTGAAAATCGCATGCAACATTTCAGGGTCGCCTCCATTGCTGTCTTATTCGTCGCTGCCGGTCTCGCTCAAATCGATACTGGGTCCATCGTAGGCACCGTTCGAGACGCGAGTGGCGCCGCCGTTCCGAAAGCGAGCGTAACACTTACCAACAAAGCTACCAACCAGGTACTTACCACCACAACGAACGACATCGGCGAGTACCAGTTCAACGCGCTGCATCCGGGCAACTATTCCATCAAGGCAGCCGTCAGCGGATTCGCCACCCAGCAATTTACTGATGTTCCGATCGACGTGCAATCGCGTATCTCGAGAGACTTCGCGCTCAAGGTTGGAAACGTGAGTCAAACCTTAGAAGTGCAATCCACCGCACCACTGCTCGATACGCAGACGGCCGAGCTCGGCGGCGTGGTCCATGAGCAGCAAATTGTGAACCTGCCCTTGAACGGCCGCAGATACGCCGACTTGGCGCTGCTTGAGGCCGGGATACAGAAGAATTTGACGAACACGAATAATACCGCGCCCGACCGCTTCAGTTCCAACGGCAACCTGGAAACGCAGAACTATTTTTCATTGGACGGCGTGGACAATAACTCGGGATCCACCAACCTGCAGGAAGGATCAGTGCAGACCGTTCAGCCTCCGCCCGATGCGCTGCAGGAATTCCGGGTTCAGACCCGCACTTACTCCTCCGAATTTGGCACTTCGGCGGGCGCCGTCATCAACGCCACGATCAAGAGCGGCGCGAATCAATTCCATGGAGACCTGTGGGAGTTTCTGCGCAATAACGATCTGGATTCCAATTCGTTTTTCAACAATTCCGGCGGCGTGCCACGAGGGCATTTTAGCCAGAACCAGTTCGGCGGCACATTTGGCGGTCCTATCATCAAGGACAAGACATTTTTCTTTGTCGATGCGCAAGGGTTCCTGAGCCGGAAAGCCACCACTACCCTATCCACGGTGCCCACGCCGCTGATGAAGGCCGGCAACTTCAGCGAATTGAAGGCCCAGGTGACGGACTCTGTGGTGCCCGGCCAAAGCGGCTGCGTTTCCGGCAACATTATTGCCACGTCGTGCCTCGATCCAGCGGGAGTGAAGTTGCTGAGCTTGTTTCCCAACCCGAATATCCCATCGGCGGTTGCCACCCAAGGATTGCCGGGAAGCTGGACCGGCGGAAGCAATTATCAGTTTCAGTATTCGGTTCCGAACAATACCTATTCATACGACACGCGCGTCGATCACACGCTGAATGCCAACGATCGAATCTTCGGACGCTTCAGTGACTACTCGGTAGATCGGCAAGACCCGCCGTGGACGGGTAACCCACTCGCGGGCAACGGAAACTTCGCGACGCAGTATTACATTCGCGGGAAATCAGTCGCTCTTTCCTGGACCGACGTGCTGTCCTCCTCCGCGGTAAATGAACTAAGAGGCGGCTTCAGCCGCGATAACGCGCACAGCGATCCTATTGGCGTTCAGCTTGGTACCTCGGCCGCCGCCACCTATGGCTTGACTGGAATACCGGCAGGCCCTTTCGATGCGGGTATCCCGCCGATCAATATCAGCGGGCTGCAGCGTTTAGGTACGGCGCCTTGGCGCCCACAGGTGCAGACTGCTCAAGTTTGGCAGCTACTCGATACGTTGAGTTGGTTGAATGGCGCTCATAGTTACAAATTCGGCTACGAGTTCCGGCATGAGAGCGATAACTTCCTCGATGCGCAATCGCTTCAGGGCCAAATTACCGCCAGCGGCATTTACACCGGCAACAGCGGCTTAGGCGTTCCCGACTTTTTGCTTGGCGATGTCAGCACCGCTTCTTTCACCACGCCGTCGGTAGTGCACGATTACAAGACCGGTAATAGCTTTTTTATCCAAGACAGTTGGCGCGTGCGTAAGAACCTCACGCTCAATTACGGCCTGCGCTACGAGTTATTTTCACCGCTGCTGAATCATCAGAACGCTTTTGCGAATTTCACTGCCGCGAATGGCGGCGGCTTCGTCGATGCTGCCAACGGCACGTGGTATCAACGCGGGCTAGTTCATCCCGACGAGAACGATATTGCTCCCCGTTTCGGGTTCAGCTATCAACCCATGGAGCGCGTTGTTTTGCGCGGCGGCTATGGAATCTTTTATCAGCACGATGTGCGAATCGGGTCGGAAAGCGCCCTCGGCGAGAATCCTCCCTACTTCATCGATGAATCGCTTTCCCAAAGCCTCGGGAGTGTTACTCCAGCTTTTATTTTGGGAAACGGATTCCCCGGAAGCCAGTTTGGCCCGGCTGCGGTGAGTCTTCCGAAGCTGCAAATCCGCGCCCAAGATCCGAACCAGCGAACGCCTTATGTAGAGCAGGCAAGCTTCGGGCCTGAAATTGAATTTTCGAAAACGACTGTACTCGATATTTCGTATGTAGGCAATTTCGGACGCAAAGAAGACCGGCTGCGGAACGCGAATCAGGGGATCTTTGCCGGGTACGCCACGAACGGCACGCCGATCACTCTTTTCCCTTACGCGAACCTGAACACCACACTCACCAGCACCAACGGCACGCACGCCTTCCTGGAATTAGCCACCAATGACGGCAACACCAATTACAACGGGCTGCTGGTGTCACTGCGCAAACGTTTCTCGCAAGGCTTATCATACGAAGTCAGCTATACGTGGAGTAAGAACTTCTCCGATTACGTTGACAACCTGACGGGCGGCTCGACTCCGCAAAATGCCTACGATTACGCCCTGGAAAGAGGCTTTTCCCCGTTTGACGTGACTCATCGGTTTGTCGCCAACGCTCTCTGGAACCTGCCCATCGGCAAAGGTGGCGCGATTTTGAACAACGGTGGGATGATGAGCAGACTGATTGGCGGGTGGCAGATCAACGCCATTGTAACTCTCGAAACGGGAACGCCATTCACCGTCACCGCTCCCGACGAAAGCTTCACCGGTGGGAATCACGCGAGCCGCGCCAATTGCGTAAGCGACCCCTACGCGGGAGCAAGCACAGTGCCTTCGCAGATTGTCGGAGCCGCCGCCGGCTTCTATCTCAATCCCGCTGCGTTTGCCATCCCGGCGGCTGGCACGTTCGGCAATTGCGCTCCACGGGCGTTCCACGGACCGGGCCTCGAAAACGCCGATCTCAGCCTATTTAAGCAATTTTTTCTGACCGAACGGTGGAAACTGGAATTACGGAGCGAATTTTTCAATTCATTCAATCATCCGAATTTCACCAATCCGAATTCGAGCATTACGGCGTCTTCCCTCGGTTCATTTGGCCGGGTGTTCAATACGGTAACCGATCCGCGGGAAATTCAGTTCGCCATGAAACTCTATTTTTGAGCCAGGGTTCACTTAGATGAAGTGTTTTCTCGGTTTTTTGCTCGCGGTAACGTGCGCGCTTGCGCAACTGCCGTACTCGAGTTCCATCCAGCCTACGGCGAGTGCGCAGGAGGTCCCGATGAACCGGGGGTCGGCGGCGCTGTGGCAGAGCCTCAAAAAACTTCACACACGCGCCAGCTTGATTATGGTGACCGCCCATCCTGATGACGAGGACGGCGGCATGCTGGCATATGAGTCGCGAGGCCAAGGCACCCGCGTGGCGCTCCTCACGTTGAATCGGGGTGAAGGCGGCGCGAACGTCATGTCCTCCGATTATTTCGATGCACTCGGCCTGGTACGGACCATGGAGCTGTTGACCGCCGGCCGTTATTACGGCGTCGATCAATATTGGACCAGGGTAGTGGACTACGGCTTCTCGAAAACCAAAGCGGAATCGATCAGTAAGTGGACTCATGATCGCGTTCTCTACGATGTAGTCCGTGTGGTGCGAATGGTCCGTCCGCTGGTGATCACGTCGGTTTTCGTCGGTGGCCCGAGTGACGGCCATGGCAACCATCAAACGGCCGGCGCGATGGCCCAGGAAGTATTCAAGGCGGCCGGCGATCCGAACATTTTTCCGGATCAGATCAAGGCCGGTCTCGAGCCTTGGACGCCTCTCAAAGACTACGCACGCGCGCCTTTCGGGCGGCGCGGCGGAAGCGGCCTGGCGGTAAACGTTCAAATCCCGGAAGGAATGTACGATCCTCTGCTCGGCATGTCTTATGTGCAAGCCTCGCGTGAGGGGCTCGGCTACCAGAAGTCGCAGAACGGCGGCGGCTCCATTCCCAAGGCCGGGCAGGTGCTGAGCGCTTATCATCGCTTTGGATCGGTTGGCGAGGCGGCCGATAAAGAGCAGACGTTTTTTGACGGTATCGACACGTCTTTAGCCGGAATCGCAACCCTCGCCGAAGGAGGCGACAAGGAGTTTCTTACCGCCGGCCTGAATAAAATCAATTCTGCGGTCGAGGGAGCGATACGGGCATTCTCTGCTCCAGAACCTGAAAAAGTAGCTCCTGCTTTGAGTGCCGGTCTTGAGGAGACGCTATCGCTGATCGATCAGGTCACGAAGAGTAACTTGCCGGCAATCGCAAAATATAACATTCACCACGAACTCGAAATCAAGCGCGCGCAATTCAATAACGCTCTTGCTGAAGCGCTCGGGCTCTCCGTCAGCGCAACGGTCGCTCCTGCCATCGAACCGAGCCCTCTGATGGCGCTGTTCATGGGCGATTCGGAAACTTTCAGCATGGCGATACCGGGGCAGAAGTTCGCGGTGAAAGTCCATGCCGTTAACCAAAGCTCCGTGCCCGTCAGCGTGGAACGCCTGGCGGTCGAATCGTATGAGCAGAAACAGCCATGGACAGTCGCCGCGGCCGGGCCTGTCACGTCGGGCCCACTCGCCAACGATCACGCGCTGGACGCCAGGTTCAACGTAACCGTTCCGGAGAACAGGGCCTTTACTCGCCCTTACTTCACTCGGCCGAATATTGAACAGTCTTATTACGACATCATCGACCCGCGCTTCCTGAATCAACCCCTCGCGCCCTATCCATTAGTAGGATGGGCTGATTTCAACTATCGTGGCGTAACGGTCCGCATTGGCCAATATGTTCAAACGGTGAAGCGCATTACCGGCGCCGGTACGGTATTAGAGCCGCTGGCGGTCGCTCCGGCCATCGGCGTTGCGATTTCACCGCGCGCCGGGATCGTTCCGCTGATGGAAAAATCGTTCCCGGTCACCGCGGTGGTTCACAGCAATGTAAAAGGATCCGCCAAAGGCCAGGTTCATCTGGAACTACCAGACGGCTGGCGTTCGCAGCCCGCATCGGCAGACTTCAGTACTGCCGCCGACGGGCAGGATCAGTCTGTTACGTTCGAGGTTACTCCCGCGCACCTCGATCAGAAGCCATATCAAGTTACCGCGGTCGCCGAATACAACGGCCATCGATACACCGAAGGATACGACGTCACCGGATACCCTGGCTTGCGGCCCTATTTTCTATACCGGCCCGCCACTTATAAGCTGTCCGGCGTCGATGTGACGGTCGCGCCAAACCTGACGGTGGGCTACGTGATGGGCAGTGGAGACGATGTGCCCTCGTCGCTCGAGCACCTGGGAGTGAAAGTAAGTTTCCTTGGGCCAACCGATATCGCAACCGGCGATCTGAGCAAGTACGACGTGATTTTGCTCGGCGTTCGAACTTATGCGGCTCGCGAAGATCTAAGAACCTATAACAACCGCCTTCTCGAATACGTGAAAAACGGTGGTGTGGCTATCGTGCAATACAACACGCCCGAGTACGATCACGATTACGGCCCTTATCCTTACACCATGACTTCGAATCCGGAGGAAGTAACCGACGAAGATTCGAAAGTGAATATTCTGGAGCCTGCAAATCCTATTTTTAATTGGCCCAATAAAATCTCGGCGAGCGACTTCTCCGGCTGGGTAGAGGAGCGCGGCTCGAAATGGATGAAGTCGTGGGACCCGCGCTATCATACGCTCTTGGAGACTCATGACGAAGGCCAGGACCCGCAAAAAGGCGGTCTGCTATTTGCGAAGTACGGCAAAGGCATTTACATCTACAACGCCTATGCCTTCTATCGCGAGTTGCCGGAAGGGGTTCCGGGCGCCTATCGCCTGTTCGCCAACATGCTAAGCTTGGCGAAAAATCCGCAGCGCTAGGATGATTGGTATAGCTATGTCATCTTGTACGCATCTCGATCAAATTAAGCCGGTCACGCCCAGCTCACGCGGCTGCGAGGAATGCCTGAAAACCGGAGACCGCTGGGTCCACCTACGGCTGTGCCTGGAATGCGGACATGTCGGATGTTGTGACTCCTCAAAGAACAAACACGCGACCAAACACTTCCACGCCACGAACCATCCGATTATGAAGTCTTTCCAGCCTGGTGAAAACTGGGGCTGGTGCTACGTCGATCAGGTCGAGTTAGATTTCTAGATTCGGTTTGCTCGAATTTATTTAATCGGCATCTTCTGTTTCGCCAAGCTTTCGGTTAAAAATAGGAGTAAAGTCGTATTTATTGGCAATTTAATATATTATTATTGCCAAGAATTGCTCTTAGTTAGCGTTGCTGATACGAGGCGAATATGAGATCACTGAAACCCTTTTTGTTGACCGGCCTGCTCTTATTGCAAGCAGTCTGGGCAACTCCGGCTCGAGCCGATAGCCGATATGTCGTACGCGTCAATGGCGGGCTGCCAATTCTTCGGATTGTCTGTGGCTTGCTCGGCTGCAATGTGGCGAGGAATTTAGATGGCTCGGTCGGACGAGTGTTCCTCATAACCACCGCAAGCGGCGCGCCGCCGGCAACTTTTTTGAGTACTCTGCTGCGGCAAATCGGGGTGGTTGACGCCGAGCCCGATCTACTGGGATCTATCGCCGATTCCGGTTACACCGTGCCTCCGGCCCTTTCGGACTCGACGCCGGTCGATTACTTTGGCACTACGGTTCCTGAGGGCTATGTCAATCAGCCGGCCAACCAGATCACGAGGGCCGGTGACGCGCAGCGGGCGTTTGGGGTGAAAGGCGTGGGAACGGTGGCTGTGATTGACACCGGCATCGACCCGAACCATCCAGCGTTGCAACACGTGCTGGTGCCTGGCTACGATTTCACGCGTAATCGGAACGGCGAAGGTGACGAAACGGGCGACATTTTGTTGACAAGCACACCTACTGCTAGTGCTCAATCCTTTTGGGTCGGTTCGAATACCAGCGCCCTGGTTACCCAATCCACCGCCGCCGTCGTCGATGGCAACCCGCAATACAGCGACTTCGGCCACGGCACGATGGTGGCGGGAGTGATTCACCTGGTCGCTCCAGGAGCGTTGCTCATGCCGCTGAAGGCGTTTCGGGCGGACGGAACCGGTTACACCTCCGATATTGTTCGGGCAATCTATTGGGCCGTCCAAAACCACGCCAATATCATTAACATGAGTTTCACGCTGGCCGCTTACTCGCAAGAAGTGAAGAATGCCGTAGACTATGCCAGCTTGGCTGGCGTCATCTGCGTTGCGGCCGCCGGGAATCAAAGTAAGGACATGTTGGTTTACCCTGCCGCTCTGAATAACGTGATCAGCGTGGCATCGACGACAAATAACGATCAGCTTTCCTCGTTCTCTAATTACGGACAGGATCTCGTCTGGCTCGGCGCTCCCGGCGAAGGGATCGTCACCACCTATCCGTTCGGGACCTACGCGGCCGCCTGGGGAACTTCCTTCAGCGCTCCCTTCGTGTCCGGGGGGGCCGCCCTGATGCTCGATTACGGCGGCTCGCTGCTGATGGACCTTCTCATTTTTGAGAATCAATCGGACGGCGCCAAAGCCGTAGCCCATGCCAAACCGCTCGGCCCGGCATTGGGTCATGGACGTCTCGACATCTATCAGGCACTTACTGCCTGGCGTCAAATCATGGGCGTCGGTCTGCTGTAGAACAGCCGGAGCCAATGCTCAACGTTCACGGTCTGACGATTCACTATCGTGGGCGGGATGGTGTTGAGCGGCCGGTTCTCAAGGACCTCAGCTTTACGCTGAGTTCAGGCGAGACGGTAGGGCTGCTCGGGGCGTCCGGCTGCGGCAAAACAACGCTTGCGCTGGCGCTGCTCCGCCTGCTTCCCCAAACGGCGCGGATCGCGGGCGGTTCGATTCGCTTCCGCGAGCATGACTTGCTTCGAGCCGATGAGGGCACGCTGCAGCAAATTCGCGGCGGCCAGGCGTCCATCGTCTTTCAAGAGCCGGCGCTGTCGCTGAATCCCGTAATGAGGGTGGGCGATCAGATCGCCGAAGTCGTACGGGCGCACAGCCAGGGCAGCAGGCAGAGTTACCGAAAAGCCGCTGAGCAGGCACTTGCCGAAGCGCGGCTGGGCGAGCGGCGGTTCTACTCCGCGTATCCGCACCAGTTAAGCGCCGGACAACGCCAGCGGGTGGCAATCGCTCAAGCGCTCGTCTGCAAACCGGGTTTTCTCATCGCCGATGAACCCACCAGCGCGCTGGACCATGCGACGCAAGCGGAAATTATCAGCCTTCTCAAAGAACTCAAGCGGCGGCTTCAGATCGCTTTTCTCTTCATCACGCACAAGCCCGAGCTGCTGGCCGGGCTTGCGGACCGGGTGCTGATCCTCGAAGCGGGGCGGCTGGTCGAAGAAAGACAGTTGACGTCGTGATAGAGGCGCTGCATCTTTGTAAGCGCTATGTTCAGGGCCACTGGTATTCGCGAAACAAGTTCCAGGTCGCGGCGCTCGACGATGTCAGCTTGACGATCCCGCCGTACTCGAGCGTTGCGCTGGTGGGCGAATCGGGGGCCGGCAAATCTACTCTCGGGCGGTGCTTGTCGCGTTTGGAAAAACCAGATTCGGGCGAGATCCGTTTTGACGGCAAAAATCTGCTTACATTGCAGCCAAAAGAATCGCTCGCCATGCGCCGCAGCGTTCAATTTGTTTTTCAGGACTCCGCGATAGCCATGAATCCGCGTTTCTCGGCCGCTGAAGTGGTGGAAGAGCCGCTTCGGATCCAAACGAGCCTGGGAAAAAAGAGCCGGCGAATGCAGGCTCTCGCGATGATGGAGCAAGTTGGCATCTCACCGGATTGGGCCGGGCGGCTGGCGCTTGAGTTCAGCGGCGGCCAGCGGCAGCGATTGGCCATTGCGCGCGCTTTAGTTCTCAAACCGCGTCTGTTGATACTGGATGAGGCTTTATCCAGCCTGGATCTCCCCACGCAAACTCAGGTCGCGGATCTGCTCCTCACATTTCAGGCTTCTCTATCAGTGGCGTTTCTGTTTATTACCCACGATCTTCGTTTGGCCACCCGCATCGCGGACCGGATCGTCGTTATGCAGAAGGGTAGAATTGTCGAATCCGACGGCATTTTGGCAGTCTGATCTATCGTAGGCAGCGACGATGCCGTATTTAGTACGCCGCGTCTTATATAGCCTGTTTCTCCTGGCCGGCGTTTCTCTGCTTACTTTTGTCCTGGTAGATCTGGCGCCCGGTGAATTTTTCGACGAGATGAGGTTGAATCCTCGCGTCTCGGCGGCGACGATTGCCGGTCTCCGCTCGCAGTATGGCATCGATCGGCCGTTGCCGCTCAAGTATCTTCGCTGGCTGCGCTCGGTGGCGCGAGGAGAAGGCGGATTTTCCTTCGCCTATAACAGCCCCGCGGCACCTATCGTGTGGCATCGTGCCGAAAACACGCTACTGCTGACAGGTGCGGCCACGCTATTCGCATGGCTCATCGCTCTTCCGTTCGGAATCTGGAGCGCCGCCAAACCAGGGAGCGTCATGGACCTGCTGGCCGCCGGAACGATTTCAACGCTGCTTGCTATTCCCGATGTCATTCTCGCGTTGCTGGTTCTATTGGCTGCGGTGCGAAGCGGCTATTTCCCGTTAGGTGGGGTTGTATCACCAGATTTCCTGCAACTCGGTTTTTGGTCGCAATGCAAAGATCTTGCGCGCCATTTTTTCCTCCCTACGCTGTGCCTGACGGCCGGATTCCTACCGCTCTTGCTATTACACGTTCGCGCTTCCATGATCGAAGTCCTGGAATCGCCCTTTATCGCCGCTGCTCGGGCGCATGGCATTCCCTTTCGGCGGTTGTTGCTCCGCCATGCTTTGCCCGCAGCCGCGAATCCGCTGGTTTCGCTGTTTGGATTTTCCTTGGGAATCTTGTTGAGCTCTTCTGTGGTCATCGAGGGGATTTTCGGTTGGCCTGGCTTGGGGCGCTTGCTGATTGAAGCAATTCTCGAGCGCGATTTTTATCTGGTGGTGGATGCCGCAGTGCTGGCAACCATCTTCCTGATTTTTGGAAACCTGCTGGCGGATGCACTGTTATACGCGCTAGACCCGCGCATCCGGACACAATAGCGATGGCCATCCGCAGAAAGCCTCTGCTCGCGATAGCAGCCTTGGTTGTCTCCCACGGATTGGTTTTGCTCGCGGGATTCTTTGCTCCCTACGACCCCGCTACCCCGGACCGCGAGTTGCCCTTCGCCCCGCCCACGCGCATCCATTTCATCGACGATCAGAAGAAGCTGCATCTTCGTCCGTTTATCTATCGATGGAAAGCGTATCCGGAAAACGGTCAAGGCTACTACGAAGACCGCCGCGTGGCGTATCCAGTGCGATTCTTAGTCCCCGGACCGCGCCTTTTCGGGACCGATCGGTCGGCTAAGATTTTCCTAATGGGGAGTGACGCTTACGGGCGCGATCAATTTTCGCGCTTTCTTTACGGCGGGCAAATCTCTTTGTTCGCCGGCCTGCTCGCCACCACGGTTTCGCTGAGCATGGCAATGGCGCTCGGAGGTCTGGCGGG
>DASYAX010000243.1:0-3496 GCA_036501045.1 Bryobacteraceae bacterium
CCCCCGCCCAAATCCCCGTCTTGCAGAAAGACGAAGGATTGCATCGATCCTGAATTATTTACGATTCCAGCCCCGTAGAAGAAATAGCCGCTTATATCGAGGGTGATTGTATACGGCGGCGCGCCGCTGTTAAAGATCAAACTATTCAGGTCGATCGTTGTGCTTTCGCTGGAGACACTAGTTTGGCTGGACGCGCCGAACGTCGCGATGTCCGTCGTTGAGTTCGGCACCGTTTGCGGCCTCCAATTGGCCGCGGTATTCCAATCTCTGCTGATGGGATTCTTTGCCCAAGTCGCGCTCCCGGCGCGCGCATTTGCAAGTTGCAAAATCATGCCGAGGAGCAGGCATGTGGCGGATTTTGCCGCACGGTTTTTCTTTCTGGTTTTCATCGCCCGAATCGGGTCGAAATGTTGAGTTTTGCCTCCTTGTTCCCAACCTCTCCTCGAGCCTGTTTCACAGTACGGTTAAGGTGAGATCGTTTCCACCCCCGCCTTCGTAGCTGGCTTGGAGCTGATCTTTCCCCATGCTCAGGATGGCGCCGTCGGCCAGGTTGGCGAAGGTGCCGCTGATCGGTGTGCTGGCGGTGTTGCTGATGACGGTGAAGCTGGTCCCGCTGCGCAATCTGCCGGTGATTTGGTCGCTCAGAACAAATTGTGCGCCGCTGTCGATCGTGACGCCGTTTGCGTTGATTTGGTCGCTCTTCACCTTGCGCCCTTTGCCGGAGAGCAGGCAACTGTAGCTGCTGCTGGCTTGAAAGGTAAGAGCCTTCTTGATCTTCATGGTCGCGGAGGTCGTTGTTCCAGCCGCGGGAGCGATCCTGGCGTTGGCTGCGACTGTGACGCTGCCGGCAATCGTGCCGTTGCCCCCCAATGTGCCAGTCTTCACCTTTGTCACCCCGGCGTAGCTGTTCTTGCCGGTAAGGGCGAGTGTGCCGCTTCCGCTCTTGGTCACTCCACCTGTGCCTTGAATCACGCCCGAAAAGATCGTGCTCTGGTTGTTGCTCCCGATGGTGAGGGTGTTGGCTCCGAGCAGGACGGAGCCTTTGCCGGCCAGCGAGCCGATCGTTACTCCCGGCGCCTTGTGGGTGCTGAGGTCCAGCTTGGCGTTGCCGTTAAGAGTGACGCTGGCCGTTCCGCCGGTGGACGTCTTCTGGAAGTAAATCACCCCGCCCTCGGAGCCACCAATTCCGCCGTTGGCCGTGATGCTGGCATTGGCGGCGGTGGCGGTGTCCATGAAGAATAGTTCCGTTCCGGTCAGTCCTGCCCCCATCGCGCCGTTAATGACAAAGGTGGCATTGTCTGCCGTGGCGGTGCCGTCGAAGAGGATGTAGCCGCCGTGCTCGCCTCTCGTGCTTCCGCCGATCGTCGTGAAGGTACCTTCGCCGGCACTGGAACTGCCCTCGAAGTCAATCTGGGAAGCATATTCCTCGTCTCCGCCGATACAGTTGCCGATCATCTGCTCCGCGTCGTTGCTGCCCTCAAAAAGGGCAAACGCTGCGGTGCTCAGGTTCAGGGTGGCGTTGCCGCCATTCGAGCTGTCGTAGAACAATATGACCGCCCCGGCGCTGGCATTTATGGTTGCGTCTCCAGCCGTCGAGTTATCATTGAAGAACATATGGGCTTGGATATCACTCCCGTCCATCAGACCAAAGGTTGCCGAGCCAGCAGAAGAGGCATCGTCAAATTCATAGCTGCCCCCAACGGTGCTATAACTCGTCATAACGCCGGCAGTGGAGCTGTTGTAGAAGAATAGATCCGCATCGATATTTCCAATCGTAGGGGTCACGATTGATTGAACCGAGCCCGAATTATTCACCACCCCTGCACCATAGAAAAACAGGTTGGATGTCTCGATTGTGAACGTGTAGGGGGGCGCGCCGCTGTTAAACAGGGCGCTGTCGAGGCTGTCACTGGCATCAGTTATTGAGAGACTCGTCGCCTTTGACGTCCCGAAGGTTGCGATGTCCGTCTTTGCATTTGGCACCATCTGCGGCCTCCAATTGGCCGCGGTATTCCAATCTCCGGTAGTAGGATTTTGATTCCAAGTGGCACTGCCGGCGAGGGAAGGCCGCTGCGCGGCTAATAATAGCAGCGCAGCGGCAACGAAAAACCTGATTCTACTGAATGACGGGTTCATTAATGACTCTGTAAAAAGCTGATCACTTCTTCACTTACGCATTCCCCGCCGTCGGTGTCGTTCGGGGCGTTGTTAGGCTCGTGGCTGGTATTTTTTCATGAATCTCAGGATGCGAAAAAATCGCACGGTCTGTAAAGCGAAATGTGAAAGTTTTTCAGGACGATTTTCGCCGCCCGCGGCCCCTCGGCTTTTCGTCAGGCGGGGAAACTACTGTGCAAGTCGATAAATGCTTCGGGACAGCAATGCCTCCTGAAAAAAGTTTACAAAAACGCTTCCCATCTTCTTCCGATCCCGATAATCTGCGGCAAAAATAAGCATGTTGCGCCCCATCTGCCCGGCAAATTCGCGCGGTCGCCGCTTTTCCGCGACGGCAGGGACGCATCTTCTGCGCTTTCGCTTTTTCTCTCCGCAGTTCAACCAACCATTGAGGAAATAAAAAAAATATGGCCGACACACCACCACCGAATCCACCCACGCCGCCGAGCGGCGATGGAGACAAGAAGCCGCGCAAACCGCGCGGCCCAATCGACAGCCGCACGATGGACGAGCTGACGCGCGACAAGGAAATCATCGACGCCACGATCGACGCGATGAACAGCGACCCTCAGCTCGTCACCGATCTGAGCGCGCATTGTTACGACAGCGACAACACGGTTACGATCACGCCGACAAGTATGCAGGCGCTCTCCGACCAGGCGGAAACGGCGCTGGAAGCGGGCGGCGCGGCGGTGGAGAGCACGTCGGAATTTCACGACGCCACGGAAACGGAATCGGCGGACGCGAAGAAAGCGATCGCGGCGATTCGCAACGCGCAGGCGCGGGCGAAGGAACTCTATGAAGAGACCAGCCCGAAGAAGCTCGAGGGGTGGTATATCGGGCAGCCGTTGAAATCGCGGGCGCAGATCACCGCGGCCGGCACGGCCATCTACGGCCTCATCCGCTACACGGACGACCAGGGCAATCCGACGACGCCGAAGGAGACGCTGCCAAACTACAGCCACACGCAGATCGACCAGTTCAAGGCGCAGCTCGGCACGTTTTACCAGGATCAGACCAGGCAATCGGGCGCGCAGGAGGATGCCAGCTCCGGCCGCGACACTTTTGCGAGCCAGGCCGCGCAAGTCGCGCGACGCCGCCGCAAGGTGCAGTTGGCCATCGACGCCGAGCGCCCGGCCCAGGACGATCCGCTCGGGCGCGACAACAGCGCTCTGCGCAGGCGTCTCGGCCTGCCGCCGGACAAGGCGATGAGTTAGGCGCGGCGCAGGCCGGCCTCTCGGCGCCACCAGAAATAAATCGGCAAACCGGCCAGCGCGATGGCGAGGCCGATGCAGGAGCGCCACGGATCGTTCGCGAACGTGCT
>DASYAX010000244.1:0-39885 GCA_036501045.1 Bryobacteraceae bacterium
GTTTACCGCCGCCGGTTCCGGCAGCCAGCCGGCGGCGCCTGGGCGGGCGCCTTCCCATTCGCTCAGCCGCGAACGGATTTCTTCTAATTCGCCCGCCAGTTGCCCAAGCTTCGCCGCGACTTCCCCGGGAATCGTGGCGCGCTCGGAAAGCCGCCGCAGGTCCGCCTTCCAGGAGCGTAAGAACGACAGGCACAAGGGCGTCCCGAGCAGCAGCGCCGCCCCCGCCGCGATGGCCGGCCAGTAGCTGAGAAAATCGATTTTTTCGAACATAATTTTTCCGTGCTCCTTTAGCCCCCGGGCTCAATACGCGCCTTTGCCGCCCGGCCACTTGCGTTCGAGATACGCCCGCAGCCGCAAAATGCCTTGCGCGCGCAGTTGCGAGATCCGCGTGATGTGCAGTTCCAAAATGGCCGCGATTTCACGCAGATTCAGTTCTTCCTTGTAATACAGGCTCAGCACCAGCCGCTCGTTCTCGGGAATTTTCAGCATGCCTTCGCCAATCACCCGCTCGAGTTCCGAGCGCTCGAGAATACGCGCGGGCGATTCCTGCTCGTCGTCGCTGATGAATTTAAGTAAACTCACATCTTCACCGTCGCCGGCTAATTCCAGGCTGCCGAGCGACACACCGCGCAGCTCGACCACCCACTGCTGATATTCCGCCAGGCCGATGCCGAGTTCCTGCGCGATTTCTTCTTCGCCCGGACTCCGCTGCAGCTTGTGTTCGGCGCTCTGAATGGCTTCCTGCACCTGCTTCACGCGTTTGCGCTTGTGCGTCGGAATCCCATCCAGGCCGCGGATGCTGTCGAGAATAGCTCCGCGGATTTTGTATTCGGCGTAAGTTTTGAGCGAAGCGTTGCGGCTCGGGTCATAGTTGTCGACCGCCGCCAGCAGCCCCACGATGCCCGCCGAGATCAAATCGTCGAGCTCGACATTCGGCGGCAGCTTCTCGTGAATGCGCGCGGCGATCCAGTTCACCTGTTGCAAGTGCTCGAGGATCAGTTGCTCGCGTTCTTCCGGCGCTCGCTCGGCAGGTCGATAGGCGTACATGGCAGTCGGACGTTTTTTCTTAAGCGGCCGAGGCCGCCACCTGGCGCGGCGCGGCCGTGAAATACTCGAGCAGCCGGGCCTTCGAAGCCTCGTGAATGTCTTCCGGAATCTGCTGCCCGTCCGCCAAATACGAGATCGGCAAAGCGGAGCGCATGGCCACTTCGAGCGCGCCGCCGGGCGTTTCGAGTTCGTCCCAATGGGTAAACAGCAGCTTGGCCGGCCGGAAGGCGCCAAAGCGCTCGACCGCGCGTTGCGCCACCCGCGGGCATAACACGGCCGGGAGCACAAGCTGCACCTCGACCGCGGTTTCCCGCGCAAGCCATTCCGCTAGCTCAGGAATTTCCTGCAGCTCGGCGGGCGAAAAGCCCGGCGTATCGATGAGAATCAACTTCTTGTGGCGGCCTTCGGCGAGCGCCTGGCCGAAGGCGTTCAGGTGGTGAATCACATCGAAGGCCAAGCCGGTGATGCGGGCGTAGGAGGCCAGTTGTTCCCAGCCGCCCACCCGCAGCGTGTCGAGCGACAAGATCTGCACCGGCACGCCCGTTTGCAAGCCGCAGCGCAGCGCCAGCTTGATCAGCGAAGTGGTCTTCCCTGCCCCCGCTGGACCGGCAAACAGCACGGCCGCCGTTTTCGTTCCAGGCGCGCCGGGCGCGGGCGCGACCGCCAGGCGGCGTTCGAGTTCGCTTTCAAGCGCTAGCGTAGTCAGCTCGAGCGCGGATGTGCCGGCTTCCCGCCGCGCGCGCATGGCGCCCGTGCGGCCGGCCAGTTGCAGCTCGACCGCCTCGGCAATCTCAGCGGCCAGTTCCTCGGAAAAGCCGGCGGCCGCCAGCCGGGCGCAAATTTCGTCCACTTCCGAGCCCGGGCGCGCTCCCGCGGCGGCCGCCGAGCGTCCGTGCCGGTTGACCGAACGCCGCACCGTCTCAATCTGCTTGCGCAAATCCGCCAGTTCCCGCACCAGTTCTTCCGGGCGCGTGAAGTCGCCCGCTGCCGCGCCTGGCTGGATCTTCGCTTCGGTCTTTGTTGTCAATCGCACTCCGCTTTGCGCTTCTAATCGCGCTTCAGGCGGGCGCGCAGCGGCGCCGCCCGCGATGCCAAACACCACTTCGTAAGCGCCGAGCGGGCGTAGCTCCGGCTCGGTTTTCTTCGAATTCATCAGCATCGCTTCCGTGCCCAGTTCCAGACGGGCTTTTTCGATCGCCTCCTGCACGGAATCGGCAAAATAGGACTTAATTCTCATCTAAATCGCTCCTAAGTTCAGGATTTTGACGCCCGGAGGCACCTCGTTGTGGGAAATCGGGAAAATGTTGGGCAGCGAAGACTCGAGCATCTGGCGCAGGAAATAGCGCGCGCCGGAAGACGTCAGGATGACGGTCGGCGTTTCGCGCCGCTCGAGCTTGCGTTCGATGCGTGCCGCAATGTCCCGGACCAGTTGTGGCGATAACACCAGAATGCTGTTCTGGTCGCTATGCTGCACCGCCGATTCAATGGTCTGCTCGGCGGAGGAATCCAGGAAGAAAACCGGTAATTCGCCTTTCTGATTGAGATACGGCTTCACCACCGTTCGGCGGATCGCCTGCCGGGTATACTCAGTCAGCAACACCACGTTCTTGGTCGTCACGGCCGCTTCACTCAGGGCTTCCAAAATGGAAACGCCGTCCCGGATCGAAACACGCTCTCGCAACAGATTCTGCAGCACTTTTTGAATACCTCCGAACGAGAGCAGTTTCGGCACCAAATCTTCGAGCAGCTTGGCGTTCTCCTGGCCCACCCGGTCGCAGAAGAGCTTGGCGTCCTGCCGCGAAAGCATTTCCGAGGCATATTGGCGCACTAGCTCGGCCAGATGCGTGCCCATCACGTTCACCGCATCGACCACCGTGTAGCCCGCGCCGCGCGCCGCGTCCACCTTGTCGCTCGCAATCCAGAGGGCCGGCAGGCCAAAGGCCGGCTCGCGCGTCTGCTGTCCCGGAAATCCTTTGTCCGCCTTATTGGTTGGAATCGCCAGTTCGCTGCCGGGCAGCAGTTCGTAGCGCCCGATCTCGCTACCTTTGAGCAGCACCAGGTACTCCCGCGCGCGCAGCGAAAGGTTATCGGTCACCCGCACCGGCGGCAGCAGATAGCCGAGATTCGAGACGAATTGCCGCCGGATACCCGCAATGCGCTTCAATAGCGGCGACGACTTACCACCGGCCACTAGGCCGGCTAGGCCAAGACCCACCTCGATCGCCAGCGGCTCGACTCGCAGCAGCGATTCCAAATCCTCTTTGGGAGCGGCGCTCGCCGTCGCTATCTCATTCTTGACAGTAGCGCCAATTTTTTTACGCTTGAACCAGCCGACCGTGCCGAGGCTCCCGCCCAATAGCAGGAACGGGATCGTCGGCAGGCCGGGGAACGCCGCCAGCACCAGCAAGACGCCCGCCGAAAGCAGCAGCGGTTCCGGTTTGCCGAAAAGCTGCTTTTGAAACTCCTGACCCACCCGCACGTCGGAATTGGCGCGCGTGACGATCAACCCGCCCGAGACCGAGATCATCAAAGCCGGAATCACCGTTACCAGCCCGTCGCCGATCGTGAGCACCGTGTAAGTTTCGATCGCATGCCGCAGCTCCATGCCGTGCTGCAATACGCCGATCAAAAAGCCAGCAATGATGTTGATGCTGGTGATCAGAATGCTCGCCACCGCGTCGCGCTGTGTAAAGCGCGAGGCGCCGTCCATCGAGCCGTAAAACTCAGCTTCGGCGGCGAGTTGTTTGCGGCGGCGCCGCGCTTCGGCTTCGTCGATCAGACCGGCATTCATCTCGGCGTCGATCGACATTTGTTTGCCGGGCATGGCGTCGAGCGTAAAGCGCGCCGTCACTTCCGAGATGCGTACCGCGCCATGATTGATCACGACATACTGAATGGCGATCAGTATTAGAAAAATCACCGCGCCGATGACATAGTTGCCGCCGACCACGAAATTGCCAAAGGCCTCGATGACGCTGCCCGCCGCAGCCGTGCCGCTGTTGCCATTCAATAGAATCAAGCGCGCCGAGCTCACGTTCAAGGCCAGCCGGAACAGCGTCAGCAGCAGCAAGGCGGTCGGAAACACGTTGAACTCGACCGGCTTCAGAATGTACATCGTCACCATCAGCACAATGACCGACATCATGATGTCGAGCACGATCAGAATGTCGAGCAGCGCCGGCGGCAGAGGCGTAATCAGCGCCACCACGATCGCGAGCACCGCCACCGGCACCGCGAGTTCGCCTACGTCCGGTAACGAGAACTTCCTTATACCCTTTGCGATTAGGGGGGCGGGAACGGCTTGTGGCTGGGAAGACATGTCCGCGATTCCACTATCCAGGCAATCTGCGGCCCATTAGCCGGTAAACATAGGCCAGGATTTCGGCGATGGCCTTATAGAACTCAGGGGATATGGCGCTCCCCACCTCGGCGGCGTCGTAGAGAGCCCGCGCAAGCGGCGGATTCTCGATAATCGGCACTTCGCTTTGCGTGGCGAGCTGGCGCATGCGTAGCGCCAGCCAGTTCTTGCCTTTGGCGACTACCACCGGACTCGGCATGCTGTCCATCTCATAGCGGATCGCCACCGCAAAGTGAGTGGGATTGACGATGACGGCGGTCGCCGTCGCCACCTGCCGCATCATCTGGCGGCGCAGTAGCTCACGCCGCAGCCGCCGGATGCGCTGTTTGATCTGCGGATCGCCTTCGTTGCGCTTTCCTTCTTCGCGCACTTCCTGTTTGGTCATGCGTAAAGACGACATGTACTTGCGGTATTGCCGCACCAGATCGAAAGCGCCGAACAGCACAAACAAGGCAGCCGCTTTCCACAACAGACTCTCGATCGCCTCGCCCATCTCGCGGGCGGCCGCCGGCACGCCTTGTAAAGGCAGCCGTAACAGCATGGTCAGGTGACTCTCGAGAAAGGAGCGCATCACGAGCGTCAGCGCCCCGAGCAACAGCGCCGCTTCGAGCAACGCCTTGAGGTTCTGCCCCGGCAGCTCGCGCAAACGGGTCAGCGGGTTCAAGCGGTTGAATTGCGGCGTCAGCCGTCCCAGGCTGAATCCCAAGCGGGTCATGCCCAAGTGCGCGGCAAGCGTGGCGCACAGCAGAATGGCGCCCAGCACCGCCAGCGGCATGAGTGTTTCGATAAACAAGCCGCGTACCAGCGCAGGCCATTCCGGGGCGCCGATCTCACCCGTTAGCGCGCGCGCGAATAGCGCGCTCATGGAGCGCTCGAGCCGCGCGCCCCAAGCCGGGGCGAGTGGGCCTGCCACCGCCACAAAAGCCAGAAATTGGGCGGCGCTCAGGATGCCGCGCGAGGAAAGGAACTGCCCTTCCTCGCGCGCCTTGCGCAGCCGTTGCGCGGTCGGCTTCTCGGTCTTGTTTTCCGCCATCGCTTAAGCTAGGGCAGTAAGCTGTGCCGGATGGCCCCGAACACTTGTGCCGCGTACCCCTCGTAGAGCTGCGGGGCGACCCGGAGCACGGCTACCAGCGTCGCGAGGGTGAGCAGCATCTTCACGGGCGCCGCATTCCCGCCGATGTGCAGTTGCGAGTTGATGCGGCCAACCAGCGCCAGCGCGATTTCGGTCATCAGCAGCAGGCCGATAATCGGCAGCGCCAGCCGCAGACCGACCGTAAAGACGTTCGCCCCTAGCGCGATCACGGTTTCGGCCAGATCTTTCGTCAGCGCGAAGCGGCCGGGCGGATAGCGCTCTAAACTTAACGCGAACGCCCGAATTACCAAGTGATCGAGGCCGCAGGCAAAGAACAGCAAACCGCTGGTCAATTGCGCGAGCACCTGCAGCACTTCGGAATCCGCCTGGGTCGTGGGATCGACCACTGAAGCATAGCCATAACCCGCCTGGAGACCGAGGAATTGAGCGCCGAGCGTCAGCGATTCGGTCAGAAAGCTCACCATGAGGCCAATCGATACGCCTAAGGCCGCTTCGGAGAAAAGCCAGCCCACAAGAATGGCCGGAGTCACCGCGCTTGCCTCGATCGCCGGCCAGCGCGGGAAGAGCGCCACCGCGCAAGCGAGCGCAAAGACGATGCGCGCCACCCCGGGACCGGTGTCCTTGCCGGGCATAGGCACGAATACGAAGACACCCGCCACACGCGTCACCACCAGCAGGAACGCGATCGGCAGGGAGAGCGGCAATAACAGCCTAGCGTGCATACTGCGCCAGATCCCGCAGGATGCCCAGGGCGTAGCCCGAGGCCCGGTTCAGCATCCACGGCAACAGCAGCAGCAAACCGGCGAGACAGGCGGCCAAGCGCGGCACGGTGCTGAAGACCGGATCCTGCAGCGAAGTGGCAATCTGCACCAGGTTGACAAGAATACTCAAAGCGAAGCAGACCAGCAGCAACGGCGCACAGATCCAGAAAGCCGCGAGCAGCGCCTGACTGATGACGTGAATGGCTAATTGCGGTGTCATGGCGTGAAAAAACTCTTCATCAGCGAGCCGACCACCAGATTCCAGCCATCGACCAACACGAACAGCAGAATTTTGAAGGGGGCCGAGACCAGCGCCGGCGGCAGTTGCATCATGCCGATCGAAAGCGTTACCGAGGCGACGGCGATGTCGATTACGAGAAACGGCAAGAACAGCACCGCGCCAATCTGGAAGCCGGCCTTCAGCTCCGAAAGAATATAGGCCGGAATCAGCACTTTCAGGCTGACGTCCGAGGCGTTGTGGGGAGCGGGATCGTGCGAAATTTCAACGAACAAGCGGATATCGCGCTCGCGCGCGAAGCGCAGCAGAAATTGACGCAAGGGCGTGGCGCCTTTTTCGAGCGCCTGTCCGGCCGTAATTTCCCCTTTCTCGAGCGGCTGCCAGGCATGCGTATAGATATCGGCGAACACCGGCTGCACAATCAGCAGCGACAGAAACAGCGACAGGCCCACCAGCACCTGATTCGAAGGCGCGGTTTGGGTGCCGAGCGCCTGCCGCAGAAAATGCAGCACCACCGCGATCCGCAGAAAAGGCGTGATGCACATGATCACGGCCGGCAGCAGCGTCAACAGGGTCAGGCCCAGCGCAATCTGCATCGGCATGCTGAGCGTCACTCCCTTGCCGCCCCCGGCCGTGACGCCGAAAGACTCGAGAGCGCCGCCGCCCGCGGGCGCCGCGGCCCAAGCCGGCACGCTCAGAAGCAGCGCCGCGGCGGCGCTAGCGAGGGTGCGTCTGACGCCGCGGTTCATGGAGTCAATGCCTCCTCGGGTCCCAATCCCTGCGACGCCTGCGGCCAACTGGCGAGCGGACTGCAGCCACCTGGCGACACGCCGATTACGAGCATACGGCCGGAAACCGAAACCAGGTGGAGCGAATGCTGGGCGGAGAGCGGAATACGCTCGATCACCCGCATTTGACGCCGCCCGGCGGACGGCCGTGCGAGCCTCAGCGGCAGGCTCGCGAGCCCCTTGCGCCGCAATAGCCACAAGGCCGCAAACAACAGGGCCAGCACCAGAAAGACCGCGAGAGACTGCTGCAACATAAGGAATGGCGGAGCGTACCGAAGGGGCCCGTTTAGTGGATCAGATTCAATAAGTCCTGGCTAATGGTGTTCTCCGTGCTGATGACGCGCGAAGCCGCCTGATAGCCGCTCTGATAGACGATGAGGTTCGTGAACTCGGTGGCCATGTCCACGTTCGAACCTTCGAGCGCGCTGCCGTCGATGGTGCCGCGACCGCCGGTTCCCTCCGTGCCTATCGCCGGCGTGGCCGTCGAGGCGCTGACCGCCAGGTTGTTATTGCCGACGTTCTGCAGCGAATCCGGGTTGGCGATGGCGGCCAACGCCAATTGCGCCGCCACCTGGGTCCGGCCATCCGAGTAGGTGGCGATTACCTGGCCGCCCGTTTGGATAGCCACGGTCGTCAACTGCGCCGCCTGCTTACCGTCCTGCGTCGAAGAGCTCACGGCGGACGCTTCCGCGTATTGGGTGAGAGTCGCGTCGCCCGACGAGTTCAGTAGACTCCAGTTGATGCTCATGTCGCCGGCGCCATCGGCCAAGCCGCTGATGGCGATCGCCGCCGAAGTTCCTCCGCTGGTGTCGAGCGTGCCGTCGCTGTTGAAGGTGAGCGCGCCGGGCGCGCCGGTCAGCACCGATTGCTGGGTGCCGGCGGTGCCGCTGGCCAGATCGCCGCCCGGAATCGTCACGTCGTACGTCCAGGCGTTATTGACGCCCGCAGTCTTGGTGAACGTAACCGTCAGGTTGTGGGTATTGCCGAGCGAATCCACCACTTGCATGGGCTGCGAAAACGTGCCCGTGCTGGCGCCGGCCGTGCCGGACGAATCGAGATTGCCGTTCAGGGAGAAATTCTGAGTGGCATTGGCCGCGAGCAGGGATCCTACCGGCAGCACGATATCGCCGGGCACACCCGAGGTGTCCAGCCCGGCGGAAGAAGCCGTCCAGCCCTGCACCGCTTCGCCGGTTTCGGTCCTCAACACGCCGTTGGTGTCCTGCACGAAGTTTCCGTCGCGTGTATAGAGCTGCTGGCCGGACGGGCTATTGACGACAAAGAAGCCGTTTCCCTGAATAGCCCCGGAAAGTGGCGACGAGTTGCTCGCGATCGATCCCTGGGAATACTGCGCATTGGTGATCGGAATACTCACACCCAAGCCGTATTGAGATCCCCCGCCCGTCCCCAGATACTCGCTGAATAAATCCTTGAAGTCGACGGCCGAGCCTTTGAACCCGGTGGTATTCAGATTCGCCAGGTTGTTGCCGGTAGCGTTGATGGCTTGGGATTCCGCTTTCAGAGCCGATAAGGCGATCGAAAAAGTACTTGACATGGGCTTTCCTTTCGTTGACTAGCTGCCGCTCGTCGGGGTGGTGGGCGTCGAAGAAGAGTTACCCGTGTATTGGCTCGCGATCGCGTCCAGATCCTGACGCGAAGCCAGGTTCTGTTCGAGGTCGCTGAATTGCGCGAGCTGCGTCACAAAGGTGGTCCCATCCATCGGTTGCGAGGGGTCCTGATTTTTCAACTGCGTCACCAGCAATTGCAGGAACGTCGATTGGTTCGCCAGCGAATTGCTGCTGTCGGACGCCGCTGCGGCGGCGGCCGCGTCGGCGGCATTCTGTGAAGCCGTGGTGGGAAGGGGTGTGCCTATTGAAGCCATGAATAGTCTCTCCTGATTTCTGATTCGCGTCCGGAAGACGCTAGTTCTGGTAACCACTCGGGCTGCTTGTTCTGCCGCCCGTTTTGCTGTTGCCCGGAGTGCGCGGTTTGCGAACCCGGATTGCCATTGCCAAAGGAACTGCCGTTTTTATTAGCGCTCGAGCCGGCCCGGCTCCGCCCGGCATCGCCATTTCCGTTCGCGGCATCGCCGTTTCCGTTCGAGGACGAGTGAAAGGCGCCGCCCGGCGTGTAGATCTCGGTCTGGTAGCGCTGCTCGGCCAGCCGCGAGTTCAATTCCGGCAGGCTGTCTTGCAGGTTATGCGTCAGTCCACCGTCGGAGGAGCGTACACTTACCGAAAGCGAGCCGCCGCGTTCGAGCAGGCGCAGATCGACCCGCTGGTCGTCCGCTCCGGCGATTTGCACGTGCACGCCGCGTACCGGCACGCTGCCGTCCGCTCGACCGTCGCTCGTGGGCTCGTTCAGGGGCGCGAGGCTTGTCGCCGGCGTGGCAGGCGCGCGCGAAGAGCCGCCGGAGTCCCCGGACGGCGCAACAGGCGCGGCCAGCCCGCATGCCCCCGTTGCCATTCCCGCATTCGCCGCCACGGCTGGCGCCGTGGCCGGCCCGCTCGACGTCAAGGCGGCCGCCGTTTTCAGTTGCGCCGCACGGGATGCGCTTGCCGGGCTGCTGACCGGGGCCGCCTCCGGCGCTTCGCCGTTCGAGTTCGCCGCCGTGAGTGCGCTAATGTTCTTGTCCGCGCCCGGGCTGATGCGCAGCGCAAAGGCCAGGCCACCGGCTGCCGGCAACGCATTGGCCGGCGCGGCGCTCGAGGCTATTCCCGCTACTTTGTTCCTATCGACGTTCCCATTGTTTGAGGTTGCGGCGGAGTCTGGCGGCGCGCTCGCCTCCGGATTTGCATCCGGCTGTGCGGCCCCCAGCCAAAGCGCCAACCCCAGGGGCGCGCCATCCGCCCGGTCCCCTTCGGCCACTGCCTTCGAATCTGCGGCCGGGCGCGCTTTTTTGAGATCTGCCGGCAAGACCAGGGTGGCGCTCGCGCTGCTCTTAGTGTGGTTCACCGGTCCGCCAGACTGAATCGTGGAAGGATCGGCCTTCGTTTGACCATCCGGCTTCTGCGAATCGGGATGGGCGTCAACGCCCGTCCGCCCGGCCGCGTGCGAACGCCCGAAAATCTGGGAAAACGCCGAGGGTGTGCCGTCCGCTGAGGCCGCTGCCCGTGAGCCGGTCGAATCGCTCGTCCGCCCGTAAGCGCCCGCGCTCGAGGCGCTCGTGCTCGACGCGTTCGTTGGGGCGATGGATGCCGCTGTCACGCGGCACAGAAATGCATGCCGTGGGCCGCTTGGGCGTTTCGTTAGTTTACAAGCGATTGCGAACGGCGCGGCTCCGCCCGTCCGTCAGAAAAATGAACGGAAGCGCCGCCGTTCCGGCAAAAAGCTGACGCTTGCCGGGCGAAACCCGCCGCCCGCCGCCCGCTTCACCTTACGCGCGTCGCGCTCGTTTTGAAGGCCTTGCACAGGCTCTATCGCAAAAAGGCGGCGGAATTCGAACGTTTCTTACCCTGGCACTCCGCTTGCATCTCCGCCTCGCGTAGCATGGACCCACTCACTGCAGCGGCCGCCAGTGGCCTCGAGGCCAGCATGGACTCATTCGACCTGCTGGCCAACAATCTGGCCAACACGTCGACCAGTGGCTATAAGGCCGACCGGGAATTTTACAGCACCTATCTGGCACCCGAAGCGGCCAACGGCAGCGACCCGGCGGTAGGCGATTCGGCGGTGGTCGAGCGCCGTTGGACCGATTTCGCACAGGGAACCCTGCTTTCGACCGGCAATTCGACCGACCTCGGATTATCGGGCCGCGGTTTTTTCGCGGTGAACGGGCCGAACGGTCCGCTCTATACGCGCAACGGCGGCTTTCACGTCTCGCCGCAAGGAGCCTTGGTCACGGCCGAAGGCTATACGGTGCGTTTAACCGGCGGTCAAACCTTACAAGTGGCGCCCGGCGCGCCGCTTGCGGTGGGCTCGGACGGGCAAGTCTCGCAAAACGGCAACGCCCTCGGACAGCTTGAACTGGTGAGCTTCGCGGACCCAAGCCAGCTCGGCAAGGCCGCGGGAAGCTACTTTCAAAATCCCGATCCGAAAAAAGACGCGCCCGCAGCGGCCGCCAATTTGCAGGTTTCGCAGGGAAAGCTCGAATCGTCGAACGCTTCGCCGGCCGAGTCCGCCGCGCGCATGGTAACGCTGCTGCGGCATTTTGAGATGCTGCAGCACGCCGTCAAATTAGCCGCCGACATGAACCGGCAGTCGGTCGAGGAAGTGGCCAAGGTGGGCTCCTAACCGTTCCACCGCCAACGCAAAAAAACAGGGGGAAAACAAACATATGATTCGCGCACTCTATAGCGCTGCGAGCGGCATGACCGCCCAGCAGTTAAACGTCGATACCATCGCCAACAACCTGGCTAACGCCAATACAGCGGGCTTCAAGATGCGCCGCGCGCAATTTCAGGATTTGATCTACCAGAACATGATCCAGCCCGGCACCTCGGCCGGCCAGCAGACCACCATTCCGGCGGGTCTGCAGTTGGGCTTGGGCACCAAGGCGGCTTCGAACGAAATCATCTTCCAGCAGGGAGCGTTCTCGCAGACCAATAATCCGCTCGATATCGCCATTCAGGGCAACGGCTTCTTTCAGATCCGCCAAGCCACGGGCGAGCTGGCCTATACGCGTGCCGGTTCGTTTCAGTTGGACCGCAACGGCAATGTGGTCACCGCCAATGGCGATTCGCTCGATCCGCAAATCACCATCCCGCCCAGCGCCCAAAACATTACCATTGCCCAGGACGGCACGGTCAGCTTCACGCTTCCCGGCCAGACGGCGGCCCAGCGGGCCGGCCAAATTCAATTAGCCAACTTTCAAAATCCAGGCGGCCTGAACAGCATTGGCAACAGCTTGTTTCTGCCGACCGACGCCTCGGGCGATGCCACCGTGGGCATACCGGGCGGCAGTGAGGGAATGGGCACTTTGGCGCAAGGCTATACCGAGCAATCGAACGTCGATGTAGTCGGCGAGTTCGTGAACCTGATCCAGAGCCAGCGCGCCTACGAGGCCAATTCGCGGGTGGTCAAGGCGGCCGACGAGATGTACCAGCAAGTAAATCAGCTCACCCAGTAGCTTCCGATGACACCGCTGGCGTTGCTGTTCGTAAGTCTGCTGCCGGCGGCCGCCGGCCCGGCCGCTTGTCAACCGCTCGCCGGGGACCGGATCTATGGCCGCGATTTAGCGGCTGCGGTTCCCGCGCTGGCCGATCTGCCGCCGGATCTGCTCATCGGCTACGCGCCCGTGCCCGGACTCACGCGCGTGTTCCGTCCGGCGGAGCTGCGCCGCCTCGCGCTCGGCCATCATCTGAATGCGGCGGGTATCGCCGTGAACGTGTGCTTCGCCTGGCCGCTCTCCCCCATCACACGCGCTGCGATTCGCGCGGCCATCGAAAAAACCCTCGCCGGACGAAACCCGCAAATCGAGATCGTCGAGCAGAGCCTCGCGCCCGCACCTGCCGGTGAGCTCGTGTTTCCACTCGAAGGCTTGAGCGCGGTCTCCGATAAACCGGCGATTTGGAAGGGCTACATTTCTTACGCTGGCACGCGGCGCTTCGCCGTTTGGGTCAACGCCCGCATCACCATCCGCGAGACTCATCTGGTCTCGAGCGTGCCGCTGCGCGTCGGAGAACCGGCCGTCTACGGCCAGTTGCATCTCGAAACCTATAACGGACCCTTGCTGCGCGAAAAAGTCTTCACCGCGTTGTCGCAAATCACCAATCTGGTGGCGCGCCGCGATATTCCCGCCAGCGCCACGTTGCGCGCCGACATGTTCGAAATTCCCAAAGAAGTCGAGCGCGGCGATTTAGTCACCGTGCTGATCGAAAACGGCGCGGCTCGCATTGAAACTCAAGGCATCGCCGGGCAGGCGGGGCGGCGCGGCGAAATCATCGCGGTGCGCAATCCCAAGACCGGCCGCCCGTACCGCGCCCGTATCGAAGACAAAGGAACCGTACTGGTGGTGCCGGGGGGCGCCTCCGGCATCGTGGGCGAGGAGGATACCAAGTCATGATGACGAACCAACGCCTAGCTCGTAAAACGCATCCGCTGCTCGCGCTTGCCGCGGGCCTGCTGCTGTCGAGTAGCGTCGCCACGCCGCAGCAGAGTCTCAAAAAGCTGCTCAAGAAGCAGCCCGAGAAATCCGCGCTCGACGAATACATCGAAGCGGCGCACCAACGCGCCGCCGCTCCCTACACCGGCAACCCCGGTTCGCTCTGGTCGCCACCCGCCACGCTCGGCGATATCGCGAGCGACGTGCGCGCGCGCAGCGTGGACGACATGGTTACCATTCTGGTCAACGAACAGGCTTCGGCGGTCTCGACCGGCGCGACCAAGACGTCGCGCGCCTCGAGCGCTAATTCCGCCGTTACCTCCGCCGCGGGCGTACTCCCGGCAGCGAGCGCCTTGGCCAATCTGATCAACGTCAATTCCGCCACTTCCCTGAACGGCCAGGGCACCACCTCGCGGCAAACCACCCTGACCACTACCATCACGGCCCGCGTCAGCGATGTTTTACCCAACGGCTACCTGGTCATCGAAGGCTCGCGCACTTTGCTCGTCAACTCGGAAAATCAAATCGTCACTATTCGCGGCGTGGTGCGGCCCGCCGACTTGACCAACGGCAACATCGTGCAGTCGGGCAATGTAGCGCAAATGGAGCTCAAGATCAACGGCCGGGGCGTCGTGAACGACGCCATTCATCGCCCCAATTTCCTGTACCGGTTGCTGCTCGGTCTCCTGCCCTTTTAATCAAAAAATGCTTTCACTGCGCCATATTCTCTTTGTCATCCTCCTCACTGGCATTCCGGCCTTCCCGGCGACCGCGCCCGAACAACACGGTGTGCGGCTCAAAGACCTGGTGTCGATTGAAGGCGTGCGTAGCAACCAGCTCGTCGGCTACGGCCTGGTGGTCGGCTTGAATGGCACGGGCGACCGCCAGCAAACGATATTTTCGGTGCAGAGCCTCACCAATGTTCTGCAGCGCATGGGAGTCAGCGTGGTGCCCGCCCTCATCACCGTGAAGAACACCGCCGCCGTCATGGTCACCGCCACGCTCCCGCCCTACGCGCAGCCCGGCACGCTGCTCGACGCCGAAGTCGCTGCCATCGGCGACGCCAGCAATCTGCAGGGCGGCCTGCTTGTCTTGACCACCTTACGTGGCATCAACGGACAGGTGTACGCCTCCGTGCAAGGGCCGGTCATCACCGGTGGTTTCCTCGCCGGGCGCTCGTCGAATTCGCAATCCGTCAATCATCCGACAGCCGCCCGCATCCCCAACGGAGTTTCGGTTGAGCGCCTGGCCCCCTCGGTGCCGCTCGGCAGTGTCATCAAACTGCAGTTGAAGCAAGCCGATTTCACCACCTCGGCGCGCATCTCGGAAGCAGTGAATCGCCGTTTCCCGGGAACCGTCATCGCGCATGCCGATAATTCCGCCCTGGTTAGCGTATCGGTGCCCCATGAATACATCAACCAGGCGACCGAATTTGTGGCCCAACTCGAGCGTTTGGTGGTCGAGCCTGACTACGCCGCGCGCGTCGTCATCAACGAAAAAACCGGCACCGTCATCCTGGGCGGCCAGGTAAGGATTGCGCCGGTGGCCATCATGCACGGCAACCTCACCGTCGAAATTCAGACCAAGCTCATTCCGGTGCCGAACGGACCGTTCTCCTCGGCGCCCGGTACTGTCGCACCCGAGACCACCGTCACCGCCAAAGACGAGAAATCGCGCAACGTGTTGCTGCAGGAAGGCGCCACGGTCGAAGAACTGGTCAAGGCGCTCGCATCGATCGGCTCGACGGTGCGCGACGTCATCGCCATTCTCGAAGGTCTGCGGGCTGCCGGGGCGCTCGATGCCGAGCTCGAAGTAATTTGAATCGCCATGACCGTAACCGACAGCGTCCCTTTACTCGATACCGCCGGCAGCTTGCTCGAAGGCTCGAAGCCGACCCGGCTTGCGAGCGCCGCGCAACAATTCGAAGCGCTGATGATTGGTGAGATGATGAAGTCTTCTCGCGAGGACAGCGACGGCGGCTGGCTGTCAAGCGATGCCGATAACGGCGAAGAATCGGCCATGGGAATGGCCGAGGCCCAGTTCGCGCAGGCGCTGGCCAGCCACGGTGGTTTCGGGCTCGCTAAAACCATCGAGAAATCGATGACCCGCCAGCCGTCCGCTCAGCAGGACAATGCTGTGCCAGACCATGCCTCGGGTGCTTCGCTGAAATAAGCGGCATAGGGCCGCTCCTCGAACGGCTCGTCCCCTCTTCCCGCCATCGTCGCGAGCGCTTGGCAGCCCGGCCCGGCCTGCGCCGCTGTTTCCCCGGCTTGACGCGCCTCGGCCCGATGCCATCCTTCGAGCAGGTTCCCCAACAACCGGTCCACTTCGGTGAGCGGAGCCGCTGTGGCACGCGCGTGCGCCTCGAGCAGCCTGGTTTGCATATAGCTGTACAGACGTCTGAGGTTCTGGGCGATTTCCCCGCCCCGCTCGAGGTCGAGCGAAGCCAGCAGTTCGCTCAGGATCGCCACCGTCTTATTAATGGCTTTCGAACGCCCCCAAATGTCGCCGGCCGCCAAACAACCCGTCGCCCGGCGCGTCGCGTCCTGCGCGCCTTCATATAAAGCGATCACCAAACGCAGCGGGCTGGTACCGCCGACGGCGCCTTCCGCGTAGGCGTGGTAAGGGTTGCCGCCGTTCAAGAAGTTTGCTTCCATACACGGCTTTATCGTTCCTCCGGACGCCGAATTAGAAGGGTAAAAGCGCCCCGCAGACCCGGCAGCCCCTACCCACGATTCCCCGCCCGCATCGGGTGAATATCCCCGCAAGGAGCGGGCCAGCCTCCGATATGACTCTAGGAGGGCTCTCTAGCAGCGATGTTTTCGATCATAGGTATCGTGGTCGTTTTCGGCGCCATTATCGGCGGCTATTTGATGGAGCACGGCAACCTGAAAGTCCTGATGCAGCCGGCCGAATTGATCATTATCGGGGGCGCCGCCATCGGGACGCTTTTGATTGCCAACCCGCTGCCGGTACTCATAAAGCTGCTGAAAGGGTTCGCGGGAGTTTTTGGTTCCGAGAAATACCACAAGGATCGTTACCTGAACACCCTTAAAATGCTGAACGAGCTCTTTACGCGCGGACGCAAGGGCGGCATCAGCAGTTTGGAGCCGGACGTTGAAGAGCCTCACAAAAGCGAGCTGTTCAAGAAATATGAAGAGGTACTCAAAGACCATCACGTGCTCGACTTCATTTGCGACACGCTGCGCATGGCGATGACCGGAACTGTTTCGCATTTCGATCTGGACCAGATGATCGAGCTCGATTTAGAAGTGCATCACAAAGAAGTGACCGCGCCCGTCGCCGCCCTTACTACCGTGGCCGATGCCCTGCCGGGATTGGGGATCGTCGCTGCCGTGCTGGGCGTCGTCGTGACCATGGGAGCGCTGGGAGGGCCGCCCGCCGAAATCGGACACAAGGTCGCCGCCGCGCTGGTGGGAACCTTTCTCGGCATTCTGTTATGCTACGGACTCTTTTCGCCGATAGCTGCCAACATGGGCCGCGCCAACGACGCCGAATCGCAGTATTACCACTGCTTGCGCACCGGCTTAATCGCCTTCGTACGCGGTGCTCCGCCGATCCTGGCAGTCGAGTTTTCACGCCGCTCCATTCCCGCTCTGGTGCGACCCAGTTTTCAGGAGATGGAAGCCGCCTGCAAAGGCAAAAAGTTAGAGGAGACCAAGGCCGCGTAATTAGATCATGTCCGCACCCGTACCTCAGCCGATCATCATTATCAAGAAAAAGGGGCATCACGGCGGCCACCACGGCGGCGCCTGGAAAGTCGCCTACGCCGATTTCGTTACCGCCATGATGGCGCTCTTTATCGTGCTATGGCTGATGACCGCGAGCCAGGAGACACAACGCGCAATTGCCGGTTATTTTCGGGACGCCAAAGGCTTTGGCAAGCAGACAGGCAGTGCGATGGGCGGGACCGGCGAGAGCCTGATCATCACTAAGAGCAACATGAGCCTGCTGAAGAGCGCGCTCGAACAGGCTGTCAAGAAAAATCCCGAATTCTCCAAGCTCAAGGACTACGTACAGATGACCATCACCGGCGAGGGCTTGCGGATTGAGCTGCTCGAGTCGGACAAAGGAAATTTTTTCGAAAACGGCGAGGCGGCGCCCACCGGAATCGGCCGCGATCTTCTGGTGCAGCTCGCCCAACAGCTCGGAAAGCTGCCGAACTCCGTGCTAATCGAGGGGCACACCGATTCGAAACCGTACGACAGCCCTAAGTACTCGAATTGGGAGCTTTCGGCGGACCGCGCGAACGCCGCCCGCAAAATCATGCAGGACTCCGGCCTGCGCCCGGATCAGGTGGCCGAAGTGCGCGGCTACGCCGATCAGCAACTCCGCCTGCCGGACAAGCCCGAAGACCCATCGAACCGCCGTATTACCATCATCGTGCAGTTCGAGCATGGCTCCGAAGCTCCGTCCGTGCCGGCCGCTGCCAAGGCCGCGCCGCTGGCCGCCCAAGCGCCGCCTGCCGCCGCTAAAGCCGCGCCTGCTGCCGCCAAAAACAAACTCTAATCGGGCCTTCCCTACATCGATAGAGCTGTGTATTCGATGGCCAAGCAATTGATCGCAAGCACGGAAATCATCGTGGCGCCAGACCAATGCCGGGTCGCGCGCGAAGGAGACCGCCTGGTGGCGCGCCACATTTTGTCGGATGTGGTGGTGGCGATTCACGTACCGGCGGCCGGCTTCGCGGCCATGCTGCGCTTCAGCGCGCCCGATAGCAGCGCCGATCCCGATCGCGCGCTGCAAAGCCCATGGAGTTTTGCCGACACCGGCATCCCGTTGTTCCTGGCCACCGTCGGCTCGCTCGCCTGCCGCCATAGCAGCGTCTACGCCGTCGGCGCCGCGAGCCTACACTACCGGGACCGGCTCTTGCCCTTGGGGACGCAGAATCGATTGGCCGCCCAGCGCATTCTGTGGCGTGAGGGCGTCTTGCCCTGCGGCGAAGACCTGGGTGGCAATCGTTCCCGCTCGTTGTGGCTGGACGCCGCCAGCGGAAGGATTATCGTGCGCACCGCTGCGCAGGAAACCGTTCATCAGGCCGCGGGCGAACCCCGCCGCGAGGAGGCGCAGTGTCATCGAGCATCCTGATCGTCGACGATTCGCACGCGATGCGGGCCGTCCTCGAACGCGCCATCCGTCTCTCCGGCCTCCCCGTCTCGGCTTGCTATCAGGCGGCCCACGGCGGCGAGGCGCTTGCCCTGCTCCATCGCCATCCCATCGATTTCATGCTGCTTGACGTCCATATGCCGGAAATGGGCGCCGAGGAACTCATCCTGCGCTGGCGCTCGCAACCCGGCGCCGCGCCGATTCCCTTTCTGGTCACTTCCGCCGACGCCAGCGCCCCCCGCATCGAGCGCTTGCTCGAGCTGGGTGCTTGCGATTACCTGACGAAACCCTTTCCTCTTTCGGTCTTATGCAGCCGTTTGGGACAGGCGCTCAATAACCTTCATGACCGCAACTGAACAATTGGCCATCGCCCCGATCTTGGAGCATAGCCTCCGCCAGACGCTCGAAATCCTGTGCTTCAGCGAGGCGGAAACGCTGCCCGCCGCCTCACCGCATTTCGGCTCCGTGACAGCAAACGTGAATTTTTCGGGTGATCGCTCGGGCAGCCTTCAAATGGCTGCTGAGCCCTCGACCGCCCACGCGCTCACGGCCGCCTTTCTCGGCCTGGACGTTTCGAGCGAGCCGGCCGCGGCCCAGAGCGGTGACGCTCTCCGTGAGCTGGCGGGGATCGTCTGTGGCCGCCTTCTGAGTACGGTAAATCCGGCGGCAAGTTTCACCTTGCAGGTCGCTGCCCGAAACAGCCGCGCCCCCAAATCAGGCAGCGCTCTCGAGCAAACTTATCGACTGCCGTCCGGAGACTTACGAGTTGCGCTCCAGTTCTCCTGATAAGGGCCGATAAGACCCATAACGCTTGATAAAGTCCGTCCTCACCCTCTTACTCCTTTTTTGTCTGCTGGGCTACGCTGCCAGCTCGGATACGCCCGACGCAGCCCGGCAGCAGGCGCTCAAGCAGCAGCGTGATTCGCTCGACAAACAACGCCTGTCCGTGCGCCTGCAGCTTAGAGAGAAAGTGGATGCGCCGGCCGCTGCGTCCGCAAATTTTATCGATCCCCTGCCCGCTCTGCCGCAAGCCGATTGCGACCCGCTCGATCCCATCACCGTAGATTCGCTGATCGCCTCCGCCGCCAAGAAACAATCGCTTGAGCCGTCCCTCTTGCATGCCGTCATGAAACAGGAATCCGGCTTCAAACCATGTGCGGTCTCCGTCAAAGGGGCGCAAGGGTTGATGCAACTGATGCCCGCCACCGCCCAGCAACTGCACGTCGCCGATCCCTTCGATCCTGTGCAGAACGTCCAGGCGGGAGCCGCCTTTCTCAAACAGTTGCTCGCGCGGTATAAAGGCGACCTGCGGCTGGCCTTGGTAGCCTACAATGCCGGCACGCTGCGGGCCGATCAACCGGACAAAGATTCCTATCCGGCGGAAACCCAGAGTTATATCGCCGGCATCTTCGCCGAGTTGGGAATCGGCCGCGCTGAACCGCCTGCCGAGCCTCCGGCCGAACCGGAAGATCCGCCAGCGCCCGACCAACCATAGCGCATTCTACGACCGCCAAGGTGTGGTTTTTGGCAGCGCGTGATTCGTCAGCAAAAACTTGCCGCCCCTCGCCGCAACCACCTCGAGCCTTTCGCTGCCTACCAGCGGTGCTATCCGCGCCACTCCCGCCTTGTCCGCCATAAAATAATACCGCTCAGGCTGCCGCCACAAGTTCTTGAACTGCTCGTCGTCAATAAATACCGGCGGCGCTCCCGGAGCGTACGAACCGTAAACCAGATTGTTAAAGCGCCCATTCAGCAGCAACGCAGTCCGGTTGGTGTAGAAAAACACCGAAGAAAACTCGTAATAGTGGTGATTCACGATCAGCCTGCCGGGCGGCGCTTGGAGCAGCGCGTCGGCCAGCGGACGCGAAGAAAGATACGGGTCGAACACCACCATGGCGAGCCGCGCGGCGTGAAAAAACAGCACCATCATCAACGCAGCCGCCAGAAAAGCGTACCTCCCGCGGCGCCACAGCGTGCCGAGACAGCCCACCGTAAACGCTACCGCCGCCAACGCCAAGGGCCAGCGCAGATAAGCAAACGAGGCAAGCGTCAAATCCTCCATGTGTCCCAGCGAAAGCTTATAAGCGCCGGGGTGTTCCGACAATGCCTGTGCAATATCGCCGGGCGCAGGCAGTCCTCGCACCGAGACCAGAATCCCCATCACCACGATCGCCGCGGCTCCGGCGATTATTGAAAGCGCCCGTGTGCCGCCGCGGATCCAACCGCTCTCGCTCGTCATCGCGCAACCGAGCAGCAGCGCGAGCGCCGGATAAATCGGCATCGAATAATATTCCTGGGTGGTCGAAAACGTGAAAAACACCATGACGAATCCGATCCAGCAAAGCGCGAGCAATTGCATTCGTCCCGCCCGGTCGAGCGGCTTAAAGGAAAGCTTGGCGGCTGCGGGCAGATAAACACTCCAGGGAAATAGCCAAAGCAAGTGAAAGGACCAGAAATAGAGCCGCGGCACGGTATCGTAATCGCGCGGATAACGGGTGTTCAGAAAGCGCAGCAACTGTTCGTTGATGAAGTAGAACCAGAAGAAGCCGTGGTATTGGCCGGGAATGCTGCGCATGGTAAACGCGAAATACGGAGGATTGCGCAGTGTCGCCAGAATGTGCCATGGCGCCGCGATCGCGATCACAATCAAAATGCCCGTGAACGGCCGCAGCCGCCGCCACGTGCGCGACGTCAAGAGCTGTCGCGTGACCGCCAGGTAAAGCAACCCGGCGCCCACCGGAAACACGACGCCGATCAGGCTCTTGAGCAGCAGCCCAACCCCCAGGCTGGCGGCGAGCAGAAACGCCCAAACGCGCGGATGTGCTTCCTCTTCGTCAAGGGCGCGCGCGAACGACCACATCGCGAGGGCGATAGTGAACGTCAGCATAACATCCGGAATCAGGATGCGGGTAAACAGAAAGAGTCCGATGCAGGTCGCTATACAAAGCCCCGCATAAAATCCCGCCCGCCGCCCAAAGGCCCAAATTCCCATCGCGGCGGTCAACCACGCGAGCGCCATTGCCGCGAGCGCCACCGGGATGCGCGCTACCCAGTCGTAAGCGCCGAAAACCCGGAAAAACCCCGCTATCATCCAATAAATCAAAGGTGCTTTTTCGAGATACGCCACCCCATCGAGCCGAGCCGTCACCCAGTCGCCCGAAATCAGCATGTTACGAGCAATCTGCGCCTGAACGGCGTCGACATCATCCATCAACGACGGCGGCGAAACAAGGCAGCCCAGGTAGATGGCTGCGGCAATCGCAACCACGGCGAGGTAGGTACGGTAGGATGGCCGCAAGTCCAAACATAGCAATCGCCCAAATGTGCCAATCCAGTCGGTTTGTTACACTTCGGGTGGGGAAACGTCCGTGCAGTATTGGGGTGGGGTATTTGACTCAGAGGTCGAATGCATCCAACAGAAGTCGTGTACGTTCTCCTCGGCTTAGCAAGCCTGCCGTTCATCTATTACCTGCTGGCCATTTTTAGCGCGGGCCGGTTTTTCGCCCGCCCGGAACGTCAAAATAATGGCTTTACGCCACCCGTCAGCATCTTAAAACCAGTCCGTGGCCTGGATCCGGACGCCTACCGGAATTTCGCGAGCTTCTGCACACAGGACTACCCGCACTATGAACTGGTCTTCTGCGTCGGCAGCGTGTTCGATCCGGCAGTTCCCGCGATCGAACAGCTCCAACGCGATTTTCCAAATGTCCCCATCCGCGTGTTGTTCGGTTCCGGACGCATCGCCGCCAACGATAAAGTAGCCAAGCTGGCGCGCCTCGCGAGCGAAGCCGCTTACGAGCATCTGGTAATTAACGATAGCGACGTGCGCGTGCGGCCCGATTATTTGCGCAAAATCATGGCGCCGCTCGCCAATCCGAACGCAGGCGCCGTGACTTGCCTCTACGTTTCGACCGGCGAGAAAACCTTCACCGAAGACCTGCAAACCATCGGCATGGTCTCCGACTTTTACGCCGGTCTCTTGGTCGCGCGCCAGCTCGACGGCGTGAAATTTACCCTCGGACCTTCCATCGCCACCACGCGCGAGCGCCTCGCCGGCTTCGGCGGCTATCAAGCCATCGAAAATCGCCCGGGCGACGATCTCCTGGTGGGCCGCTTGATCGCCGAACAAGGCTATGAGATCGAGCTCTCGCCGTACACCGTCGAAACAGTGTCCGATTATCAGTCGATGAAAGAGCTTCTCCACAAACGGCTGCGCTGGCTGGTGGTGATGCGCCACATGCGCCCGCTGGGCCATCTCGGATTGCTCCTGACCCAGGGTCTGCCGTGGTCGATTGCCGCCATCGCCATCCGGCCTACGGCCGCCGTTGCCTATAGTTTCTTGGGAACCTACCTCGCCCTTCGAATGATCATGACCTGGATGATCGGCATCCGCGGGTTAAAGCAATCGGCCCTCTGGTCGAAGCTCCCGCTGGTCGTAGCGTGGGATGCGTTCGCTTTTGTCGTGTGGACGGCCAGCTTCTTTCGCAACAGCGTTCGTTGGCGCGGCGGCGATTACCACATCCGTAACGGTGAGTTCGTAGCCCCCGCGCCAAACACCAGCGGCGATTAGCGGGAAAAACCCCTACTGCAAAGGAATCAACACAAACGCTCCGAACTGCGGAGCCGTATGCGTCGGAACATTCGGCACGCTGCCGTTAGGCGTCGCAATCGTTAAATTCGTCATCGGAATCGTGATCGGTGAACCGGCGTAGGTGCCACTCGCTACCGGCGGCCCGTAATAGTTCTGCGCATCGAGTACTTCGTAACGCGTCCCGATCGTGATCGCGTTGCTCACATCCACCGAAACCGTCGGCGCCAGGCTCCAGTTATAAATCGCGATGTTCGCCCGCCCCGGTTCGTACTGATTCGGCTCGACAAAGGTCCAAATTCCCGTCGGCGCATTCGTGGTCGACGTGCTGTGCGAATCCCAGCCAGTCCAACCCTGCCATCCGCCGAGGCTCGTGCTCGGGCCGTTGTAACTGAAAAGTCCGGTCCCGTAGTAAGTGTTGTTATCCCAGACATAACCGCTAGGCGTTCCATTGGTCGTGAAATTCACCAGATACTTATTGGTGTAAATCGTATTGTTCTGGAACGTCACCGATACCCAATCCGTGATGGCGGCCGACTCGAATCCTCCCATGAAGTAGTTGCCCTTAATGACAATATCCTGGTTGGGCCCTGGCCAGCCCATCTCGTTGTAACCCAGGCCTAACTGCGGAGTGAAATAGAAATAGTTATTGAGTAACTGCACTCCCGATATGCCATTCGTGTTGACGAAGATCACATCGTCCGCCATCGCCGGACCGGTCGAAATAGCGCCGTTGTTGAACGCGATGTTCCCCTGCACCAGCAAATTCTTTTCATACGTCGCGCCGGTGCCGTAGAATTGCATCCCGTTGTCAAACTGATCGAAGATGACGTTGTCGGCGACGTTCATTGTGCCGGTTTGGTTCTGAACATAGAAACCATGGCCATGGCCGCGGTCGCTCGCCTGGAAGCCATTAAAGTAGACGACGTTTCCATAAGCCTCTGAGCCGACAGCCTCCTTCCACATCGATATGCCGACACGGCTGTCGTGCACCACATTGTTGATGAACTTAGTCCCCGGCGCCCAGGTGTCGACTGCATCGAGGATCGTCGATTGTCCCGATGGAAATCCCGTGCGATCCGTCACCGAGCTCGCAAACTCCAGCCCCCAGAACCAGGTATACGCGCCTTCGCTCGGCTGCGAATTCTGATCGCAACAGCCAATTTGCAGCCAGCCGTCAATGGTCGCCCGCTCGCCCGGAAATTGCCGGACAATAATGGGCGCGGTAGCCGTGCCCACCAGGCGGCTGTAGAAAATACCCAAGCCGTTGCCGTAGGTTCCGCCGCGCACCCAGATGGTATCTCCCGGATGCACCGTGCCCGGTTGGTACAACGCCGTCTGCAGATCCCACGGATTGTCGATCGTGCCGTCGCCGCCCGGCGTCCCCTGGGGCGAAACGTAATGCTGCCCTGAGGCCGCTCCGATGACCAGCGTCACCGTGATCCCGAGCGGCGATCCGGTCGCCCCCGCCGAGTTGATCACTACTGTATCCGTGTAAATTCCTGCCGCCAGTCCCGCCGTCGCGACGCCAATCGAGAGACTCGAAGGAGCCGTTCCCGCGGCCGCCGACAACGTCACCCAGGGTTGCGTCTTCGACGCCGTCCAACTCAGCGTTCCCGTGCCCGCGTTCGTGATGACGTCCGCTTGTGGCGCCGGGTCGCTTCCCGGCGTACTTGTTGCGAAAGTTAACCCGCCTTGCGAAACGCTTAGGATGGCAGGCAGCGCCCTCACATTCAATGTCACGTCTACCGTCTGCGGCGTCGCCAGCGCGCCGGGCGCGTTCACACCCACCACGCCGGTATACGTTCCCGCTGACAAACCGTCGAGCGACGCTCCAATAGCGAGGTTCGAAGGCGCGGTTCCCGAACCCGCCGAAATCGTCAGCCAGGGCTGGTTCGCCGTCGCCGTCCAGGTGAGCGTCCCGATCCCGGCATTGGTAACGGTCACGCCTTGCGCCGTCGGATTCGTTCCTCCTACTACCCCCGAAAGGGTCAGCGTGTTGGTCGACAAACTCAGCGTAGCAGGCGTCGTCAAGAGCGGCGAGCGCCCGAAGAACAAGCCGCTGATGACTGCATTGGTTCCGGAAAGCCGGGTCACTTGAATGACCACATGTCCCGCCAGATTCCAAACCAGATACTGACCCGATCCGAACGAACTGATGGTGCGTGAATCCAAAGTCACGCCGGTATCGCTATCGACCACGTCCACGCGTTCCGATCGCCCGGCGCCATCGTAATCCACCGCGTAGAGCGCCAGCCGGTGCACATTTCCATCCACCAGGTTGATGTCGAAGTTGAACGTACTCGCGGCATACCACGTCCCGGCGATACGGCTGCTCGCGCCGGGCTCCTCGAGCGCCCGTCCGTCGCTGGTGGCGCCCGCCCAGATAAACGTAGCTGCGCCGTTAACCGCCACTTGTGAGTAGGAAGGAAGCTCCGGCGTCAAACCCACAATCTCATAGCCGTCGCCGCCATAGGCGTTTTCCCAATTTCCCAACGTCGTCAAATCCTGTCGCTCGAACAGCGTGGAGCCAACCGGAGACGCCCCGGCCGTATCGAAGAATACGCCGCTAATCACCGCATTCGGCCCTAACAACTGAGTCACGCGAATGATCACGTGGCCCGCGATGTTCCAGACCGGATATTGACCGCCGGTGAAGCTGGTTAGCGTGCGCGTGTCGAGCACCGTTCCCGAACTGCTGTCTACGATGTCGATCCGTTCCGCGCGCCCGGAGTTGTCATAGTCCACCGCGTAAAGCGAAATTTGGTGCGTCTGCCCGTCCGTGAGATTTAGGTCGATGTCGAACGATCCCGATGCGTACCAGGTGGCCGCCTCGCGGCTGCCGCCGTTTGGCAACTGCAGCGCCCGCGCATCGCTCGTACTCCCGGCCCAGGTAAAAATGAAGGCGCCATTCACCGCCATCTGCGCATACGACGGAATATTCGGCGTCGCTCCAATAAAATCGTAGCCGTCTTTTCCGTAAATGTTTTGCCAACTGCCCTGCGATGTCGTATCGAGCTTGATGAACGAAGCCGAATTTCCCGCTGCCGGACTGATAATCATCGTCACAGCCACATTCTGCGGTGAGCCGGTCGCACCCGCCGCGACGATCGTTACCACATCCGTGTAAGTGCCCGCCGCCAGACCGCTGATCGATGCCGTCAATCCCAACGTCGATGGCGCCGTCCCCGCGGTCGCCGAAAGTGTCAGCCAGGCGTGCGTGTTGCTCGCCGTCCAGTTCAGTGTCCCGCCGCCCGTATTCGCCATCGTGATATTTTGCCCGGCCGGATCTGCGCCGCCGGCCGTGGCCGTAAAGCTCACTGCGGAGGTTGAAACGCTCAGTACCGGCGCGGGGTTCGTCACTACGAGCGTGACGTGTATGCTTTGCGGCGAAGACAGCGCGCCCGCCGCCGTCACCGTAATCGTGTCCGAATAGCTCCCCACCGCCAGCCCGCTGGTCGAAACGGATACTCCCACTGCCGCCGCGCCGGTTCCCGATTGCTGTGAGAGAGTCAGCCACGGCTGTGTCTTTGCCGCGGTCCAACTCAACGTTCCCGCGCCGGTGTTCGAAATGTTCAACATCTGCCCAACCGGATTGCTGGCGCCCGCCGCGCCCGTAAAACTAAACGAATTCGTCGAAACACCCAGCACCGGCGGCGCTCCGAGCGTCAGCGTGACGGTAATCAACTGCGGTGAGCCGCTGGTCCCCGAAGATCCCACCGTCACCGTGTCCGAGTAAGTCCCCGCCCCCAGACCGGCAATCGAGGCGCCGATCGAAAGGCTCGAAGGCGCAGTTCCCGCATTCGCCGAAAGCGTCAACCACGGCTGTGTTCCGCTGGCCGTCCAAATCAGCGTGCCGCCCCCGCCATTGCCGATCGTTACCGCCTGCGAGGCCGGGTTGCTTCCGCTCGCCAGTGCCGCAAGGCTCACCGCATTGCCCGAAACAGTCAGCACTGCCGGTATGAGCTGCGGCCCACCCGCGAAGAACAATCCGCTCACCACCGCGTTGCCCGTGAGTGCGGTCACTTTCAGGATTACGTGCCCCTGCAGGTTCCACACCAGGTACTGTCCCGCGGAGAAGCCGTTCAGTGTGCGCGTATCCAACACCAGACCGGTCGAGTTGTCGATGATATCGATCCGCTCCGAACGTCCGGAGTTGTCATAGTCCATGGCATAAAGCGCAATTTGGTGCGTGTTCCCGTCGCTGATATTCACGTCGAAGCTGAACGTGCTTGCGGCGTACCACGTTGCCGCCACGCGTCCCGTGCCTCCCACCTGTTGGAGCGCCCGCGGATCGCTGGTAGACGCCGACCAGGTAAATGTCGATGCGCCATTCACCGCTAGTTGCGCATAGTCGGGCGTCGATTCGCTCGTCGCTCCCTGAAAATCGTACCCATCCGCTCCATACGCGTTGATCCAATTTCCTTGCGTGGTCTTGTCCAGCTTGACGAATGCGCCCGTGCCGATGGGCGTCTGCCCCGCGGGGTCGAAGAATACGCCGCTGACCACCGCGTTTGTCCCGCCCAGCAGCGTGACCTTCACCACCACATGTCCGGACAAGTTCCACACTGCGTATTGACCGGAGCTGAATCCGGTCATCGAGCGCGTATCTAACACCGTGCCCGAAGTGCCATCCACTATGTCAACCCGCTGCGCGCGGCCCGCGCTGTCCCAATCGAGCGCATAAATTGCAAATTGATGGGTGTTGCCGTCCGTGAGGTTCACATCGAAGCTGAATGAGCCGAACGAATACCAGGTGGCCGCCAAACGGCCGCTGCCGCTCGGTTGTTGCAGCGCGCGAACGTCGCTCGTCGCGCCTATCCACGTGTACGTCGAAGCGCCGCTCACCGCTACCTGCGCATAAGCCGGCAGCGCGGCCGCCGTCGCCTCCAGGTTGTAGCCATCGGCGCCATAGACGTTCTTCCAACTGCCTTGCGTGGTCGTGTCCAGCCGCACAAACGCAGCCGAGTTTGTCGCCGTCCCGCTGTTGGCCGTGACGGTCAGCGTTACGCCCACGGTCGTTGGAGAACCGGTCGCTCCCGCCGCGCTTACCGTAACCGTATCGTTATAAACGCCCGCGCCGAGTCCGCTGGTCGATACCGTCAGTCCCAAACTCGCCGGCGCTGTCCCCGACGATGCCGAAAGCGTCAACCACGTTTGCGTATTGCTCGCCGTCCAGTTCAAACTGCCGGTGCCCGTGTTGCTGATCGTAACGTTTTGTCCCGCTGGATTCGAAGCGCCGGCCGTGGCCGAAAAGCTTACGGCATTCGTCGAGACACTCAGCACCGGAGAAGGTGGCGCAGCCGGTCCCACGTTCAGCGTGATGCCGACGGTTTGCGGTGACCCGGTCGCTCCCGCCGCGGTCACCGTTACCGTATCGTTATATGTTCCTGCCGCAAGCCCGCTGGTCGATACCGTAAGCCCCAGGCTGGCGGGCGCTGTCCCGGCCGCTGCCGAAAGCGTCAACCACGGCTGTGTATTGCTCGCCGTCCAATTGAGTGTCCCGCCGCCGGTGTTGCTGATGGTAACGGCCTGGCCGCCTGGATTGCTGCCACCCGCCGTGCCGGAAAATGTCACGGTATTCGTGGAGAGCTGTAATACCGGCGTGGGCGGCGGTCCGCCGTTCGGCGCAATCTGAATCGCGCTCAGCAGCCCTACGCCGACGACCCTATGTACGGTGATCTGAACCGCGCCGTTTGTAACCGTAACCGGAAATTGTTTATCGACGGCGGTCCAATAGCCGGCTTGCGCCACGATATCGAAGTTCGTTAAGACCGGCGTGCCGTTGACGGTCACGTTGAATACCCGGCTGCCGGCGCTCGAATATTGAATTTCGGCAAACTTCAAGGTGAGCTGATAGCTTCCGTTTGCCACCGGAATGTTGTAACTGAAATCGCCATAGTAGCCCTGGCGCGCCCAGCGGTAGAGGACCGGATCGATAGTATTGACGACCGAGTAGCCGGTATAAAGCTGTTGGCCGCCGGTAAAGTCCAGATCTCCCTGCCAGGTCGTTCCGTCGGAAGCGACATAGCTCTGGCTGGCGCCGCACTGAATTCTAACGGTTTGCGCCGAGGCGAGGAGAGGAGCGAGCACCACGACGAAGGCCGCCAAAACAGCCCGCCAATTCCAAAATCCCATTCGCCCTTCGTCCCCTTTTCGCCGCTACGTGGTCACACACTTAGGACGGGTACACCTTGCGCCCCATCGATAAGGAAGCCGTAGTATAGCGACCTTCTCGCGGCAGGAGCAAGATGCTGGTGGGCTAGTACTAATTGCGTGCGAGCAGCCTAACGGGCGGCCAAAGATAGGGCCGGCGCAGCGTTCGTTTGAACTCGCCGTTCGTTTGTCGCCTTGCGCCAATCCACTCGCGGCAGGAACATCGCAGTGTCAATCCGATCGCGATAGCGAATTGCGATGTTCATCAGCGAATCCAACAGCGAATCGGACAAATAGTGAGGCTTGAGGCCCAGATCGATCAGCTTGGAGTGCTTCGCATTGAAGTAATGTTGTTCCGCCTCGACGCGCGGGTCGGGAAGCTGGTCCACTTCCACGTTAAGGCCGAGTTTCCTGCCCGCCGTTTGCACCAATTTGGCGATCTCGAGAACCGAGAATTGCTCGGTAAATTGGTTGAACACCCGGCATTCGCCCGGCGCCGCCGGATTCAGGCAGGCGAGCTCGACGCAGCGCACCGTGTCGCGTATATCGAGGAAGCCGCGTGTCTGGCCGCCCTTTCCGTAAACCGTCAATGGATGACCGGCCGCCGCTTGCACACAGAAGCGATTTAGCACCGTACCGAATACCTCGTCATAGTCATAGCGGTTGATCAGAGCTTCGTCTCGAGCCACTTCGTCGGTCATCGTGCCATACACGATGCCCTGGTTGAGATCGGTAGCGCGCAGCTTCCAGATCTTGCAGGCAAACATCATGTTGTGGCTGTCATGAACCTTCGAGAGGTGATAAAAAGATCCCGGCTGTTTCGGATAGGGCAGAAGGTCTTTGCGCCCATTGTGCTCGACCGTAATGTAGCCTTCTTCGATATCGATGTTGGGCGTTCCGTACTCGCCCATGGTCCCGAGTTTCACCAGGTGGCAATCGGGCCGCAGTTCGCGGAGCGCGAAAAGCAGGTTCAACGTCCCCACCACGTTGTTCACCTGAGTAAATACGGCGTGCTTGCGATCGATCATCGAATACGGCGCCGCCCGCTGCTCGGCAAAGTGAATCACGGCATCCGGCTCGAACGCCTGGATGGTCGAAGAAAGGAAGTCGTAGTCGGTAACGTCGCCAACGAAAAGCTCAATCTGGTTTCCGCTCAGCTCCCGCCAAACCTTGAGCCGTTCGGCGAGTGGACGAACCGGCGTAAGTGTTTCGACGCCGAGCTCGTGATCCCATTGCCTCCGCGAGAAGTTGTCGACGATCGCAACTTCATGCCCCCGCGAGGACAAATACAAGGCCGTGGCCCAACCGCAATAGCCGTCTCCTCCGAGCACACCAATTTTCATATTTCGAACCTTGAACTGTCCTTTCGTTTTTTGCGTAAGTCTAAGTCAAGACGCGCACTTGTATTCGGAAGTAACCGGCATCTTTACGTCGGCTCGAGGAGCCGTCGAGCCCACTAGTACAATCCCCAGGAAGACCAGCCCCGTCCCGAGCCATCGATCCGTGCTCACCTGTTCGCCCAGAAAGACCTTGCCAAACAGCGCGGAAAGAATGTAGCCGGTTGCCGTCAGCGGCAGCACAAAGCTCAAATCCGCCACGCTGAACAATGCCATGCGCGTCAGTAAAGCCAATATCAACATCAGGATACCGAGCGCGACGAAGGGGTTCAGCAAGGCTTTGAGATAAAGCCCCGGATGAACGGATAGCACCTGGGGAAAATGCTTCATGCCCCAGGCGAGCGAAAGATTTCCGAACGGCCGCAGCAGCAGCGTAAGTATGAGCAACTGATAGGCCTTGGATGTTTCGCCTTGCATTTTTAGCTGCTTCTATTATCTGATACACTCCGAAGGATTTAAGCCAGATGCCAGACATTTCGATCACCGACAACGTGGGCTTGACGGCCAGCCTTCAGCTCACCGATACATCGCCGTTCTCTTTTTCGAAGCTGTCAAGTTTGAATTTCAACAATCTTCCGGTCGTTAGCGACTTCAAAAAGCCGATCGATCAAAGCACCATCCGCGAGGCTTCCTGCGGCGTGAAACTCACCGCGCCTTCGATGTTGATTGGAGACGGCACGCAGTTCGTCGTCCAAAACCAAGTTACCGGCAAGCTATCGATACACAAGCCGTCCGACAAGACGCTCTTCGACGATGACGGCTTCGCTCCGGAAATCACGATCGCCAATGGCGAGTGCTGGATCGGTTTCGAGGTACAAACGTCGCTCACCGCCAAGGTGTCGGCGGCGTTCGATGGCTTTGGTGTGGGATTGCAAGGAACAACGGCGGTCGGCTTGGGAACTCACTTGTTGCTGAAATCGGCCTCGGGTGTCTTGCCCACGCTCGAGGAAGGCCTTAAAACAGTGCTGAATAGCTACACGGTGGCTCGCAACGCGGCGGCCGTTCGCAATCAGCCGCTGGGCATCGCCACCACCGCCGACCTCTCGGGCGCGGTGAAATTGAGCGCATCCTATTCATTGCCGGTCAACGTCAATCCGCTCGCTTCCGCTGGGCTTCCCTTCAAATACCAGCTCACCGTGAATCCGGAAGTGACTCTCGAAATCGCCGGCGAACTGGCTCTGCTCGGCAATTTCGTGCTGCGCTGCTACAAAACGAACGAAACGCAGTTGATCATCGGGCTTTACAAGAAGAAGGAAACCAGGCTGGAGGCCAAGTTCACGGCGTCCGGCGGCCTTGCTGCCGACGTCGGGAAAACCGACGTGCTTACGCCGCTGCTGGGCGCGATATTTCCCGCGACGAAAGCAACGGCGGCAGGCTTCGCCGGCGAGGACGCCGAAGCCCTGCAGGATGCCGTGAAGGACTGCGTCGATAACAGTCTTTCCGCCGCCCTGAACGGATCGTGTTCGGCATCGAAGGCGGACGAATCGGCGATTGTTTATGCCATCGACCTGGCCGCCAACGCGTCGCAGACGGATGACGCCCTGACAGCCGCCTTCCACGGTGACTGGACGCTGATCGATCGATTGCCGAATGCCAAGCCGCTGCGTAATATCTTCCGTGAAAAGCACGAGCGGACCCACAAGATGACCGTCAACCTGCTGGGCTTCTACAACGCCATCACGGCGGACGACTATTTGAAGACCTGCACCATCCTGCGCGATCCCAACGGGCCGATCGTGTTGGTGGATAAAACGAGGGCCACCCACCTCGCGGCCGCCGGCTTACCCCACCTCGCCGACGACCAACGATTGCGCTCCGCGCTGGCGGAAGGTTTTTTGAGCACAGTGACCTACGCCGCGACCCGCCTTAAAGATTTCACCGTACAGCAGAGTTACGAAAAGTATGCGGCGAAGATGTCAACCCAGAATCTACGTTGCGAGATCCTGCTGGGCCGCGCGCTGCGATTAATCACCAACGGCGCGTGGGATGCCGTGCTCAGCGGGAATTCGACCTTCGATCACGCCAAGGCCAGCGTTACCGCGCGCTACAGTTCCGCAAGCGTCCTGCGCCTGTTTTTCAGCGATCCGGCCAGCCGTACCGCGTACCGTCGTGACCAACTCGAGCGCGCGGGCCGCAATGCCCGGACCCAATTGCTCGACCCACATCAGGACAATGGCGACGCCCGGCTGAAGGCGTTAGCAGACGACGTTACCTGGAGCGCCATGGACGAATCGGGCAACACGGCGACGTTCAAAACTTTGCCGGGCCTTCGAAACTTTAATGAAAGCGAACTCGGAGCGATTGCGGCGGATTGGATCGATATTGCGTGGTGGACCGACGCTATGCAGAAAGTAGCGCCGAAGCTCGTCCCGGTATTGGCAGCCGCCGAGCGGTCCACCGCCGCCGATCCAACGACCGACCCGGAATTCATGAAAGCGCGACAGGCTTTGGAGGATTCGCTCGCGAGCGTAGCAATTCACGCGAAGTCCGCGTTCGGCGATGGTTGGGGATTGCTAGTCCTATTTCTGCTGTCCGAAGGCGCGCCCGCGCTGACAATGGATTTAGGCTGGAATGAAGAATCCAAACACTACGAATCCGGAGAGAAGGCAGCAGCCGCGCCTGGCGCTTAGCGCGGCTCTACTGCTGCTGGCCGGCGGCGCGCTGGCCGCTTACAGCAGCGCTCCCGCGGAGTTCCGCTTCGCCATTTTGGGCGATCGGACCGGCGAAGCAGTTCCCGGCGTCTATGCAGAAGCCTGGCGCGAAACGAATCTCGATCACCCTGACTTTGTGGTAACGGTTGGCGACACCATCCAGGGCGGTGACGACCTCACGATGGATGCGCAATGGCAGCAGGTCATGCGGATGCTCGCGCCGTATCGCCGCTACCGCATTTTTTTCACACCCGGCAACCACGACGTGTGGTCCATCGCTTCCGCCCAGGCATTCGAAAAATATACCAAGCGTCCGCTGCACTACAGCTTCGATTACCGGCAGGCGCACTTCACCATACTCGACAACAGCCGCAGCGATCGAATGCCAGCCGAAGAACTCGCCTACCTCCAGAAAGATCTGGAACTCCATCGGAAGCAGCCGGTCAAGTTCATCTTTTCCCACCGGCCCTCCTGGATTTTGCAGGTCGTGCTCGGCAATCCGAATTTCCCCATGCAGCAGCTTGCCAAACGCTACGGCGTCAAGTACGTTATTGCCGGACACCTCCACCAGATGCTGCATTTTCAACTGGACGGCGTCATGTACCTTTCGATGGCGAGCTCGGGCGGCCATCTCCGCGAGGACAAGAAATACGGCAAAGGCTGGTTTTTTGAACATACGCTGGTAACCGTGCGGACCGATGCGGCCAGCTTCGAGATCAAGGAACTGGCTCCGCCTTTTGGCGAGTCGCGACTGAGCACTCCGCGGGACTGGGGCCCAGCCGGACTCGTTCGCGCCACGCAGTGAAGCGTCTCAACGTATACTCAAAAGTACTCGACAGTTTGATTGACTCGGAGTGGTATGCCTTGTGCCGGATTCTCAGCGGACATTTACGACCGTTATGTGCTGGGGCTCCTTGAAGAACCGGAGCGCACCCAACTAGAAACGCAGATTCAGGAGCAATGCCCGGAGTGTCTCCGCGGCGTTCAGCGCAGTATGAATTTGTGGCTGGTGTTCGCGACCACGCTCGAGAATGCCGAGCCCTCAGCCGACTTCCGCGGGCGACTGGTGCGCATTGCCGAGCTCAGCCGGAAAGTCCTGACATTTCCGAAGAGAGCCGCCAGCCGCGACCGTACCACCATCCTCACGTCCACACTGCTTGTGATGTGCGCGGTCCTCGCCGGGCTGCTGCTTGCGACGTGGTATGCGGGACGCCAATCGACCAAACTGGATAGCCAACCGGCGACCGCCGCGCTGGACGGCGCTGCGCAGCAACTCGCGAATACCAGGGTGCGGCTGCAGCAGGAGATTAACAAGAGGCAGCAGATCGAGCAGGAATTGAGCCTCTCGGGGCATTCCGCCATCAATCGCACGAAGACGCTGCAACAACAGCTTTCCGAAGCGCAAGCGGAGGCCCAGCAATACAAAGCGATCATCGGACGGGAGCAGCAATCGGCGGCTGATAACACTCGCCTGATTACCGCCCTCGGGAGCACAGGCGCGCGCTTGCTGCCCATGAAGGGGCTCGAGAACGCCGCCTCGAGCGTCGCCTACGCGGTGGTGATCGAGAACTCGAAGATTGTTTTTGTCGGCGCGGATTTGCCGCCGCCGGGCGAACAGCGCCAGTTCCAGCTCTGGCTGCTGCGCAAGGAAGAACCCAAAGTCGTCAGCGCCGGCGCCTTCACTCCCGACGAGGACAATCGGGCGATCGTGTCGTACACGGAGGCGGCGCTGGTCTCAAGCATCTCCTCGCTAACCGTTACCAACGAGCCGCAAGGCGGCAGCGAGACACCGACGGGGGCACGGGTATTTGAAAGCAGCGGGCCCGAAGATTAACGCAGCAAATCTTCCAGTTGGATCTTCGTCTCCGTTCCGGCGTCGCGATACTTAACAATCACGGGCGTATATAAAGAGATGCCCCAGTCTTTGCCGGCGCCCGAGTTGATGGCACGCGACCCAGCCACCACCACGGCTTCCTCCGGAATTACCAAGGGCATATCGCCGCTCGCGCGATGCACCGTTTTGCGGACGAGATCATAGACGGGAGTCGAACGGTTCAGGATGGCGCCACTGCCCAGAACGGCCCTTCGCTTGACGACAGTTCCTTCATAGACGCCGCAGTTCCCACCGATCAATACGTCTTCTTCGACAATCACGGGCGACGCCCCGACTGGCTCGAGCACGCCGCCGATTTGCGAAGCGGCCGAGATATGGCAATTCCGTCCGATTTGGGCGCAACTGCCGATGAGCGCATGCGAATCCACCATACTTCCGTCGTCCACATAAGCGCCGGCATTGACGTACATCGGCGGCATGCAGACCACGCCGCGCCCCAGATAGCAGCCATCGCGCACGCTCGAACCGCCGGGGACGACGCGCACGCCATCCTGCAAGCCGATTTGTTTTAAAGGGTACGTGGATTTGTCGAAAAACTGGCCCGACATCGCAACGATTCCGCCCATGCGAAAGCCGAGCAAAATACCTTTCTTGACCCAGGGATTGACTCGCCAGCCGGTAGGCTGCGAAGCATCACGCTCAGCCGCGCGGATTGCGCCGCGGTTTAGGAGCTCGCGAAACTCGAAGAACAACTCCTTGTGTTCGGCGGAGTAGCTTGCCGGTGGATCCTCGAACAACTTTTCGATATCGTGGCGCAGCGAGTCGCTCAAACACGAACTCCCGCCAGCAGACCAAGCGGCTCAAGCACGGCTTCGATCTTCTGTTGCGAGGCCGGCTGCGGCGCCACGATGGGAAGCCGCCAGACGGGGTCGAGCAGGCCCATGCGCGACAAGGCAAACTTGACGGGACCGGGGCTGGTTTCGATGAAGTTGATTTCCATCAGCGCCTGATATTTTTTCTGAAGCTGGCGGGCACGCGCGAAATCGCCTTTCATCGCGGCGCGCGTCAGCTCACCGAATTCGGCCGGAATTTCATTCGAGACAACGGAAATTACGCCGCGACCGCCCAGGGCAATGAGCGGCAAGGCGACCGAATCATCGCCGGAGAGCACCACGAAGGAATCCGGCACCCGCGCGGCGATACTGGCCATTTGAGAAATGTTGCCGGATGCTTCCTTTACGCCAATGATGTTCGGAATCTGGGCCAAGCGGAGCAGCGTGGCGGGCTCGACGTTGACAGCGGTGCGCGGCTGCACGCTATAGACGATGATGGGCAGCGAAGTCGATTCGGCGATGGCGCGGTAATGCTGGTAGAGCCCTTCCTGCGTCGGCTTGTTGTAATACGGCGTGACGGACAAGATGCCGGAGACGCCCAGCTTCTTCAGCTCGGCAATCATGGCGATCACTTTGTGGGTGTCGTAGCCGCCCGCGCCCGCCACCACTGGAACCCGGCCGCGCGATTCCTCGACGGTGATTTCAACTACGCGCAGATGCTCTTCGTGCGAAAGCGTCGGGCTCTCGCCGGTGGTGCCGCAAGGGCAAAGGAAATCGATGCCGGCTTCGATCTGCCGCTCGACCAAGCCTCGCAGCGCGGGTTCATCCAGCGATTGATCGGCTCGGAATGGCGTTACCAACGCAGTGCCACAGCCGGTAAACATGTTTGCTCCTTTCAGCGAGGGCCGAATAAGACGTCCTCGAACGTGTAGACGCCTGTGCGATCCAGAATCCATCTGGCGGATTTCAGAGCGCCTCTGGCAAATCCCTCGCGGCTACGAGCGACGTGCCGTAAGGTAATCGTATCAGCGGCCGAATCGAAGCCGATTTCATGCGTGCCGGGATGTTTGCCGGCGCGATTCGAGCTAACGTCGATGGGGCGCGCATAGCCGCTTTGTTGCATGGCTTTGACCAGATGCACAAGCGTGCCGGAGGGCGCATCTTTTTTAGCGTCGTGATGAATTTCCCACGCCCACGCTCCATATTCCTGCTCGTCCCGCAGAAGTCCGGCGGCGAGCACGGCGAGCTTGCGAAACACGGCCGCTCCTACCGAGAAGTTGGGACTCCAAACGAGTCCGGTGGCCGCCTGTTCCACCGCCGCTTTCACTTCGGCAAAACGGTCGAGCCAACCGGTAGTGCCGGTGACGGCGGGTACTTTGGCGCGGGCGAGCCGCAACAAGTTTTCGGGCGCGGCTTCGGGCGTCGAGAACTCAATCGCCACGTCAGCCTGTTCGAAAGAAGCGGCGGCGAAGTTTTTGCTCGTCAGGCGTTCGACCACTTCAAAGTCATATTCCGGCGCCAACTGTTCGATGAGATGGCCCATCTTGCCGTGACCCGCGAGTACGAGTTTTTTGGCGCTCATGCAAACACCGCCGGATCGAGCTCGGAAAAAAATTCTTGATGCAGAGCCGACACGGCATCCGTGAGATCGCTCTCCGCGATGACAAAACCGAGATTGAGGAGCGACGCTCCTTGAGAAATCATCAAGATGTTCTTATTCGAGAGTACCTGGAAGGCGCGGCCCGCGATTCCCGGCGTCTGACGAATATTTTCGCCCACCAGACATACGATGGCCTGCCCGCCTTCCACCGTGATTTCCGCGAACTGCCGCAATTCTTCGCGGATCGCGGGCAGGTTTTCGGTGTTGTCGAGCGTCAGCGAGACGCTCACTTCCGAAGTAGAGAGCATATCGACGCTGGTGCGGTAGCGATCGAAAATCTCGAAAATGCGGCGCAGGAAGCCATGCGCCATCAGCATGCGAGTGGAGCGGATATTCAGAATCGTGATGTCGCGCTTGCAGGAGATCGACTTCACTGGGTTCTTGCAAGGCACGGCTTCGGCCGTGATACGGGTGCCTTCCGCCTCGGGCCGTTTCGAATTCAAGATGTGCACGGGAATATTTTTTTCGAAGGCGGGCAGCACGGTGGCCGGATGCAGCACCTTGGCGCCGAAGTAGGCCATTTCCGCCGCTTCGGCAAAGGAAATGCTTTTGACGCGGTGACCGCCTGCCATGATACGCGGATCGGCGGTCAGCATGCCGTCCACGTCAGTCCAAATCTGAATCTCTTCGGCATCGACGCCGGCACCGACGAGGGCTGCGGAGAAATCGGAGCCGCCCCGGCCAAGGGTGGTGGTGTGGCCATCTTTTGTCGCGCCGATGAAGCCGCCCATCACGACCACCGAAGCTTCCGCCAGTGGAATCACGTTTTCCCTGAGGAAAGAATAGGTATCTTCAAGTAACGGCTGGGCTTGTGTGAAGCGGTCATCGGTCACAATGACACGCCGCGCGTCGAGATGCTGAGCGCGCAAACCGGCGCTGTTAAAGGCAAAACTTACCACCAGGCTCGAGAGGCGCTCGCCCAAGCTGGCGATGGCGTCCATCGAGCGCGGCGACAACTCGCCTACGACCGATAAACCTTTGACCAATTCGTCGAGCCACTCGAAGTGAGCGCGGATGTAGCGGTCGAGATCGGCGGCTGCGGGACCGGCCAACGCCAGCCCATGGGTGAGGTGATGACCACGCAACTCATCGACCAGCGCCAGCGCCTGATCGCGTCTTCCGGCGGCGGCCTCGGCAGCGGCTTCGAGCAGCGTATTGGTCGTCTTGCCCATGGCGGAGACCACCACGATGGGATGACGATGCCGCTGGCTTTCGACAATGCGGGTGACGCGCGCGACAGCTTCTTGGGATTCGACGGAGGTACCGCCGAATTTCATGACAATCATGCGTGCCGTACCTAATCGACCAGGCCTTCGGAGGCCATCAACTCGGCATTCAGGACGGCCGCGCCGGCGGCGCCGCGAATCGTATTGTGGCCGCAGGCAGCGAATTTCACGTCGAACACCGGGCACTCGCGAAGACGGCCCACAAATACACACATACCGTTTTCGCGGGCGGCGTCGCGGCGCGGCTGCGGACGATCCTGCTGAGGCATATAGATGAGCGGATGAGGTGGAGCGCTCGGCAGCTTGCGTTTTTGAGGAACACCTTGGAACTGTTCGATGGCATTCTGAACGTCGGCGATCTTCGGTTTGGCGGAGAACTCAACCGAGACGGCGACCAGGTGGCCGTCGATCACGGCAACGCGATTACAATGCGCGCTTACGCGCGCGGCGAGCGGCTGCGCCTGCCCATCGGCGATGCCTCCTAAAATTTTCTGCGTCTCCTGTTGCATTTTCTCTTCTTCGGAGCCAATGAAGGGAATGACATTGGCCATGATGTCCATGGAAGCGACGCCCGGATAACCAGCGCCCGAAACCGCCTGCATGGTAGCGGCAAGGACGCGTTGAATCCCGAACTGGGCCAATGGCGCAAGCGCCATGGTCAAAACGATAGTAGAGCAGTTCGGATTGGTGACGATCATGCCCTTCCAGCCGCGGTTGCGGCGCTGGGTGGCAATCAGCTCGAGGTGGCCCGGATTGACTTCAGGGACAATCAGCGGAACATCGGGCTCCATGCGATGGTTGCGCGAATTAGAAACTACAATATGTCCCGCCTGAGCGAACTCGCGTTCGATTTCGGTTGCGACCGAGGCATCCATCGCCGAAAATACCAGGCGCGGCGCGCTGCCTGGCTTGGAATCGGATACAGCGATATCGGCGGCGGCGAGCGGCATCTCTCCATCCAATCGCCAGGGCGTCGCGTCTTTGAGCTTCTTACCGGCTGAGCGATCGCTCGCTCCGAGCCAGGTCAACTGGAACCAGGGATGCCCTTGCAAAAAGCGGATGAAGTGCTGGCCCACCATCCCGGTGCC
>DASYAX010000245.1:0-3676 GCA_036501045.1 Bryobacteraceae bacterium
GACGTGGCGCGCGCCGAATCGCAACAGCAAAAGTTGACCGGGCCCTCCAAAATGCTCTCGCAGTACAGCATCTCCGGCGTGAAGTACGCGCTCGATCAACTCGGATATTACGGCGGCGCTCCACGGCTTCCACTTTTGCCCGCTAGCGAATCCGTGCGGCGCGCAATCGACGAGATGTTAGCCGAAATTGTCTCAAAATCGCCTGCCTCACTCAGAACTTGATTTGACGCCTTCGCCGTGTATGACGATTGTCAACGGCCCCGCAAACTCCAGGGACAGAGTATCGCCGCGCCGGCTCCAGAGCGACGGAGTTGCTCGCCCGCAGCCGCTTGTTTGGCAGCGAGCGAAACGAACGTCTGCGGAGCCATGCGGCAATTGGGGGTGTATAATGCCGCGTATTCAGCCGGTTGAGACGGAATTGATGATTGCGTGAGCGAGTTCATCGTACTCGGCGTGCCGCACATTCATTCCGGGAGCAACGAAAATGTGCGCGTTCCACAGTGAACCAGGCTCATCAAGATTGAGGTGATGTCCATGTCTGACAATTGCGATCCAAAGGAGAAGTCGTCCAAGCTCAGCAGGCGAGACCTTATTAAAGGTGTCATCGCAGCCGGCGCGGCTTCTTCTACGGGATATCTTTTTCGCGGCACGATCCAGCGCGCTTTCGCGTCGGCGCCGGGTTCGGTCGAGCGCCTCATCACGCTCAACGTTAACGGCCAACAGCGCCCAGTCGACGTGATGAAGCAGGAAACGCTGGCCACCACGCTGCGCTACAAACTGGGGCTCACCGGCACGAAGCTCGGCTGCGATCGCTCGGAATGCGGCTGCTGCACCGTCCTCATCGACGATGTCCCGCACTACTCGTGCTCCATGCTAACCCACAGCGCCCGAGGTAAAAAAATCGTTACGATCGAAGGTCTCGCGAGCGCGGATGGCACTCTTCACCCCGTGCAGCAGGGAGTAGTAGAGGAACAGGGCTTCCAGTGCGCCTTCTGCATGTCTGGCTTCATCATGGCCACCGTCGGATTCCTGAAAGTGAATCCAAACCCGACTCGCGCCGAGCTGGCCCATGGAATCTCAGGCAATCTTTGCCGCTGCCAGGACTACGAAAAGATACTTACTGCGTTCATGCGCGGAGCCGAACTTTCGCGAGGAGTGACCCATGCCTGACCCAATCGATACTCCCAAAACCGCACCCACCGCGAAGACAACGCCGGCGAACGCGTCGTCAAATGCTCCGGACACGTCCAAAATTCCGTTGGTTACGGCTAGCACTCCTCCGGACAAAACGAAACTCGTTGGTGAAAACTACACCACGCCGGATTTGATCGCCAAAGTTACCGGACGATCGAAATACGCGGAAGATTACCGCGCAGACGGAATGTTGTTCACGAAATTGTTGCTGAGCCCATATCCCCACGCGCGCGTGCTGCATATTGACGCGGCAGAAGCCCTGGCAATGCCAGGCGTAAAAGGAATGGTCACGATGGATGATCTGCCGGCTCCGGCAGATTCAGTCACCGACCTCGGCGTGGTGATCAAGGCAAGCAAGCGCGGAGAACGCGGACTCGCCATGGAACCGATTTATCAAGGCGAGCCGATTCTTGCCGTAGCGGCCGTTGACGAACTGACCGCCGCGGACGCCATCGAAAAAATCAAAGTGTCGTATGAGCCTCTCCCCTTCGTTGTCGATCCGTTCGTCAGCCTCCGTCCGGGCGGACCGAACGCTCGCACTGACGGCAACACTTGGATGCGTCCGCCTACGCCTCCTCCGCCGCCCGGTGGACGAGCCACAGCGCCTCCGCCTCTAGATGTAGTCGAAATGAAGTGGACCGAGGAAGAATTCAAAGACTACGCCGCAGGCAAGATGCCGATGGGCAAGCCCACCGACGAATGGACGTATGGCGACCTCGACGGCGGCTTCAGGAATGCGGCGCTAGTGTTGGATGAAACTTTTGTCACGCCCAACACGAGTCATCAGTGCATGGAGACGCGCACTGCCATGGCCTATTGGCAAGGCGGCAAGCTCTTCGTCCACGCGGGGACACAAAGCACCATTCAGACGATTCCTGCCATCGCTCGCTGGATGAATATGAAGCCCGACGATATTGTCCTGATCAGCGAATACACGGGTGGCGGATTCGGCAGCAAGATCACGGCATCGATTCAGGTGATTATCCCGGCTATTCTCGCGAAGAAATGCAACGCCCCTGTGATGATGCGCGTCAGCCGCGAGGAAGAACATTACATCGGAAGAGGGCGTCCCAGCCTCACCGGTCGCCTTAAAGTCGGTTTCGCAAAGGACGGCCGCATCACCGCGATCGATATGTATGCAGTCTGTGACAACGGCCCCTACGATCAGGCCGGCGATTGTGGCCAATCGGGACGCATCGTCTCCCTGCTGTATCAACCGCCAGCGATGCGTTGGCGCGGAATTTCCGTTCTCACCAATACCGTTCCGCGATCCGCGCAGAGCTCTCCGGGAGGAATGCAGGGCATCGCGCTGATGGAACCGATTCTTGCGAAAGCGGCGCGTCAGTTGGGCGTCGATCAGGTCGAACTGCGCCGATTCAATGCGCCCGAAGGCAAGGCGCCGTTCGGACCTCCCGCTCCCAACGGGAAGCGCCCGTACTCCACCAGCTGCTTTATAAAAGACGCGCTGACGCGTGGCGCCGATAAGTTCAACTGGAGCGAAAGAAGGCTCGAGAGTGGAAAGCGAAACGGGACGAAGATCAGAGGAGTCGGCGTCTCCAGCAGTACGTTTGTGGCAGGCTCCAAAGGATACGACGGACTCTTCATCATTAAACCGGATGGCAAGATGTACATCCAAACCGGCATCGGCAATCTGGGCACCGAAAATTTCAGCGATGCGCAGCGTATCGCGGCTGAAATTGTCGGCATGCCTTGGGAGAACGTGGTACTCACCTGGGGCAATACCACCAAAAATCTGCCGTGGAGTTGCGCGTCAGGCGGCAGCCAGACAACCCATGCGATGACGCGCGCAGCGTATGCCGCCGGTATGGACGGCAAGCAAAAGCTGCAACAAATCGCGGCGAAGACTCACGGCGGGCGTCCGGAAGACTATGAGCTAGGCGGAGGAAAAGTCTATCGCAAGGGAGGCGCCAGCATGACGCTCGCGCAGGCGGCTCAGGCTGCGATCAAGCTGGGCGGCGTCTACGACGGTCATGAGTTGCCGCAAGATATCAATAAGATGACGGTCGCCTCGGCGAAGGCTCTTTCCGGGCAAGGTCTGATGGCCGTAGCCCGAGATAACTATCCGCAGGACGGCCAGAATTTCTCGTTCGTTGCTTCATTTGCCGAGGTTGAGATCGACGTTGAAACGGGCGCCTATCACATCGTCGATTTTCTTGCCGTAGCCGATGTGGGCCGAGTAATCCATCCCAAGGCGCTCGGCGGTCAGATTCTCGGCCGCTCGATGTTGGGCATCGGTCACGCGCTCAGCCAAAAGTGGGTCTATGACCAGCACCTTGGAGTCCCGCTGGCCAAGCGTTTCTACCAAAATCGGCCGCCCACTATTCTGGACGTACCGGACAACTTTGAATGGGCCGCGCTGAATATTCCCGAACCCGAAAGTCCAGCGGGTGCGCGAGGTATCGGCGAGCCGCCGGTCGGTGGCGGATGCTGCGCAATTTTGAACGCAATTTCTGATGCGATT
>DASYAX010000246.1:0-3401 GCA_036501045.1 Bryobacteraceae bacterium
CCTTTCCGGAAACGCAGTAGTATTGGCCTGACGTGATGATCCGGGATTTAGTGAAGTCATACAGCCGGTAAACCCGTCGCGTCGAATCGTCTTTCATGACGAACACAACACAGCGGCGGCATTCCGTCCGCGAGAGCAGAACGAGGTGATTGGCGCTGAAGTTGAACATTTAGGAAGGCAGGCCGGGGAGCGGGAGCCGAAGCCCCCGCCTCCATGGTCAGCGCCGTTGTGGGGTTAGCCGGCCGATTCCTCGGTGCGGGTTATCATCACAGCGCGGCGCATGCTTGCTGCCATGCCCGCTATTCGGCGGCCGGCGGATTCGATTTGCTGTTGCCCTTGCGAAGACTATCTCCGCCGAGCAGAAAGATTTCGGAGTTTTCGACCAAACGGTCGGCGATGGCGGTAGCGATGGTGGTGTTATAGAGGACGTTGCCCCACTCGGAGAATGCGGTGTTAGTAGTGATGACAGTCGAGCGCTGCTGGCTGTGCCGGGTAGAAATGACTTGATAGAAGAGATTCGAACTCTGTTGATCGAGTGATAAGTAACCTAGCTCGTCCACGATAAGTAATGCTGGCTCGGTATAGATCCTGAGTTTGCGGATAAGTGAGTGATCGACCTGCGAAGCGAGCAGGTGATTGAGCATATCCATGGCGGTGGTGAACAGCACGCGCCGATTCGCCTGGCAGGCGCGCCAGCCGATGATTTTCGCGAGAAAGGTTTTGCCTACGCCGGGGTTGCCGATAAAGATTGCCCCGGTTCCCTTGGCGATGAACTCCAGATCGAGCAGTCTTAGAATGCGCGGCTTCAGATCCATGCGGCTCTTGTGGTGTTTGAAGTGAAAGCTGTCGATAGAGTGCTGAGCGTGCAGGCGCGAGACTTGGAAGCGCCGTTCGATCGAGCGGCTGTTGCGGGATTCCAGTTCGAAGTCTACGAGCGATTCTAACGCTTCCACGATGCTGCGGTTTCTGGCCGCGGCGTCAGTGATCGTCTGATCCAGTTGGCGGGCCATAGAGGTCAAGCTGAGTTGGTTGAGTTTTTGGTGCAGTGCAGTCACGGGACTCCTTTCGGGAACGAAGAATGAAAGCGTCGTACTGAGCCAGCGAAAGCGGATCGGTGGCGAGTTCGTTCAGCGCCGGATCTTTGAACTGCAGCGGCGGTTGCACCTCGCGGCGCTGTTGCTGCTGGCGGAGGATATTGGCAATGTAATCGGCGCCGAAGGCGCGTGCGGCGTGCGCTTTGGCAAGCGCGGCGGATACCGCTTCCGGGCCGTACTCTCGGACGAGCACAAACAGTTCGCGCACCTGACGCGATAACGAGCGGTCCGTATCGGCGAGGCGTTCGAGGTATTCATGGGCGGCGGGACCGAGCAGGGCGATGAGGCGCTGTTGCGTCGCCGAACGTTCGGCGGCGGCCATTTGCGCGTGGAGTTCTTTCTCAAAGCGCTCCGCTCCGAAGGTCTGTCCGCGCTGCCAGGAGCGGGGATAACAGACGATGTCATGATGCTGATCGTAGAGGGTGACGGACGAAGCGTCTCCCTTGACGGTGAGCTTGTGTCCCACATAACGAGCGGGCACGCAGTAGCGGTTGCCGTCGAAGGAGAGACGCATATCTTTATGCACGAGCGCCTCGGCGGCGTCGCGGCAGTCGGGAAGCATGGCGGGCAGCTGCCGGAGAGATTCAGGCTGGAAACGTTCGTTGGGCGCTTGCCCAGTTTCGCGATGACGGCGTTGATTGGCGACTTCTTGCAGCCATTGGCGGGCCTGAGCGTTCACATCGGCCAGATCGGTGAAGGAGCGCAACGGCCAGAAGTTCTGGCGCACATAACCGATGGCTCGTTCGACTTTGCCTTTCTCCCAAGCCGCCGCTACGTGACAGGCGCGTGGAATGAAGCTGCATTCGCGCGCAAAGGCGAGGAAGCGCGGATTGAAGCGGACCAGGTTGCCATCGTGTTCGGCGACGGCGGTAGCCAGATTGTCGAACCAGATCTCACGGCTTGTGCCGGAGAAGAACTGAAAAGCGTGGATGTGACAGCGGGCGAAAGTCTCGAAAGTCTGGCTATGAGTGAACTCCAGATACATTTTGCGGCTGTGAGATTCCACCAGGCAGAAGGCGTAAAGCTTGCGCGTGGCGCCGTTGTAAACGAGCGCGCCGAAGTGGCCCCAGTCCACATCGAACCGTTCGCCGGGCGCCGGTTCGACGCGAACGTAAGCGCGGCGGGCAACGGTGTTCTTGCGGAGGGTGCGCAAGTAATCCTTGACGATGGTGAAGCCGCCGTCGTATCCATGAGGCTGCAATCGCTGGGCAATCACGGGGGCGTTGGCGTCCGGGTCCTGCTGGAGCAACTCGGCAATGATTTCCTTGAATGGATCGAGCTTGCTGGAGCGGTCGCGGTGAGCGGCCTTCGCAGCCGGCGCTTCGAGATACTTGGCAATCGTGCGGCGGCCGATCCGCATATGCCGCGCGATTTTGCGCAAGGACCATTTCTCCACGAAGTGGAGGCGGTGTAGTTCGCTAATCTGATCTGGCGACAGCATCCTTGATCCCGTTATAGGGGCGTTTGCACCGCCGGACCAATAGGATGTTCTTTACAAGATGGTCGCGGTGCGGAAGTGCTGGGCGCCGCCGGCTGAAAAATGAACATCTTGCAGGCAGCCAGGTTGTTCTTTTCAAGATCGCGGACTGCCGGACCGAGCAGCCAGACCTCGGCGGCGCAATGCTTTAAGTCCAAAGCCAAGTTGTTCTTTACAAGAAACTGCGCCCGGCGCTTGGCGTCCCTCCCCGGCTGCATCTGCCGGTTGCGCTCGACCCCGGCTGCATGCGATTGGCGATAGGTCTTCTGGTAATCGGGATGGGCGTCACGCCACTTCTTCTGGCTATCGATCGCGACCTGCGCGTATACCGGATCGGTGTCGATCTTGCGGCGATGATACTCGGCGCGCCGTTGGCGCCGGCATGCCGGTTGGCTGCAGACGCTCTGGTCCGGGCGGAACTTCGAGGGTTCGAATGACTGCTGGCAGAAGCGGCAACAACGGCAAGGACGCGGCAAGGTGGATTCCTCCGAGACCGGATTGAGAATCGATCTCTTGAGAAAACCAGAACGCTGTACTGATTTCAGGCCTTGCGGGCACGGTCTCAGGATATAGAAACTGCTATAGAATCCTTTACCGCGTCCTCGCCCATGGAGTTGCCAGCGCCGCCTGGCGCCATTGGCGCCGCCATATCCCGCCGAAAATGGCTCCGTTTCTCGCCGCCCCTAACAAGACTCGCGTCGCATTGACTCCGGGATGTCAGATCACGATCGTTTCAGACGGCGTCATTCAGGCGGCGACCGCGAAAGGCGAACTCTTCGGCTTCGAGCGAACGGCCGCGATCTCTTTGAAGCCGGCGAACGCGATCGCCG